>CANQQT010000105.1 GCA_947626065.1 uncultured Clostridia bacterium | reverse complement strand
GGTCACTTAATTATACCACAACATAGGGAGATCTTCTCTACTTTTTTGGGTCATATCATTTTATCACATACATTTTTGAAAAAATTTCGGAATAAGTTCTTCGCAAAAGAAAGTGCGGGCGCAACACCGTCGGCGCGGCGCGGCACACACACAAAACAAAATCGGTCGCGGCGTCCGTGGATTTTTGAATTTTTTTGGAAATTCACGCGGGGGCGCAACCGATTTTTCTTTTTTGCGTCTTTGGGGGTAGAGGGGGATTTTGTGCGCGGGCGCGGCGCGTGTGGCCCGGCGGGGAAAAGAATTTCGGCGTGGCGCGGCCTTTGTCCTTTATACACAACCTTCTCGCAATTGACAAATTTCCTTTTCTATGGTAAGATAATGTTGTCCCGCATTCCCTTCCCTTTTGTCCGTTCGGGTTCGTCGGCGGGGCCGGGTTTGGCTTTCCGTTTTGCTATTCGGCGCGGGGCGCGGGGGCGGGCCGGGTTCGGTTTTCCGCTTCGCTATTCGGCGCGGGCGGCGCGTTCGCCGGTGGTTTCGGCTCTTGGGCGCTTTGGGCGGCGGCGGGATTGAGCGTCGGCGCGTTTGTCTTCGGTTTTGGCGCGATTTCGTTTTTGGCTCGTCTTCGACGATTATCTACGATTCTTTTGGGAGGAAGTTATGGCTTTACTACAGCTTAAGGACATCGGCAAAATTTACGTTTCCGGGGGCGTCGTCTCGGTTGGCATTCGCGGCGTGAACCTCTCCTTTGACCGCGGGGAATTCGTCGCCGTGACCGGCAAATCCGGCTCCGGCAAGTCGACTCTTCTCAACGTCATCAGCGGCATGGACACCTACGAGGAGGGCGAGCTTTTCATCTCCGGCTCCCCGACCTCCCACTACCGTCAATCCGACTGGGAATCCTACCGTCAGCAATACATTTCCTTCATTTTTCAGGACTACAACGTGATTGAGAGCTTCACCGTCCTTCAAAACGTTGAGCTTTCCCTGATGCACATCCGCGACCGCAAGGCCCGCCGTCTCCGCGCCAAGGAGCTGATCGCCCGCGTCGGTCTCACCTCCCATCTTCATCAGAAGGGCAGCCGTCTTTCCGGCGGTCAGAAACAGCGCACGGTGATCGCCCGCGCTCTTGCGAAGGACAGCCCTGTGATTCTCGCCGACGAGCCGACCGGGAATCTCGACGCCTCTACCTCCTCGGAGATTCTTTCTCTTCTCCACGAGGTTTCCTCCGACCGTCTTGTGATTGTCGTCACTCACAGCTTCGATCAGGTTTCCCCTTACGCGACCCGTCACATCCGCATTTTTGACGGCTCGGTGGAATCCGACGTTCAGCTCAAAGGCCCGGGCCCGGAAGGCCGGGCTGCCGTACATGGGCTTCGGGACACCAATTCCGAAAGAGAAAACGATATAACCGGCCCGGTTGCCGTACAGGGGCTTCGGGACGCCGATTCCAAAAACAAAAACGGCGTATCGGGCGCGTCTCAAAACGTCGTTTCGGCCAATTCTGAGACTGTATCGGGCGGCGCTTCGCGCTCCGGGAAGCTTCTCCGTCGGCTTTCCCGTCTCCGCGACGAGCTTCGCAACGGCTTTTCCCTCGGCGGCGCGGTCTTTTCCTCCCGCCCCAAGCTGACGCTTTTCCTCTGCCTTCTGATGGCGGTCGGCACGCTCGGCATCTTCTTCGTCACCTCTCTCTGCGGCTCCGCCCTCTCCTATTTCGACGACCACACGATGTTCACCCCTCTCCCGGGCCGTCTCGTTCTCACCCGCCGCGACGGCGGCGTCTTCTCCCCCGGCGAGCTTGAATCCCTTTCCTCCTCGACCGGCGCCTCCTCTCTCCTCCGCTACGACCTTCTCCTCGACTCCGGCTCTTTGACCGGCTTTGTCTACGGGGAAGAGGAGACGACGCGGATCCCCCTCTCCTTCCGCTTCGGGGAGGACTACGGCTCCCCCACCGTCGGGCGCTATCCCACCCGCGCCGAGGAGGTTTTCCTCTGTCTTCCCCTCGAATTTCAGCCTCTTTTCGGCAAGCGCACCCTTCTGATCGACAAAATCACGGTTCTCGACCTTGAGCTGACGGTCAGCGGCGTAAAATATTTCATCGACAACAACAAACCTTCGCTCTGCCTTCTCACGGAAGAGGGCTTTTCGACTCTGAACGCCCTTTATTTTCTCCGCTCTCCTTACAATGACGCGGCCTCCTTCGTCGTCACCCGCGTCGGCGGGGACGGTCGGCTTGAGACTCTTCAACAAACGGCCGGTTTCCTTCCCTCCTTTTCGGTGGCTCCCGGGAAGCTCTATCTCTTCGACTCCTCCCTCCGCTCCCAGGTCGGCACCGGCTCCTCTCTGACGGTTTCCCTCTCCTCGCGATATATCCGCTACGACTACAGCCGCCCCGACAATCAACAGGCGGTCTACCGTTTTGACCGGGATTTCGGGGAGGAATATTTCCTTCCCGACAACCGCGACCTCGATCTCCTCAAGGCCACCCACCGCGACCCCGACCTTCTCCTCGCGCTTTCCCCTTCCCTGATCCGCGACACCGCCGAGGAGGTTCTTTCCCTCTCCTACCGTCAGGCCTCCCTCTTCTATCCCGACAACGCCTCAGCGTCAGCCGCCGCTGAAATTCTGACCGGGGCCGACTACATCGCCGTTCCCGCGAACACCACCTATTCCCCCGACGTGATGTCCACCCTTTCCTTCCTTATTGAATTTCTCGTCATGGGCGGGCTCTGGTTCCTCTCGATTCTCTTCCTCTCCTTCTTCATCCACCTCTGCTCCTCCCACGCCGTCGGGGCCTCAAAGTCCGACCTTGCGATTCTCCGCTCGATGGGCATTCCCGTGAAGGTGATCCGCCTCTCGACCTACGTCCGTATGCTCCTCTCCCTTCTCCCGGCGCTCATCCTCCTCTTCCTTTCCTCCTGTTTTATCTTCCATTCTCCCACTCTGAATCCGAAATTCGTCTATCTTTACCCTTGGCAATACGCCTTAATCGTCCTCGGCACGCTTCTTCTGACGCTCCGCGTCACCCACAAACAGCTCCGCCGTCTCTTCGGTGAAAGCGTGAAAAAATCCCTTCGCGGAGGTGCTTCCGAATGATTCGCCTTACCGGTCTGAACAAATTTTACAACCGTGGCCGTCAAAACGAGATCCACGTGATCAACGACGTGACCCTCACCTTCCCCGAGACGGGGCTTGTCGCCCTTTTCGGCAAGAGCGGCTGCGGCAAGACGACTCTCCTCAACGTCATCGGCGGGCTTGACGGCTTCGATTCCGGCTCCCTGACGGTAGACGGGCAGGACATCCGCCGTCACACCGACGATATCCGCAACCGTCTGATCGGCTTCGTCTTTCAGAACTACAATCTGAACAAGAGCGAAAGCTGTCTTGACAACGTCTCCTCCGCTCTCCGCCTCTGCGGCATGACCGACGAGGAGGAAATTCTTCGCCGCTCGGAGGCCGCTCTCTCCGGCGTTGGGATGGACAAATACAAGCACCGTCTCCCCGACACCCTCTCGGGCGGTCAACAACAGCGCGTCGCGATCGCCCGCGCCCTTGTGAAGAATCCCCGGATTCTCCTCGCCGACGAGCCGACGGGGAATCTCGACTCTTCGAACACTTTAAAAATCATGGATCTTCTGAAGGCGATTTCCCGCAACCGCCTCGTTCTTCTCGTCACCCACGAATCCGACCTTGTCGACCTCTACTGCGACTCGGTGATCGAGCTTTCCGACGGTCGCGTTCTCTCGGTTCGCGAAAATACCGGCACTCCCGGGGCCTCCTCCCTTCGCGGCAACACCGTTTATCTCGGCGAGCTTCCGAAGACTTCCCTTTCGGGGGAAAATGCCCTTCTTGAATACTACGGGGATCCTCTTCCTTCCCCTATCCGTCTTCGTCTCGTTCACACCGGTGGCCGCACCTATCTTTCGGTCGATTCCCCCGGCGTGACGGTTCTCGGCGACAACAGCGAAACGGTTCTTCTTGACGGGGTTTACCGCGAGGATCGCGCCGAGCGCGAGGCGGCGAGCCTTTCCTTCGCGCTTTCCCTTCCCCCTCTTGAGGAGAGCTCCACGCCTCTTCGCCGCCCGGGCCGTCTCTTCACCCTTCTTTCCTCGATAAAAAGCGGCTACTCCTCCCATTTTAAGGACGGCAAGCAATCCAAGCGCGGGAAAAAGCTTCTC
Source organism: uncultured Clostridia bacterium (assembly GCA_947626065.1). Lineage (GTDB taxonomy): Bacteria > Bacillota > Clostridia > Oscillospirales > CAG-272 > Colimorpha_A. Next base: position 3,241 of record CANQQT010000105.1, on the reverse strand, counting down.
CGCCGCTGTCTTGCTCTCTTCGCCGCTTGGGCGGTTTTCAGCTCCGCGATTTTCGGCACCTCTCTCCGCACGCTTCTTACCGCTCGCCAAAACTACGACAAGAATGTTTTCTACGTTTACACGCCCTCGGGTGAGGTTTCCTCCCTTCTTTCCTCCTCTCTCGGCTCCGACTCCTCGGGGGTGGACTGGCTCCGTCTTCAGACCTCTTACCCCTCCTCCGGGGTTTCCCTGACCTTCTCCCCCGGGAATTTTGAGACCTTTTCCCTCTCCTCCGACAGCTCTTTTGAGGCCACCTCTGTGATTCTCGGCCATTCTCTTTCGGAAAAGCTTCCCCTTCTCTCAGGCTCCCGGGATTCCCTTTCCGACCGCGACATTTTCCTCTCCTCCTCCCTCGCCGACCGTCTTCTTAAGCAGTCCCCTCTCGGCTACATTTCGGATTATTCCGATCTCGTCGGTCTTACCTGTAATCTCACCAGCGGCGGCCTTTCGACGATCGTTCGCGGTGTGGTTTCCTCCCCTGAGCCCTGCGTTTATCTCTCCGACTCGGCTCTCGCCTCCGATTTCTACAAATACTCCCCTCTTTCCCTTCTCCCCGCTTCCTCCTTCGGCTATGACCTTTCCCCCGGCGAGACGATTCTTGCGGTTCGCGATTCCTCTCTTCTCCCCTCTCTTCCTCATCTTGGGGATTCTCTTACGGTTCAGGGGCTTCCTCTTACGGTTCGCTCCCTTGCCCTTGACGGCTACGACTACTCCGTCTGGGTCTCCGATTACGACGGCAAGCGCCTCTCCCCCGACGAATGGTTTTCCTCCTCCCTCGCCTCCTCCCGTCCCGACCTTGTCCCCGGCAGCGAGGAATTTTCCACCGCCCTTTCCGACTATTCCTTCTTCCACCGCTACGAATACTGCGACTACTACTACTCCTCCCTCGACGTTTTCCTCCGTCAGCGTCTGATCTTCGATCCCTACAATCCCGACCTTTACGTCTATCTGAACGAGGGGGTTTACGAGGCCCTTCTCTATCTTCTGAACGGCTCCGACCCGATTCCCTGTCAGGAATATATTTCCGCCCTTCAATACAAGGAGCTTTACGGTCGTTATCCGACCCCCGAGGAGCTTGAATCGGCTCTTCCCTCTCTTCCCGACCCCTCCTTGAAGGTGGATTCCTACCGCGACCTCTACTGGAGCGTTTCCCCTTCCTCCTTTCTTCGCGGGACGGTCGGCTATCTTCTGAGTGACTCCGACTACCTCTCCCTCCTCTACACAAACGGCCCGACCGACCCCTCCGCTTTCCTCGACAGGAGCTTCTACTCCGAAAATTTCCCCGACGGCGGCTCGGGCGAGGCTTTTGAGGACACTCTTCCCTGTCCCGACTACTACACGCTTCTCCACTCCACCGACCCTTCCAAAACCGCCTCTTGGCTCTCCTCCCTCTCCCTTCCCGTCGGGCCATCCTCCCACGCCTTCTACACTCCTGACGATATTTTCCGCACCATGATTTCCGATGAGATGGAAGGAATGCTCAGCAGCTTGGTTTCGACTCTGATTTTCCTCGGTGTGATGAGCCTTTGTATGTATTTCATCATGCGCTCCCTCCTTCTCTCCCGTGTGAAGGAGATCGGCATCTATCGCGCAATCGGCGTCTCCCGCTCCAATCTCCTCTTCCGCTTCCTCGTGGAGACCGGCGTTCTCTTTGCCCTGACGGCCTTCCTCGGCTATCTTCTGAGCAGTCTCTTCCTCCTTGCCTGCTTCTTAATCTCTCCCCTGACGTCTCAGCTCTTCTACTACCCTTGGGGCCTCGCCCTCTCCGTCCTCTTCGTCCTCCTCTTCCTCTCCCTCTTCTTCGGCATCCTCCCCGTCCTTCTCCTCCTCCGCAAATCCCCGAGCCAAATTTTAGCAAAGTACGATATATAGGAATACGATGGGGGCCTCGCCCTAACGGGCTCTTTTTGAGGAGAAAATTTTCGAAGAAAATTTTCTCCAAAAGGCCCCCAACCCCCCCAAAAACTTTTGGGGAATTGGGCTTTATCTTGTCCTTCCTTTGCGGACAGAGGGGGAACCGGCGGTAGGTCGGGTTTCTGCGACGCACGGAAGGAACAGAAATGGGTGGAGGTAGAGGGACGCTCGAAAATATTGCGGGGTGGGGTGGTTCCACTAAAAGTAAAAGAGTGCCCGGCGGCGGGGTGTGCGAAAGTACTTGACAACGAATTTTGTTTTATGTTATAATGTAGAAAAACGAAAGTTCAAGTTGGAGGACTTGGTTATGAAAAAAACGGTTTTGAAAAAATACGCCGAGCTGATTGTCCGCAAGGGCGTGAACGTTCAGAAGGGGCAGGAGGTTGTCGTCACCGCCGACCTCGATCAGCCTGAGTTCGTCCTTACCGTCGTGGAGGCCGCCTATCGCGCCGGTGCTTCCACCGTCTCCGTCGATTGGAGCTATCAGCCCCTCTCCCGCGTCAACCTCAAGCACCGCTCCCTCCGCGTCCTCTCCCGTGTCGAAAAATGGGAGGAGGAAAAGGCTCGCCGCCGTTCGGAGGTTCTCCCCTGCATGATTCATCTGATTTCCGAGGATCCCGACGGCCTTTCCGGCATCAATCAATCGAAATACGCCAAATCCATGCAGGCCCGCATGAAGGTTCTCAAGCCCTACCGCGACCTTATGGAGAACAAATATCAATGGGTCATCGCCGCCGTTCCCGGCAAAAAATGGGCGAAAAAGGTCTTCCCGACCGAGCGCACCTCCTCCGCCGTTGAGCATCTCTGGGAAGCGATTCTCACCGCCTCCCGCGCCGACGGCCCCGATCCCTCCTCCGCTTGGGACGACCACAACGCCTCCCTCGCCTCCCGCTGCCGCACGCTCAACTCTTTGGGCCTTCGGAAGCTCCGCATTCGCTCCCAGAACGGCACCGATCTCACCGTCGGTCTGATTGAGGGCTCCCTCTTCATGGGGGGCGCCGAATCGGCTCTCGGCAGCGGCATTGTCTACAATCCGAACATTCCGAGCGAGGAAATTTTCATCACTCCGAAGCGTGGGGAAGCGGAGGGCTTCGTTCGCTCCTCTCTTCCCTTCTCCTACCGCGGTCAGTTGATTCGCTCCTTCTCCGTGAAATTTGAGGGCGGCAAGGCGGTTGAAATTACCGGTGAGACCGCTCGCGAGACGGAAATTCTAAAGCAGATGATTTCCATGGACGAGGGGGCCTCCTTCCTCGGCGAATTTGCGATGGTTCCCTACTCCTCTCCCATT
>CANQQT010000104.1 GCA_947626065.1 uncultured Clostridia bacterium | reverse complement strand
GCCGGGGGTTCCGTCGCCGGGGGATCTGTCGCCGGCGGGTCGGTTTCCGGAAGGCCGGAGGTGGCGTCGGTAGGGGCCTCGGTTCCGGGGGCGGTCGTGTTATTTCCGGATGCGTCCGTACCGGGGATATCCGCGCCGCCCGGCTTTGTCTCCTCCGATCCGACGGCGGAAACGTCCGCGGAAGTTCCGACGGCGGTACCGGTGGGATTTCCGCTTGTGGAATTTCCACTTGTGGAGTTTCCGCTTGTGGAGTTTCCGCTTGTGGAGCCTCCCGCGCATCCCGTCAGAAGGAGAAGGCCGGAGAGGAGCAGAAACGGGAGAATTTTTCTTTTCATCATAGACGGTTCCTCTTTTCATTGTCGCCGTTCCCCCGCATGGGGGAACGGCTCAAACATTTTCAGCGCGGGTCGGAGGTGAGAACCTGACAGCCGGTGACGAGGATATCCACCGTTGTGTTTCCGATGAAGCCGTCGTATGCGTTTTCCTTGATTTCAATGTTGTGCGGATTGTTGACCGTGAAATTATAGACGTTTACATTCTCCACCGAGGAGGTGACGTTCCGGATTCTCGTGAAGGTATAACCCAGATACGTATCGATCACGTTTTCGTTATTGATGTTCACCGTGATATCGTAGAGGTTACAGTTTTTCAAATGACAGTCTTGGACGTCACTTCCACCAAAAATCCCGATAAACTGCCACCTTCCGCCTTCGATCGCATCGACGTTGATGGTGCCGTTGCTCAGCGTCAGATTCTGAATCGTGTCATAGGCGTTCCATGCGAAGAAACCGTAGTGATAGGCGCTGGGGGTTCCCGCGTAGGCGACGGAGCCGTCAACCACCCAGTTGGAAACCGTATGACCATCGCCGTCAAAGATCCCCTGGAAGGAGCCTTTGTAGCCGATCGGAAGCCAGATCTTACCGTTCAGGTCGATGTCGTTTGTCAGGTACACGGTGCAATCCGCCAGCTTATCGCCGCCGACGGCCCGGTCTGCGTTATAACCGGCTTCGTCCTCTACGCTTCCGTCGCCGTTGGTGTCGAGGATCAACATACCGTTTGCATCATAGTAGAGTGCTCCGCCGACGTTTCCGCGAGAGACAATCAGCGTCAGGCCGTAAAGGTCGTAAGCGTCTTTGATCTCAAAGTGACTGTAGTCGCCGTGTACATACCAATCAAAGCAAGCGCTGACGCCGTCCCACGGCTGAGTTTTGTCGAAGGGTACCGTCGTGTCGTTGGGGTCGGGCGCGTCGGTTTCCTCCCCGCCCGGGTTGGAAGGCTCCGTCTCCGTCGCGTTGGTTCCCGGAGCTTCGGTTTCCTGCGCCTGCGTCCCGTCTCCGGAAGCGGTTCCGGCGTCGGTTCCCGCGGCACTTCCCGCCTCGGTTCCGGCGGCAGTACTCGCCGCTTCGGTTTCTTTTCCGTTTCCGCCTCCCGAACAGCTGCAGAGTGTGAAAATGACGAGGGCCAGAAGAAGTGTGAGAATTTTTCTCATGTTTGTTTTCATGGCTTTACCCTTTTCCGCCCGAGAAGAGGCCCGGGCGGAAGATCCTTTCATAAATTGAAATTTTGAATTTTTCCGAAGGTCGACAATTGGCTTATATCACCGTCCGGCTCCGACTTTTCTCTTTTTCCCGAGGAGGAAGAGTCCGCCGAGGCTGAGAAGCGTAATCGCGCCGACGGCAAACAGCGCATCGAAAGTCGGGGGGACTTCCTCCTCGCTCAGAAGAAGGCCGGTCGGTTTGCTTGCACTGCTTCCGAGTCTTCCGATCATCCCGTCCTCTTCGGTGAGAATCGCACCGGGATAGGTGGAGGAATAGCTGTACCCCGAAACCGTGATGTTTTTAATCGTTCCCGTGCTGGCATCGTCTCCGAATGCGGCCCCGAGAACCAGCGTATTGTTTCCACCCTTCGAGGAGACGGAAATTTTCAGTCTCTCCACCCGGACGTTTTCCACCGAGGCGGTATTCTGGAGGTCGCACGCCACGGCGCCGATATGGCCGACCGATGAGCCGGTAGGCATTGCGACGTCGATTTCCATGTCGGAAAGGGTCAGATTTCGGACCTCTCCGCCAAGGGCGAGGCATCCGAAGAAGCCCAACCGATACTGCGTCGGATAAGCGAGATGGAAGTTGCGCTCCGGCGTGAGAAGAATGTTCTTTACGGTATGCCCGCAACCGTCAAAGATCCCTTGGAACGACCCGGTATGCCCGATGGTGACAAAGGGCATCGCGTTCAGGTTCATGTCGGCGCCGAGGCGGATCGTCTTACCCGGGAAGGAAGAACCCTTCAAAGAGGTAAGCCCGTCGGGAACCGTCGAACCGGTCGGAAGAACGCTTCCCGCAGGAGTCTTGTAAATCGGCAGACCGTCCGCGTTTATCGCGACCTTTCCGTCGCTATCGCAGAAGAAGGTGAAGTCACGGAAATTGACGAGAAGCGAGAAGCCGTACAGCTCCTCCGGCTTCGTAAGAAGATAGCTCTCGGCGTTGGGATTGGCAAGATACCACGAAATATCCGCCGTTTTCCCGTCCCATGTACCTTTTTCTATCTTCGGAATGCTTTCGGTTTTCCCTTCGGCCTCACATACCGAACACTCCGCGTGGCGGGAGCCTTCCTTCTCGGTGGTGGCGGCCTGATCGACTACCCAGCTCATCGTGTGGGCGGCTTCCTCGGTCTTATAGCCGCAGGCGGTGCACTCCTTCCAGTGCTTTTCGTCGGAGGTTTTCCACTCGCTTCCGATGCTGTGCTCCTCGCGGTCAAATTCCTTTCCGCA
>CANQQT010000103.1 GCA_947626065.1 uncultured Clostridia bacterium | reverse complement strand
GTACAGCCGGGATCTGACGGAGCTGGCGGCGGAGCACAGGCTCGACGTGACGGTCGGCAGAGAGCAGGAGACGGAGCGGATCATCCAGATCCTCAGCAGGCGGACGAAGAACAACCCCTGCCTGATCGGGGAGCCGGGCGTCGGCAAAACGGCGATTGCCGAGGGGCTGGCACAGCGGATTGTCAAGGGAGACGTGCCGGAGAATTTAAAGGACCACGAGGTCTTTGCGCTCGACATGGGGGCGCTGATTGCCGGTGCGAAGTATCGCGGCGAATTTGAGGAGAGGCTGAAAGCGGTTCTGAACGAAATCAGGGCCGCCGATGGGAAAATCATCCTCTTCATCGACGAGCTGCACACCATCGTCGGCGCCGGAAAGACGGAGGGCGCAATGGACGCCGGCAACCTGCTCAAGCCGCTTCTTGCCCGTGGCGAGCTGCACTGCATCGGTGCGACGACGCTTGACGAATACCGCCGCTACATCGAAAAGGACGCTGCGCTGGAAAGACGGTTCCAGCCGGTCACCGTCCCGGAGCCGAGCGTCGAGGACACCGTCACGATTTTGCGCGGACTGAAAGAGAAATACGAGGTCTATCACGGCGTCAAAATTCACGATCAGGCGCTGATTGCCGCGGCGACCCTCTCCAACCGCTATATCTCCGACCGCTTTCTGCCCGACAAGGCCATCGACCTCGTCGACGAGGCCTGTGCGCTGATCAAAACCGAAATGAATTCGATGCCCACCGAGATGGACGAAATTTCAAGGAAGATCATGCAGCTCGAAATCGAGGAGGCGGCGCTTTCCAAGGAAAAGGACAAGCTCTCCGCCGAGCGGCTCTCCGGCGTCCGGCAGGAGCTCTCACAGATGCGCGAGACCTTCAGTGCAATGAAGGCGCGGCTTGACAACGAAAAGAACGCCATCGGCAAGGTTCAGCGCCTCCGCGAGGAAATCGACAAAACCAACGCCGCCATCGAGCAGGCGCAGAACGCCTACGACCTCGCCAAGGCCGCCGAGCTGAAATTCGGAAAGCTCCCGGCGCTGACGAAGGAGCTGAAAGAGGAGGAGGAAAAGGCCTCGAAGGGAGAGAAGGACTCCACGCTTCTCCGGGACGCCGTGACCGAGGAGGAAATCGCCAAAATCGTCGCCCGCTGGACGGGGATTCCGGTCTCAAGACTGATGGAAGGGGAAAGGGAAAAGCTCCTCGAACTCGACAAAACCCTCCATCGCCGGGTCATCGGACAGGACGAAGCGGTCGAAAAGGTCTGCGACGCGATTCTCCGCTCCCGCGCCGGGATCCGCGATCCCAAGCGCCCGATCGGATCCTTCCTCTTCCTCGGCCCGACCGGCGTCGGAAAAACCGAGCTTGCCAAGGCGCTGGCCGAGGCGCTGTTTGACGACGAAAAGAGCATGGTGCGTATCGATATGAGCGAATACATGGAAAAGTTTTCGGTTTCCCGCTTGATAGGCGCCCCTCCCGGATACGTCGGATACGACGAGGGCGGACAGCTTACCGAAGCGGTTCGCCGCAAGCCCTATTCCGTCATCCTCTTCGACGAGGTGGAAAAGGCGCATCCCGACGTCTTCAATATCCTGCTTCAAGTTCTTGACGACGGACGGATTACCGACAGTCAGGGAAGAACCGTCGATTTCAAAAACACCATCCTGATTCTGACCTCCAATCTTGGCTCCGACGTGATTCTCGACGGAATCGGAAGCGACGGGGAAATCTCAGGAGAGGCAAGGGAAGCCGTTTCGGCTCTGCTGAAAAGGAGCTTCCGCCCGGAATTTCTCAACCGACTGGACGAAATCGTCTTCTATAAGCCGCTCACGAGGGAGAATATCTCCGGAATCGTCGATCTGCTTCTTGCCGGGCTGGCCTCCCGCCTTGAGGAAAAGAGAATTTCCCTCGGCGTCACCGAAAAGGCGAAGGAATATATCGCCGAAAACGGCTACGACCCGGTCTACGGCGCCCGGCCGCTGAAGCGCTTCCTCCAGTCGAAGGTGGAGACGCTGGTGGCGAGAAAGATCCTCGCGGAGGACGTCGCCCCCGACAGCAAAATCACGGTAGACTTTGACGGGAAGGAGCTGACGGCGGAGGTCACGCCCGAGACGGCGCCCGTGATTACGACCCCGTAAGTACACCCCCGAATCATTCACACGAATTTCTCCGTCCCCGCGATGCGGAATCGCTTGTGGGGACGGAGATTTTTTATATACCGTCCCGACCGGTTGTCTTAAACGGGAGGGAAATGACGCATTTTCTCCCGTCCGCCCGAAAAATGCCCCGGATTTTTGCGGAAAGGCCTTCTTTTTTGCCGAAGTGCAAAGAATTTTGCCTCTCCTACTTGACCGCGCCGCGTTTTTTGTGTATAATAGAGAAAGAGGATTTTGCCGAAAGAGCGCCGCCGCCTTTGGGAGGCGTTTCGACGGCGTTGTCGGCCCTGTGCCGAATAAGAGTTTTGAAAGAAAGGGCGTTTCCATGAAAAAGAAGATTTTAACGGCGGTTTTCTCCTCCCTTCTTCTGATTTTGCCGACGGTCGTCGCGGTGACCTCCTATCTGTCGGCCCAGCGCCATCCCGTGACCCGACGCGCCGTGTCGCAGATCGTCGTCTCGATGCCGGAAGGGAAGGAGTACACCTTCTCGCGAAGCGACGAAAAGGCCAGCGAAAGCGGCATTTTTGACCGGCTCTTCGCCATCAACGACGCCGGAAAGGCGGTCGCCTCCCTCCCCGCCGCCGAGTCCACCTACACCGGCTTCACGGCGGAATATACCAGCTACAACCGAAAATCTCTCTACAAATATTATTTCACAAGCGATCCCAACAACGCGTACTACCGCGACGCGAAGGGAAATTATTTCAAGATTTCCCCGGCGGCGGCCTCCGCCTTCCTGTCCACCGAATACGCGGTTTTCCTCTATCCCTCCGCCGTTCAGCCGGAGCTTTCGGTCGCCTCGCAGAAGGTTCTGCCGCAGAGAATGGAATGGAAATTCCTCAGCCAGAGCGGGCAGTTTGTCGACAGCATGACCGACGTCTCCGAGGAGGTGCCGTCCTGCAGTGTGTCGGGAGGCCTCCAGCTCTCCTTCGACACCGCGCCCGACTATCTCTACGTGACAATGAAGGACGGCAAGGGAGTCATGGTGTTTGAGGATTCCTATGAAAACATGGATCCCGCGCTCTTCTCCGACAATACCGTCTACGACGTCAGCGTCGAGGCGAAATGGTATCAAGCGGAGGGCCGGGAAAATTACGGGGAGGCCACCTACCGCTTCAAGGCCAACGTCCAGTCCCCGGCGGTCTTCTATCTCAGCACGCCTGCCATCGAATACGGCGATTTTGTCATCGTGTCGGGGAAGGACATCGTCGATCCCAATCAGATCGTCTTTACCGCCACCCCGGAAATCAATTTCCAGCCGACCTTCTTTGAATACGG
>CANQQT010000102.1 GCA_947626065.1 uncultured Clostridia bacterium | reverse complement strand
TGTCCGCAGAAGTTCAGCGCCTTGCGCTGAACTTCGGAAGTTCGGCACACTTCGTGTGCCGAATCTTCTGGGGGCTCCGGGGAAGTATCCCCGCCCCCGCCGGAACCACCCCCACACCTCTCTGCGGCACGAAGGCTTGACTTTTTCTGAGGCCCTCCCCTCAATGCCGTCGCTCGCGGAGATAGTGGACTGTGCCAGATATAGTAGCTCCGGCTTGGTTCGGGCCGGGCCTGTTTTACCCGTATTAGCGGACAGAAGCCCTCGCCTCTATGCCTCGCATATCCCGGCCCTCGATGCCGCCCGAATGATGGGCGGCTTGGCTCGGGCCGGTCTACTTTGGCCCGTCATTGCGCCGGGTACTGCTGTGTGCGATTCCGTACCACCTATACCGGCAGAAGAGACCAAAAACTTGCCCCAGAGCCGCCGGGCTCGCTTTCCCCGGGCTTTCCGCCCGGGCCGCAAGCCCATGAAAAAATCCCTACAAAAGTTTTTGAGGGGGTCCGGGGGGGCTTTTTCCCAAAAAGCCCCCCGGGCGCATCCTTAAAAGGAGTAAACGTCATGCGCATACTGATGACCGGCGGCGGCACCGGGGGCCACATCAACCCGGCTCTCGCGATCGCCGACACCTTCAAAAAGCAGGATCCCGAGGCGGAAATCGCCTTCGTCGGAACCCCCTCCGGAATGGAAAACCGGCTCGTTCCGAAGGCGGGATATCCCCTTTATACCATCGATATCCGAGGCCTCCGTCGCTCCCTTTCCCTCTCCAATCTCAAGACCTTGAAGCTCGCTTTTTCCTCCGTTCGCGAGGCGAAGGCCCTGATTCGAGAATTCAAGCCCGACCTCGCCGTCGGGACGGGGGGCTACGTGAGCTGGCCTCTGATCCGGGCCGCTTCCGAGCTCGGAATCCCCACCGCTCTCCACGAATCCAACGCGATTCCCGGCGTCTCCGTGAAGCTCCTTTCCCCTCGTGTGGATATCATTTTCGTCAACTTTGATTCGACCGCCTCCTCCCTCCCCCGCGCCCGCCGCGTCCTCCGTTCCGGGAATCCGATGCGGAGCGACTTCTCGAATCTCACGAAGGAGGGATCCCGCGAAAAGCTCGGATTCAACGGGAAATACCGCTTCTCGATCCTCTCCTGCGGCGGCTCCCTCGGCGCTTCCGCGATCAACTCCTCCGTGCTCGACATGATGGAAAATTATTCCTCCCTTCATCCCGAGATTCACCATCTTCATCAGGCGGGAGTGAAGAATTACCCTTCCCTCCTCGAGGAGTTTCGCTCACGAGGGCTCGACAAATTCCCGAATCTTTCCCTCGTCGACTACATTTACGATATGCCTTATCGCCTTTCCGCCGCCGACGTTGTGATCAATCGCGCCGGCGCCATGACGATTTCCGAGCTCGCTCTTCTCGGGAAGGCCTCGATTCTGATTCCCTCCCCGAACGTGACCGACAACCACCAATTCAAGAACGCGAAGCTTCTCTCCGACTCGGGCGCCGCTCTCCTCCTCGAGGAGTCTTCCCTCACCGGCGACTCCCTCGCCTCCTCCGTCGACTCCCTCCTCTCCTCCCGCTCCCTCCGCTCTTCCCTTGAGTCTTCCATCGCTCCCTTCGCCCTCCCCGGCGCAAATATTTTCATCTATAATGAACTCAAAGCCCTTGTCAACAGGGCAAAAGTGTGATATAATAGGGGTAAGTTTCCGGGGCAACTGCCCCGGGCCCCGGATGTTTGGGGTCACTGCCCCGACCTGTTGCCGCTTCCGGCGCTTTCGCCGGTAAAAAATTTCTTTTGCACCAAAAAGGCACTTTCGTAGTTTCTGCCCCAACTGTTTTCCATTCAAAACCCATATTTTTTCGCATTTCTTTTGACGAAAAAAGAAATGCTGAAAGAAATTCGTCCGGTCGGGAGAAGGGGGTATCCCCCCTTCCCCCGCCGGAACCACCCCCTACCCCCCCTCGGCGGCACGAAACGGTCACTTTTTTTGAGGCCCTCCCCTCAATGCCGTCGCTCGCGGAGGCAGAGCGGTGTGTTAGATATAGTAGCTCCGGCTTGGTTCGGTCCGGGCCTGTTTTACCCGTATCAGCGGCCCGAGCCAAGCCGGGCCATCGGCCCGGCATCAAGGGCCGGGATACGCGAAGTTCAGAAGTGAATGCCTCTGTCCGCAAAATCCGCCTCATACGGGCCCAGCCCCGAATCAGTCGGGCCCGCTGTTACAAAAGCAGTCCGCCGCCTCTGCCCGGCCCGACATATGGAGGGGCAGGCCAACACCACGTGACCGTTTCGTGCCGCAGAGGGGGTAAGGTGGGGTGGTTCCGGCGGGGAGGACGGGGGACTCTTCCCCTGTCCTTCCCGACCGGACGAATTTCTTTCAGCATTTCTTTTTTCGTCAAAAGAAATGCGAAAAAATTCGATTTTAGAGGGGAACCGGTCGGGGCAGTGGCCCCAAACACAGGGCCCGCGGAGCGCACATAAAAAACAAAGGAGGTGAGAGGATGATGAATAATGCGGAGCTTGTGAATCGCGATTCTTTTACGCGTTTGCGCTCGAAGAACCGCCGGCGCGCGATCCGTCGGAAGATTTTCTATGCTCTTTTCGCCATCTTTCTCACCTCAGCCGTCGGGCTCGTCTGCCTCGTGCTCTTTTTCGGGCTCGAGGACGTTGACGTGAAGGGAAACGAACGCTACACAGACGAAGAGATTCTCGAAGCCTGCGATTTCGGCCCCAGTGCGAACCTTTTCGGGATTCGTCTTTCCGAGGCGAAGTCAAGGATTCTCTCCCGATTCCCCTACATTCGCGACGTGAGCTTTAAGCGCGTTCTTCCCTCAGGGCTCATCATCACCGTTGAGGAGGACGCTCCCGCCTACTTTTCCGAGATTTGCGGGGACTGGTACGTTCTATCCTCCGACCTCCGCGTCATTTCACGCCACCACTACCGCGAGGAGATGGAGCTTCTCGGCGTTCCCGTCACCGAGCTGATTCTATCGGGCGTTGACTACGCCGTGACCGGAGAGGTTCTCCGCTTTGTGAAGACCTCCAATCTTCCCTACTTCGTCTCCTTTTTGCGAGAGCTTTCCGGCATGGAATTTTACTCCACCGTCGACGCGATCGACGCCTCCGACCGCTATCATCTGACCCTCTACGCCTCCGGAGGCCGCTTTAAGGTCTCCCTCGGAGACTCCTCCGACCTCGACGCGAAAATCCGCTTCACCGAGCGCGTCATCGAAACCTCCTTCAACTCCGACACCATCGCTTCCCTGAACGTCGAATCCATCCGCTCAGCAGTCGTCCTCGAACAAAGCGACAGATTCACTTATAAATAGGACGCGAAGGGACGCGATTGGGGACTTTTTGAAAAAAGTCCCCAAACCCCCAAAAACTTTTGTAGGGTTTTTTTCTTGGGGCCGGTGGGGCCGATACAGCGGGCGGGCAACCGCACGCTATCGGACCCGGGAAAAGTTTTTGGTCTCTTCTACCGGGAAAGTGGGTGAAAAATCGGGAGGCGCAGCACCCGGCGGGACAGGCCCTCGGCTTGCGGCCCGGGCGGTAGCACGGGGAAAGCGAAGCCGGGACACTACCGCCTACGGCCGCCCGGCCCCGGTTCGGAGGGCCAACGGCCCGACTTAAGGGGCCACGGGGCGGCCACGG
>CANQQT010000101.1 GCA_947626065.1 uncultured Clostridia bacterium | reverse complement strand
TCCCACTTTTGCAGGAGCAGAGTTTTCTTTTTCTCCTGCCGGTAGTTCCACCCGTTCTTCCTGCCGACCTCCATAAGGAACGCCCCCGGCTTCCCGTTCAGGAGGGGAGGGAAGGGCGAGGAGCGGAAAAGAATTTTTATCCATTCGGAGGGAGATGTCGGGAAGAGCGTCAGGCCGAAGAAACGCGGGGAGAGGAGAAGCTCCCCCGGGAGGGCCTCCCGCCCCGTCTCCCGGATCAAAACGCTTCCCCGCAAAAGAAAGAGAAGCGTGTGCCGGTCGGTGGGCGGGAAGGAAAGCTCTTCCTTTGCCGCGACCGCCTCTTTTTTTACCGAAACAAGCTCCAAAAACTGCGGCTCCGGCTGCCGCTCAAGCTCCTCATAGCGCTTGGCCTGCGTAAGCGTGTAAATCATGTCACATTTTTTCCTTTTCGCGTTTGATTTTTCTCTTGCAAACGGTGGGAATTTGCGGTATACTCAATATAAATTATAGGCAAAACCGCCGTTTTGTCAAGTGTAAGGAGGCATTTTCCATGAAAGTCTATGTGAAAACCAAGTATCTGATTTTTCCGGTACATACCCTCGCCGCCACCAAAACGCTGACCCTCTTCTGTGAAGGGAAAAAGGAGTACTCCTTAAAAATAAGGCTGGATAACCGGGATCCCGATTTTTACGCGCATATCGACGTCTCGGCCTACCGGGGAAAGACGCTGACGCTGACGGTCGAGCCCGAAATGGAGCTGAAATTTGTTGAGAGCGACGAGGAGCTCCTGCCCGACCTCTACCGGGAGCCCTACCGGCCGCAGGTGCATTTCTCTCCGAAAAACGGTTGGAACAACGACCCCAACGGGATGATCTATATCAGCGGCGAGTACCATATGTTTTTCCAATACAACCCCTGTGAAAACAAATGGAACAATATGCACTGGGGCCACGCCGTCAGCCGCGACCTGCTCCACTGGGAGGAGAAGGATATCGCCCTTTTCCCCGACGAAACCGGAACCATGTTCTCGGGGTGCGCCGTGCTGGATGAGAAAAACCTTCTCGGACTTCAGGAGGGCGACACCCCCACCGTGGCGCTTTTCTACACGGCGACCAGTCCCTTCAGCCAATACCTCGCCTATTCGACCGACGCGCTGAAAACCGTGAAAAAGCGGGGCGGAGGCCCGATTCTTCCGCATATTGTCGGCTCCAACCGCGACCCCTACGTCATCTTCTGCGAGGAGTGGAACGCCTATGCCATGGCCCTCTATCTGGAGCAGAACCGCTTCGGCCTCTATCGCTCGGAGGATCTGATTCATTGGAGCCCGGTGCAGGAAATCGAAATCCCCGGCGACATCGAATGCCCCAACCTCTTTCCGATCGTCGCCGAGGACGGGCGCCGGAGGTGGATTCTCATGGCCTGCGAGGATCGCTATCTCGTCGGCGATATGACGGGAGACGCCTTCCGCCCGATCCAGGAGGCGCGGTCCCTGCTCTACGGCAGAGGCGCGAAGGCCGGACAGGTGATTGCGGGGGAGAAGGACGGGCGAAGGATCCGGATCGACTGGGATAAATGGTCGCTTCCTACGCCGCGGATCGGCGGGCAGATGGGCTTCCCGAGGGAGCTGTTCCTGAAAAAGGACGGGAGCCTGTACACCCTTTGCACCGAGCCGATTCGGGAGATTGAAAAGCTCTACGATGGAAGCGAGACGAGACCGTCCTTCACGGTGAGCAGGGAAAAGGCCGAGAAAATTCCGCTGGCCCCGGCGCCGACCTTCTTGAAAATGAAAATTTTCCCGGAGGATACGGCGCGTCTGACTATGAGAATCTTCGGGGTTCGGATCGCCCTTGACGCCTCGGAAAACAGCGTCAGAGTCATCGGAGGGAACGCCAAGCTCGACGGGGAGCCCTTCCCGGCATCCCTTGTCGGGAAAGGATGGGAGCTTTCGCTTCTTGTCGACCGGTGCAGTGTCGAGATCTATCTCGACGGCGGAAGAGTCTTTTATTCCCTGACCGACCGGATCACCTATTCCGACTATAACCTCCCCTACCTTGAGCTTTCGGCAACCGCTGACTGTACCGTCAAGGAGCTTGAAATCCATCCGCTGAAATCGATATGGGAGAGCTGAGATGAAGCTGTTGTCTTTTGGAGAAATCATTTGGGACGATTACGGAAACGGGGAACGCGCGCTGGGAGGCGCACCCCTGAATTTCGCCGCCTACGCCGCCCTCTTCGGGGAGGAGGTGTGGCTGGCCTCCGCCGTCGGGGAGGACGAGGCGGGGAGGGAAGCGCTGTCGGAAATCGCCGCGCAGGGCGTGAAGACCGACTTTATCGCCGTGACCGACGGGGGCGCGACGGGAGAATTCAAAATCCGCCTTGACGGAAGCGGCGTCCCGACCTATTTCTTCCCGCCGGTCGCCGCTTATGACTTTATCGCGCTTTCCGAGCCGCTCCCCGTATCCTTCGACGCCGTCGCCTTCGGAACGCTTGCCCTGCGGGGAGAGTCAAACAAGAGAACGCTGGAAGAACTGCTGACTCGGCATCGCTTCCCCGAACGCTATACAGACGTCAACCTCCGAAGCCCCTATTTTTCGCGGGAGAGCATAGAATTTTGCCTGTCCCACGCGACGGTGGCGAAAATCAGCGAGGAGGAGCTGCCGGACGTCACAAAGGCCCTCTACGGAAGGCCGATGAGCGCCGAGAAATTTGCCACGGCGATAGAAAAACGCTTTCCGGAAATCCGGCTCCTGCTCCTCACCTGCGGGGAGAAGGGCACGGTTGGCTATGATTTTGAGAAAGGCCGCCGCTATGAGCAGAAGGCCTGCCCCGCGAAGGTTCTCTCGACCGTCGGCGCGGGGGATAGCTTCGGCGCCGCCTTTTTCTGCCTCTATAAGAAAACCGGGGACGTCGCCTTTTCCCTCGACGCGGCGGCAAGGCTCAGCGCCTACGTCGTCTCCTGCCGCGAAACCGTCCCGCCCGGCGCCGGGGAGGTCATCCGCAGATTCCTTGCCGAGGCGGAAGGGAAGAGGCGCAACGGATAAACGGGAGGAAAAAAATAAAAACGTTGCCTTCCGCAAATTTTTTCAAAAAAATTAAACTTTGTTTATTTTTCGTTCCGAATTCTGTGATAAAATTACAAATAACGGCAGGAAACGGCCTCCTATAGATTTCGGGCGAGCCGTTCCGCCGAAAAAGGACGATAAGGAGAACAGACTATGGGAACCCTGAGAAAACTGAAAACAAAGATGAAATTCGACCGCGACTGGCACAAAGCCCTGCTGCGCAGTGCCAAAAACGAAATCCTGATCGATATCGACGGCGACAAAGAGGCCGACCTTGCGCTTCTCGATACCACCGGCGACGGGGATATCGATACGCTGGCCGTCGACCTTACCGGAGACGGGGAATTCAACCTCTATTTTGGAGACACCGATAAAAACGGCGTGCCGGACGTCGTTCTCTACGACGAGGACGGAACCGGTGACCTCGAGCTGCTCGGCATCGGGCAGGAGGTAGAGGACGCCATTCTGGCCACCGCGGCGATGATCCGCGCCGCCGTCATCACCGGCGATTATATCGCGGAGGCGCTGGAGCAGGAGCTTGACGAGCTGGATAAGGAACTCAAGCAGGCCCGGAAGGAACTGAAAAAGCGCAGAAAATAATAAGGAAGAGAGCGGGCCGGGAAGTCGGCGCCGTCCTCCCGCCGGGGGCCCCGTTGTCCCCGGCGTTCTTTTGTATGACGGGCATGTCGTCGGTCTGTGGTGGAAGTCCAGAAGGGGCGTAGTTGTCGACGAACCCAAGAGC
>CANQQT010000100.1 GCA_947626065.1 uncultured Clostridia bacterium | reverse complement strand
TTTTTTCGCATTTCTTTTGACGAAAAAAGAAATGCTGAAAGAAATTCTGTCCGCAGAAGTTCGGCGTAAGCGCCGAACTTCGGAAGTTCGGCACACTTCGTGTGCCGAATCTTCTGGGGGCTCCGGGGAAGTTTCCCCGCCCCCGCCGGAACCACCCCCACACCTCTCTGCGGCTCGAAGGCATGACCTTATTTTAGGCCCTCCCCTCAATGCCGTCGCTCCCGGAGGTAGCGGGATGTGTCAGAAGCAGTAGCTCCGGCTTGGTTCGGTCCGGGCCTGTTTTACCCGTATCAGCGGCCCGTGGCATTCCTTGCGAGGCCTCGCGTATCCCGGCCCTCGATGCCGCCCGAATAATGGGCGGCTTGGCTCGGGCCGGGATACTTTGCTCGTCGTTGCGCCGCTGCGCCTTTTCTGCGCCAAACTATTTTTTCCTGCCGTTGCTTTCCCCGGGGCTGTCGCCCGGGACACTGCGCCGGGCCGCAAATCCGGTTCCTTCACCGGGTGCTGTTTTGTGCGTTTTTTGCTTTCTTCCCCGGCAGATGGAGCCAAAAACTGCCCCAGAGCCGCCGGGCTTGCTTTTTCTCGGGCTTACGCCCGAGCCGCAAGCCCAAAGAGAAATTCCCTACAAAAGTTTTTGGGGGGTTTGGGGGGCTTTTTTTCCAAAAAAGCCCCCTAACGCATCCCCCGCATCCCCGGTTCGCCGGGGATTTCGATCCAAAAAGTGCTTCCGACGCCCATTTGGCTTGCCACGCCGCAGCGTCCGCCGAGGAGGGCGGAGATCTTGTTGACGATCGAAAGGCCGAGGCCGGTGCCTTGAGCGGCGCGCTTGTGCTCCGCGTCGACGCGGTAGTAGCGATCCCAGATCAGAGAAAGCTGTTCCTCCGGAATGCCCTGACCGGAATCGGTCACAGAGATCCGAACGGTGAAGGCTTCGCCGGGAAGAGGAGCCGAAGGCTCGGTCGTCTGACGGACGATCACCGTCTTATCGGGGCCGGTGTAGGTCAGAGCGTTATTGACGAGGTTGTAGAAGGCCTGAAGGAGCTTCGAGCGGTCGGTCACAACCGTGATCTCGCGCTCGGCGTAGAAGAGGAGCGTGTAGCCGTCGCGGCGGCAGAGCCGACTGTAGCGGCTCATCCCCTCGCGAAGGGCGGTCGTCAGACAGAATCGCTCGGGATTTGCCTTCTCAACGCCGCTTTCAAGCTTGGAAATGTCGAGCATATCGTTCACGAGGGAGGAGAGGCGGTTGGCCTCGTCGAGAATCACCTGAGCGTTCTCGGGGGTGTTCTCCCCCGGAAGGTCGCGCATGATTTCCGCATAGCCGGCGATCAGAGTCAGAGGCGTGCGGAGGTCGTGGGAGGTGTTGGCGATCAGCTCGCGGCGGAGACGATCGACCTTGGAAAGCTCCTTCGCGGCAATATTGAGAGCGGCGGCGAGCTGACCCGTCTCGCGATAGGAGCCGCTCCTGAACTCGGTGTCATACTGGCCGGAGGCCAATTTCAGAGCCGAGGCCGTGATATCGGTCAGGGGCTTTGAAATCCGGCGGGAGAAGAGGAAGGCGAGGAGAAGCGCGAGAAGAACGGTCAGAATGCTGACGGCGACGAGAATCATGTTGAGCGTCGAAACCGTCGCGTCGACGGGAGTCACGACGGAATTGAAGAGAAAGAGAACGTCGGAGCCCTCGCTGTCGGGGACGACGACGGAATAGATGATGCTCTCGGGGGAGCCGTTCCCTTCCCCGGCCTTGATCGAAAGGTAGCGGCGGCTTTCGGAGTCGTAGCGGTAGTAGCGGAGCGATTCCCCGCCGTTCTCGGAGGCGGCGCGGTAGAGCGTGAAGACGCCCTCCCCGGCGATGTTATGGATGGCGCAATCCTTCACGACGTCGCAGGAGAGGAGCTGAAAGGCGCGGCCCTCCCCCAGCATACGGTAGGCGAGAATGCAGACCTCCTTCCGGCGCGCGACGGTTTCGGCGCGGGAAGAGAGAGCCTCGGGATCGTCGACCGAGCGGCAAAGCTCCGCCGCGGCGGACTTGATGCCCGCCGTCTTGACGGTGCGGTAGATGTCCTTCAGGAAGACGACCTGGCAGAGCCAGAGGGCGATGAGAAGGACGGCGGCGAAGCCGGTGAGATAAAGGAAGAGCTTCCACTTCACCTTGGGGAGGCGGCGGGGGCGGCGAGGGAGAGACGGGCGCTCATCGCCGAAGCGAAGGACGACGCGCTCGGGGGCGCGGTCGGCGGAGCGGTTGTCGCGAGGGCATCCGGCGCTGTCGATTCCGACGGTCGCCGCGTCGTAATAGGCGAAATGGGAGAAATCCGGGACGTCGGCGGATCCGCTTGCGGTGCCGCTTGCTGCTCCGCTTGCGTTCATTGGGCTTGTGCTATTTTGCGGTTCCGCGGGCTCATTGTCGGCAGGGTTCCCCGAATCGGTTCTATTTTGCTGTTCTTCGGAAAATTCTTCGGGCAATTCCTCAGTTGTCATCAAAGCGGTATCCGACCCCTCTCAACGTGACAATTCTCTTTCGACAGCTCCCGAGGCTCTTTCTCAGCATCTTGATGTGCGTGTCGAGCGTTCGGTCGTCTCCGTAAAAATCGTAGCCCCAGACCTCCGTCAGGAGCTTCTCTCTTGAAAGCGCGATCCCGTGATTCCGGCAAAAATAGAAGAGAAGATCGTATTCCTTCGGGGAAAGGTAGGCCTTCTCCCCGTCAACAAAGACCAGACGGGCCGTGAAATCCACCGTCAGGCCGCCGAATTTCATCACCTCATGCGTCGGATCCTCCGGCCCCGGAAGGTGAAGCGGGATCTTCCCGGTGCGCCGAAGAATCGCCTCGACGCGGAGCATCAGCTCCTTCGGCGAAAAGGGCTTGACGACGTAATCGTCGGCCCCCAGCTCAAAGCCGCTGATCCGGTCGTACTCCTCCCCGCGCGCCGAAAGCATGAGGATCGGAACCTCCGACTTCCGTCGGATCGCGCGGCAGGTCGAAAGCCCGTCGAGCTCGGGCATCATGACGTCGAGAATGATCAAATCGTAGGGCCTCGAAAGCGCCATTTCCAGCGCCTTCCGCCCGTTTGAGGCTTCCTCGACCTCGTGGCCCTCGTAGGAGCCGTATTTCCGGACAAGCGCCCGGATTTTCGCTTCGTCATCCGCAATCAGTATCCTTCCCATCTTTTTCCTCCTATGTTTTTTATGGGGGCCACTGCCCCGGCCTGTCAATGCTTCCGGCGGTTTTGCCGGTGGAAAAATAGTTTTGCGCCCAGTGTCCGGCCCCGTGGGCTCTGCCCCCTGCTCGTTGCTTCTGCGGCCTTTTTGCCGGTGAAAAAAATAGTTTTGCTCTGGAAAAATAGCTTTCGTGGGCGGCGGCCCACACTTGCGCTTTGCGCGATACTTTCGCCTGTACGAAAAATACATTTGCCCCCAAAAATCACTTTCGTGGGCTCTGCACAGGCCATTTCATTGCCTAAACCCGAAGTTTTTTTCGCATTTCTTTTGACGAAAAAAGAAATGCTGAAAGAAATTCGTCCGGTCGGGAAGGACAGGGGAAGCGTCCCCCGTCCTCCCCGCCGGAACCACCCCTCTGCGCCCCACGCGGCTTGAATCCTTAACTGGGTACGGGCCCGCCCCTGCATGATGTCGGGCCATTGGCCGATACCGGAACACGTTTACAAGCGGGGGCCCAACTAATTTGGGGCTGGGCCGTTTCACTTGATGTTGCGGCCCGTGGCACTCCTTTCGAGGCCTCGCGTATCCCGGCCCTCGATGCCGTCGCGCGCGGAGGTGGCGGACTGTGTCAGAAATAGTGGCTCCGGCTTGGCTCGGGCCGG
>CANQQT010000099.1 GCA_947626065.1 uncultured Clostridia bacterium | reverse complement strand
GTGCCCTCGGCGCGAGGATGACCGGGTCGGGGACGGCGGTTTTCGGCCTTTTCTCCGACGAAGAAAAGGCGGCGCTCGCCGCCCGGACGCTTGCCGAGCGGGGCTTTTCCGCCTTTCTCTGTTCTCCCTGCCGCTAAAGTCGGCTCAGCCCATTCTTTCGGTCAGCTTTTTCCCGCCGAGAAGGTGAAAATGCAGGTGCTTGACGCTCTGACAGCCGTCCTCTCCGCAGTTGGTGAGGAGGCGGTAGCCGTTTTTCAGCCCCTCCGCGCGGGCGATCTGCGGCACCTTTTCAAAGATGGCGGACACGACGCCGCTGTTTTCGGGGGTGATTTCGTCCGCCGAGGAAATGTGCTCCTTCGGCACGATCAGAATGTGGGTCGGCGCCTGCGGGTTGATGTCACGGAAGGCGAGGATTTTTTCATCCTCGTAGACCTTGGTGGAGGGGATTTCTCCCTTGACGATCTGACAGAAAAGACACATGGCGTTTTCTCCTTTCGGGAATGAAAATGTTAATTTTCAGCAAAGTTTCCGTTGGGAATCTCTGAAAATTGTTGACAAAACGGTTTGTCTGCGTTATAATGGAGACAATACAGGTATTATATCAAATCGGAGGTGATTTGTCAATGGTAGTCTCAAAAGATACCATCATCGGAGATATTCTTGATGAGGACCCCGGAACGGCTCAGTTTTTCTTTGAAATCGGAATGCACTGCCTCGGTTGTCCCGCCTCAAGAGGCGAGAGCATAGAGGCCGCGTGTCTGGTTCACGGAACCGATCCCGACGGATTGGTGGACAAAATCAACGGATATCTCAGTAAAAAGTAAGAAAAAAAGGGGCTGTTGCCGAAACGATAGCCCCGAACCGCGTTCGCAGTTTTTTTCTGCCGAACGGAGCCCAGGGGCCGCCGCAGACGGAATGTTTCTTTTGCGACGGCCCTTTTTTCGGAGGGAAGCATGAAAGAGCACCGGCAAATCCGGCTCGACGCCCGTCTGAGCGCTGTCGCCGCCTCGGTAAGGGAAGGGGTTCGGCTGATCGACGTCGGCACCGACCACGCCTATCTCCCGATCCGGCTGGTTTCCGACGGAACCGTCCCCCGCGCGGTGGCAAGCGATATCGCACAGGGCCCTCTCCGGAAAGCGCGGGAAGCGGTGCGGGAGGCGGGACTGGACGGCCGGGTAGAGACGGTTCTCTGCGACGGGCTGAGCGGCATTTCCCTTTCCCCACTCTGCGATATTGTGATCGCGGGCATGGGCGGGGAGACGATCGCCGCGATTCTTGAGGGGAAGCCGGAGGTAAAGCATCCCGATATCCGCCTGATTCTCCAACCGATGACGAAGGTCGCGTTTCTCCGGGGTTTTCTCTGCGGAAACGGTTTTTCCATCGACAGCGAAAGAATTGCCGGGGAGGGGAAGCTCTACCCGATTCTCTTATGCAGATACACGGGGGAGCGCGTGGAGCTTTCGCCTCTTGAGCTGGCCTTCGGTCGGGAGGGCTCCCGGGTGGAGGATGCGCTTTTCTTCCGGTACGTAAGGGAAAAGCTGAGAGCTCGGGAGCTGGCCGCGGAAGGACGGGCGCGGGCCGGGAAGGAAAAGGAGGAGGATCGGCTTTTCTTTGAGGAGGCGGCGCGCCTTCTTGCGAGGGAAACGCCCTCCGATAGGCCGCGAACGTAAGGCGCGGGCGTCTGCCTCCGCGAAATGCCCGGCATCCCAAGGCCCGACGGCCCCCAAGTCCCTACGGCTAAAAGGCTCGACGGGCCAAAAGATTCGACGGGCAAAAAAGAATCGACGGACAAAAGTCCCGACGTCTAAAAGATTCGACGGTTAAAAGGCCCCGGCGGTTAGAAGGCCCAAGGAACAACAGACCCGACGGGCAAAAGCCCCGGCGCCCCAAAATTTATACAGAATTTTCTCAGAAGGGAAGGTACGATATGAAAGTCGCGGAGCTCTACCGGATTCTTGACAGAAAATTTCCTCCCACACTTTCCTGCGACTGGGACAACGACGGCCTTATGTGCTGTCCCGATCCCGGGCGGGAGGTGAAGAATATCCTTCTGACGCTTGACGTGACGGAGGAGGCGGCTTCCCTTGCGGAGCGGGGGAATTTTGACGTCATTCTCTCCCATCATCCCCTGATTTTTCACCCGCTTCATGCGGTGGTTTCCCCCAAGCTGACCGGTCTGATCCAAAACGGGATCTCGGTCATGTCCTTTCATACCCGTTTAGACAAGGCGGAGGGCGGCGTCAATACGGTTCTCGCCGAGCTGCTCGGCCTGCGGGACGCCCGTCCTTTTTCCGAGGAGGGTATCGGACGGATGGGAGAGCTGCGGGAGATGCAGGAGGCCGACGCCTTCCTCTCCTTCGTGAAAAAGACGCTTTCCTGCCCCTTCGTCGAGGCGGTTTTCTCGGGCCGCCCCTGCCGCCGGGTGGCGGTGGTCGGCGGGGACGGGAAGGATCTGCTCGACGACGCGATCGCGGCGGGCTGTGACACCTACCTCACCGGGAGCATGAGCTACAACAGCATGACCGACGCCGCCGAAAAGGGCGTGACCGTCATCGCCGCCGGGCATTATTACACCGAAAATCCGGTTCTGCCGCGCCTTGCCGCTTTGATAAAGGCGCTTGACGGCGGGATTTCCTGCTGGATTTTTGACTGCAATTTGATAAAGACCCTCGTATGAGGGATAAAGACCCTCGTATGAGGGATAAAAACCATTGTCTGAGGGATAAAATTCTCATTTGAGGGATAAAAAACACCGTTGGAGGACGGAAAGGAGACCTTCCGAAAGGGAAGGGGTTACGGCTATGAGAAAGACGAAAATTATCTGCACCCTCGGCCCGGCTTCCGATACCGAAGAGGTAATCCGGGAGCTGATTCTTGCCGGGATGGACGTGGCGAGAATCAACTTTTCCCACGGGGAGTATGCACAGCACAAGCATAAGATTGATCTGGTCAAGAAGCTGAGAGGGGAGCTCGGCAGGCACACCGCGCTTCTGCTCGACACCAAGGGCCCGGAGATCCGTCTCAAAACCTTTAAGGAAGGGCGTGTTTCGCTGGAGGCCGACGCTCCCTTCACCCTTTATACCGACGACCGCCCGGGGGACGCCTCCGGCGTGTCGATTACTTATCCGGGCCTCTGGCGGGACGTCTCGGTCGGGAGTCGGATTCTCATCGACGACGGGCTGATTGAGCTTGCCGTCACCGGCGTGAGCGAAAAGGAGATTTCCTGCACCGTCCGCAACGGCGGCACCCTTTCCGACCGGAAGGGGATCAACGTCCCCGGCATCCGTCTTTCGATTCCCTTTCTGAGCGACAAGGATCGGCAGGACATCGCCTTCGGCGTGCAGGAGGGCTTTGATTTCATTGCCGCCTCCTTCACCCAGTGCGCAGACGACGTCCGCGCCATCCGCGACGAGCTGGAGAAAAACGGGAATCACAGCATTCGGGTGATCGCCAAGATTGAAAACGCGGCGGGCGTCGAAAACATCGAGGAGATTCTGAACGAGGCCGACGGCATCATGGTGGCGAGGGGAGATCTCGGAGCCGAGGTGCCGATGGAGAACATCCCGATCATTCAGAAACAGCTGATTTCCCGCTGTTACAACGCCGGGAAGCAGGTCATCACGGCGACGCAGATGCTGGAAAGCATGACCCACAATCCCCGTCCGACGCGGGCGGAGATCACCGACGTGGCCAACGCGATTTACGACGGCACCAGCGCCATCATGCTTTCGGGAGAAACGGCGATGGGGGAATATCCCATCGAGGCCGTTCGGAGAATGGCGACCATCGCCCTCCGCGCCGAAAGCGACATCGATTACAAGAAGCGCTTCTTTGAGAGCCGGTACGGCGGCTTCTCCAACGTCACCGACGCCATTTCCCACGCAACCTGCACGACGG
>CANQQT010000098.1 GCA_947626065.1 uncultured Clostridia bacterium | reverse complement strand
CATCTCCCTCCGAATGGATAAAAATTCTTTTCCGCTCCTCGCCCTTCCCTCCCCTCCTGAACGGGAAGCCGGGGGCCTCCCCACTTACCGTGTCGGGGAATTTCCCTCAAATTGGAAAGATCTACCGCCTCAGCGAAAGCAAAAACATCCTCCCCGGCGTCCGGGAGGCGCTCCTTCTCGACCTTTTGAACGACCTTTCGGGCATTGAGGCCGCCTCCCTTACCGAGCTTTCCCTCTACCGCCGCGCCTGCGACTGGCTGGAGGCAAACGCCGACCGTCCGGTCACCTCGCAGGAGGCCGCCTCGGCGATGAGCTGTTCCCGCGCCTATCTGAACCGGGTGATGAAATCGATCGACGGGGAGTGCCTGAGCGAAAAAATCGCCCGGTACCGGCTCGAAAGAATCATGGCGCTCTGCCGCCTGCCCGACCTTTCCCTCAAGGAAATTTCCGACCGCCTCGGCTTTTATTCCGTGGAGCTTCTCTGCAAATTTTTCAAATACCACGCCGGGATTTCCGTCGGGAAATACCGAAAGAGCGCGGGGGTAAGGGGGGAATCGGATGGTACGGGGCTGTAAAATTCCGTCAAAAATCGACGAACGCCATGCAGTGAAGAGTGAAGAAGTAAAAATCGGCACCCCACGGACGCGGATTGCCGATTTTTATGGATCGCAGAGCTTCCATCCAAGCCCTGCCGTGGGGGTAAAAGAATGGCGGCAAGCTGTCTGCCCCCCCGATGTGCGGGAGCGGCGGCTTGCCGCTGGCGGAGAAGGAGAGATTCGAACTCTCGAACCCATTCCTGGGTTACACGATTTCCAGTCGTGCGCGCTCGACCAACTACGCGACTTCTCCATGCGACTCTTTCGGTCAAAAAGAATCAACGGTGATTATTATATCATATCCCGGGAAATTTGTCAATACAAAAAATTGAAAAATTCGGCGGGAGAGCGATTTTTCCGGCATGACAGGCGCGGCCATCCTTTGAACCTTCTCCGAATCCGGCCTTTTTCCTTTCGCGTCGGGACGGCCGGGGAAAATTTTCTTCCCTTTTGCGTCGGAACGGTGGAAAAAGAATTTTCATCCTGGCGGGCCACGTAGGCAAAAAGAAAGGGCCCGCGTGGGGCCCGAGGGGCCCACATGAGGCCCACGGTGGGCCTACGTGAGGCCCACTTTTTTACTTAATACCCGAAATCAAAGATTCCGCCTTCGCCGCCGACGCCCGGGATCCGATTTCCGGGGAGCAGCTCCCGACCGAAGATCCGTTCCTCCGGGCCGCTTCCTTCCCCACCGGGCAGGTCGGAATCGGGGATTCCGGATTCCTCCCCACGATCAGCCGTTCCGGAGTCGGCGCCCTCCGTCTCTCTTTCCGTTTCTTTCGTTTGCTCTTCCCTTTCGGTGTCGGATTCATCCCCGACGTTACCGCCCCTTACGCATCCGGCAAAGGAGGAAAGCGTCAGGGCCAGCAGAAGAGAAAAAAGAATTTTTTTCATAGCGTATCCTTTCCGACCGTGCGCAAGGAAGCCCCTCCGCGCGGTCAAACCGTCCTTTATCAGGAGAGCGGCGGCTTTTGGCCGGCCTTTTCTCCTCAAAAAAGTGAGAATTCTCTCGGATATAGGATTCGCATTTTACGAAAAGCTATGAGCGGAAATATTTTCGTGCGTCAGCCGAGGAAAAATTTTCCGAACATTTTCTTCAAAAGGCCGAAATAGCTGATTTTCGGCACCGATTCCGCCGCGCAGACCGGCAGGCTCCCGATGACGCGATCCCCGATTTTAAACTCCACGCTTCCGACGATATCCCCGATACCGACCGGTGCCGAAAGGGTTTCCGGCAGGTTCAGCACCACTTCTGGCCCGGCGGCAGCCTCTTTTTTATCGAGAACGGCTTGAAAGCTCCCGTAGACGAGGCGACAGCTGCCGCTCACGCCTCCCAACACCTTTAAGGGCTCGGGTTCTCCCGCCTCCGACTCGTAATACCGGAAATTGGCGAAGCCGTAGTCGAGGAGCTTTTTGGCGGTTTCGTTGCGGGAATCGCGATTCGGCGCTCCCATAATCACGGCGATAAGCTGCATTCCCTCCCGCTTCGCGGCGGCGCTGATACAGAAGCCGGCCTTGGAGGTGGAGCCGGTTTTCAGGCCGTTCGCCCCGCTGTAGAAGCGAATCAGCCGATTGGTATTCGTCAGGCCGAAGCTCCCGTCCCGGATACTGTCCATCCAGATGGTGGTATAGTGAAAAATCATTTCGTGGGCAAGAAGCTCCCGGGACATCCGTGCGATATCCCGCGCCGTCGTCTTATGGTCGACGGTGCTGTCGTCAAGCCCGGTCGGATTTTCAAAGACGGTATTGCTCATTCCGAGCTCCTTCGCCCGCTCGTTCATTCGTTCCACAAAGCCCTCGACGCTTCCGGCAATATGCTCCGCCAGTGCCGCCGAGGCGTCGTTTGCCGAGGCGACGACTACCGATTTCAATAGATCGTCGACCGTCATTTGCTCCCCGGCCTTGAGGTAGACCTGCGAGCCTCCCATCGAGGCGGCGTTTTCGCTTACCGAAACGGTATCGGTGAGCTTTACCGTGCCGCGATCGAGCTCCTCGACGACGAGCAGCACCGTCATGATTTTCGTCACGGAGGCCGGCGGCAGGCGTCGATCGGCCTCGTATTCAAAGAGAACCTTTCCGGTTTTGGCCTCCATCAAAATCACACTTTTGGCCTCTCCCGCGAGCGCCGGAGCGTCGGCGGGCCTTGCCTCCTCCTCTTCCTCCGAAACGGTCGGGCGGGATTCCTCCTCCGGCCCCACGTCGGCATAAACCGTCTTCCCGGGCGACAGAAACAGCAGGATCGCCGACAGCGTGGCCAGAATGCGCAGCTTGCTTTTTTTCATCATGCTCTCCCCTTTTTGCATTGTTTTGGTATCAATATATTCCGTTCGGCGGGCGGATATTCCGCGCCGGGCACGTCGGAATGACCGTTTACGCAATTTTCGCGCAAAAAGGAGCCACTCGCGCATTTTCACACGGGGAAAAGCCCCGGTTTAACCATTTTCACGCATGAAAGGGTGCGCCGTTCACGCGTTTTTTCAGGGAAACGAGGCCTTGTTTTAAAATTTTGTGTGCAAAAGAGACCTCCGTTCAGCCCGTTTTGCGCGCAAAAAGAGGCCCCGTTTGCAGAAAAACGGAGTCTCTTTTCTCTTTTTTTACTTTTTGTTCAGGCGCTCGATAACGCATTCGGCAAAGCGGTTGCCGAGGACAATCTCCGCCGCCGCGTCGTAGTGGGAGAGGTCGGCCTGTCCGCTGTCATGAATATCCAGATTCCGGCTCAGGTCAAGAGTATCGACGTAATACCGCCGGTCCTCCTTCTCCGCCCATTCCTTTTTGGCGTCGTTCATTCTTGTATAGCCGCTCCACTGGGAACTGATTCCCGCTTGAACAACGGCCATGCCCTTTGCGGGAAGGTAGGAATCAAACTTTTTCTCAAATCCGCCGATGAGAGCGTCAAAAATCTTTATATATTCGCTTCCCGGAATATAGCCGGAATCCCCTTCCCCCTGCATCCAGAGGAAGGCGACGATTTCGGCACGGCTCCCGTCCGCCGTCAGCTTTTTCAGCGCCGCGTCGGTAAAGGAAAGCATTTCGTCGTAGAGATTCTTGGCCTGCCCGGAGTTGGCGGGATTCCACTGATTTCTCAGATTCGAGCCGCCGGTGGCGCATTTGATGATGTAGAATTCCTCTCCCGGGAAGGTTTTGTTCAGTGCCTCCGCGAGTCCGACCTCCGGGCCGAAGGTGGTACCGCTTGCCGGTTTGACTCCATAGCCGAAGGTGACCGGGATAAACTCCGACACCGAATCGGGCTGGCGCAGTCCCTCCGCTACCGACTGAAAGGGATTGTTGCTGTAGATCATTTTGATGTTGGAATAGCCCTTTTTCATCTCTTGATAGCGCTGATCCGAGATCTTCCCGGCCTTGTCGGGAAGGAAGCGCTCCAGCGAATGCCCGACGGCGTTGCTCTGACCCGAGAGGAGGATGACGCGGCGGGTTTTGACGGCAGGCGTCGGCGGCTCTGTCTCGGGCGGCTGGGTGGCCGGGGGTTCCGTCGCCGGGGGATCTGTCGCCGGCGGGTCGGTTTCCGGAAGGCCGGAGGTGGCGTCGGTAGGGGC
>CANQQT010000097.1 GCA_947626065.1 uncultured Clostridia bacterium | reverse complement strand
CCAACAGACTTTGCAGAACGCCGAGCAGAAGGCGGTTGATTTGCGGTTGGTATTGCGGACTCTGCGGGAGATGACCGATGTGAAAGAGCTTACGCCGACCCTTGTGAATTCATTGATCGAGCGCATTGAAGTTCACAACAATGACAAGTACGACGGCCATTGCCATGTCAAGGTGGATATCTACTTTACTGCGGTAGGGATGATCGACATCCCCACCGAAAAAGAAATTCGAGCTATGATGGAGGAAATGCGGAAAAATCCGCAGGAATTCAAATTTGTAGCATAGCAAAAGAATACGGCGCAGCGCCATTTTCGGCTCTGCACCGTATTCCCTACATAATTACTTCCTTATCAGGCGTTCCCAAAAAAGCCGCCCCATTTTAAGCCAGATTTTCAGAAGGAGCTCCTCTACGGCTGAAACGGGGTACGCGAATAATGAAGTTTTTGAACTGATAGGGGATCGGGTGCTCGATTTTTACGTTACGAAAATCGTCGCGAAAAAATGCGGCGGTTTTGGTTTTACCGGTGATTATACTTTCCGGATCGGTGAAAATCGGTTCACGCTTATCAAGCAGGAGCTTGTAAAGAACGAGGCGCTTGCAAAAATCATGGATGAGTGGAATCTCTCTCAATATTTGATTTTAAGCCAAAGCGACATAAAAAACGGGGTGGAAAAAGAGACAAAGATAAAAGCGGATTTGCTTGAAGCGATTTTTGGCGCAATTGCGACAGAGAGCGATTGGGATGCCGCGATCCTTGAGGAAGCCGTTTCCAAGGGCTTGAACGCAGAGAGTAGAATTGACGAAATGATCGAGGCCGACACAAAAGTCCGGCGCTTTTCTCTCGACAACGCGATAACAGCCCTCAAAGAGGTGGCGGAAAGCGGTCGCTGTACGATGCCGGAATATGACTTTGAGGGCCCGGACAAGCTCGGATATGACAGTGACGGCAATCCGAAATGGTACTGTTCTTGCTCGGTCATGAATGACAGAATGAGGTTGGTCAAAAACGTGCAGGCAAGCACCAAAAAGGAGGCGAAAAAGGCGGCGGCTTATCTGATTTTGTGCGAACAGCTCAATATGCAAAATCGGTACGGCCCCAACGATTTGCGTGAGCTTTGGATATATAAGGATGGGAAGCTTTTGCGCCGCCCGAGTTTTTAAAAGTTCATTGCGATATGGGCCGACAGGGCCATCGGCAGAATTGGCGCGTCCCTCATCAGCAGTCGGAGTGACGCCGTTTGCTGTGACGCCTATTTCGATTGGATCGTCGTTCTGAAAAGTGAAAGGCACAACGGGGCGGCAGAAAAGGCCATGCTCAGGCTCGCAAGCAGAAAACCGGTATTATCTGCCTCCCCGGTTTCCGCAACGCTCCCCGCGAGGCCGTGTGGCGCAAAAACGGTCTGCGTAGCCGCCCTTTTTGCGTTTTTGATTTTTTAATACCTATTTTTGATCGATTGAAGCGCGATTTTCCCGTCGCGCTTTTTTCTTTTTCTTTCCGGCCGTTTTTTCGGTCGGAAAGTTTTTTTGCCTTGGAAACGGAAAAAAAGTATCAAAAATATCAAAAGTATCAAAAAATGCATTTACATTTTCCGCTTGATTAGTTATAATGGGTTATGTAATCGTATCGAAAAGCGCCGATATAGGAAAATAAACAGTAAAAAGGAAGTGAAAAGTAGCGTCGGCGCTTGGAATGCCGTGCGGCCCCGCCCTGCGGCTTGCCCCAACGAAAGATTTTCCCGGCGCCAATCTATCCGGAAAGAAAGGAGAAGTTCGGCGGCGCCTGAAAAAATATTACCGATTTTATTTAAGGAGGATTTTATGAAAGCGAAACTTTTGCTTTTGCTTTTGGCTCTTTCCCTGACGGCCTCTTTTGTGGCCTGCTCCGGCGGTGGCAAAACGCCCTCCGGTACCGAAACGGCGGCGCCGTCCGGGGAATCCGCCAACGGCTGGGCCGACGACCTTCCGTCTGACCTGAGCTTCAACAATGCCGATATCCGTATTCTTTACCCGGAATCGAGCATTGAAGACATTTTTATTGAGGATCCCGGCGGGGACTTGGTGGACGAGGCCGTTTTCAGAGCTCGGATGACGGTGGAGGACCGTCTCAAAGTGACCTATAAGATTTCAACTCTCTCTCAAACCCGTGACTCCTATTCCAATGCGGTTCTCAATACCTTTTTAGGACAGGATGACGCCTGGGACATTGTCGCGGACATGATTGCCTACGCGGCGAAAATTGTCGATGACGGTGCTTATGCGGATCTGCGTGCGCTTGAGTACATAGACTTTTCCAAGCCCTACTGGAACCAATCGGTTGCCGACGGCTTTACCGTAAACGGCCACCTCTACGTTTGCTCTGGTGACGCGATGGTCGACTATCTGCGGCAGATTTACTGTATGCTCTGCCATAAGAAGGTGGCCTCCGAGTATCAGGTGCCCGAGGATCTGCAGCAGATGGCCCTTGACGGAAAGTGGACGGCGGAGAAAATGAAAGAGTACGCGATTAGCGCCTTCAGCGGCGACGATCCGACAAACGTCAACCGCGAGACCGATACCGTCGGCCTCCTTCTTCCCGAGCGGGATCACGCCACGATGATGGCGACCGGCTTCGGCGTCTACCGTTACAGCCCTGATGGGAACGGCGGCTATGAGTGTACCTACGGAAACGCGCACGCCGTCGACGTGATACAGTGGATGGTTCGCCTCTTCAACGAGAATCCCTCCTGTATCGGTACCTTCACGGTGGCTAACGAAGACAGCTTCCGGATTGATCGCGAGATGTTCAATTCCGGCCGCGCCCTCTTTGTCACAGCTTCTTTCGATGACATGGCCTCTGTCTACAGCGGAATTGCCGGGGACTATTCGGTTCTTCCTCTTCCCAAGTGGTCGGAGGAGGACGACTACGCGACCCTGTCCAGAGTTATTCATTTGGCGAGCTGCGTGATGAGAAGCAGTCCGAACCAGCAGATGGCCGGTGCAGTTCTCGAATGCATGGCGAGCGTCGGCTCCACTCTTGTCACCCCCGCTTATTTTGAGGAGGCGCTGAAAATCAAGTATACAGACGCGACGCCGACCACCAAGGCGATTTTTAACCTGATTCACGACAGTGTCGTCTTCGACTATGGCGTTTACTGTCAGTCTGCCTTTACCTCTTCGACGATCTACGTGTATACGCCGATTCTCAACAACGATCTCGGCTGGTCGACCTCCATCAAGGCGCATCAGGTTCAGTGGGAAAAGGGCCTTCGCTCTTATATAGAGAAGCTCTCCCATCTGGAAGACGAGTATGCGTGAGAAGGGCTGAACAAGCCCATCTCGGAGAAAGGAAACCATGAAACACAGCAGACAAAAGCATTTAGCGGCGGCTTTCGCCGTTCTCCTTTCGGCAGTCCTTCTGCTCCTTGCCGGGGGACTCCTCGTCGGATGCGCCGGTGAAAAAGGAAACGGGAGCGATTTGGGAGAAAGCGACGGAACCGAAAGCACGGAGGCCTCCTCTTCGGAGGAAAGTGCCGCTCCTGCGGAAAGCGCCGTAGGGTCGGAGTCTTCCCCTTCCGAAACCGCTTCCTCCGGGGAACCCGAAAAGGTCTATCGTGTGATTCTCCTTGCCGGACAGAGCAACGCGGTCGGCCATTCGGTGACCTCCTATCTTCCCGACAAAGCCGGGCTGATTTCCCCCGAGCGAACGAAGGAAATATCCAAGGGATATCGGAACATCCGGATCATGTACAGCATCAACCCCTACCAAAGCAACGCCCGGTCGAATAAGCTCTATGCCTCGGTGAATTTCGGGGAAGGGCTTTCCTCCTACCACTTCGGCCCGGAGGTCGGCATGGCGGAGTACCTGAACAACACCTACCCGGGTGAGGAATTCTACATCATCAAATGTGCAACGGGAGCCACGAGCCTGATGACCGTCTGGAATCCCGAAAACTCGGGGCAGGAGAAGAACCTGTACGACGAAATGACCGCCTTTACGGAACAGGCGCTTTCCAAGCTGACGGAGGAGGGCGGCCGCGCGGAAATCGTCGCCTTCTGCTGGATGCAGGGGGAAGCCGACTCCGGCAAGGTTTCGTCAGCGGAATATAACCGCGTGTTCGATATCCTGATAAACAGCTTTTCCGAAAAATTTAAAGACTTCCTCTCCCCGGAAGGCATGGCGGTGATTCAGGCGGGAATTACCAAAAAATGGTCGGGCTATTTCCGCATCAATGCCGCCAAGGAGCAGTGGGCGAAGGAAGGAGAAAACCGGTACTATTTTTCAACGATGGATTTGACCTATAATTTGGACAACACCGATTACAGCCATTACGACGCGGCGGCGATGATCCTCCTCGGCAATCGGTTCGGGGAATGCGTCGGGAAGCACGTCTTCGGCGAAACGGGGGAATAATCCCCGCTGTCCCTTCCAAAAAATCAGCACGCTCTGACGCGTGATGATAAAAAATTTACAGAAAGGAAATTCCGGGGCGGAAAAATTCCGGCACCCCGGGAACGGGCAGAAACAATGAAAAAGTCACTGGCAATTCTCACGTCGGCTTGTATGCTGGCGGTCGCTCTTTTGAGCGGAACGGGCGGAAGGTTGAAAGTCTCGGCGGCGGAAGGCTGGGACGGGCAAAGCTATGACATCTCGTGGTACATAGAGGCGGGCGGAGACCAAGCGACGAGCTTTGAAATCTCCACTCCCGAAGAGCTGAACGGCCTGTCTCTCCTTACCGAGTGGGCGGTTTTGTCCGAAAAGAGATCGTCGAGCGATCCCACCTATCGGAAAATCTGCTACGACGAGAACAACCGTCTGATTGTCGACACCGACGCCGACAAGACGC
>CANQQT010000096.1 GCA_947626065.1 uncultured Clostridia bacterium | reverse complement strand
CTTTTGAATCTGGCGGGCTGTGCCGTCAAGGTGAAGGCCAAAAATTTGATGGAGGGAATCACCCCGGAAGCGGTCGCCGAAGAAGAGGATTTGACCGAGCAAAACGAAAAAGCGGCCGATTTTGCCGTCCGGCTCTTTCAGGCAAGCGCGGAAGAAGGGAAGAACACACTCCTTTCGCCGCTTTCGGTTCTCTGCGCCCTTGCGATGACGGCCAACGGAGCGGAGGGAGAAACGCGCTCACAGATGGAAGCGGTTCTCGGAATGTCTGTTGAAGAGCTGAATTTGTATCTCTACAGCTATAGGCGGAGTCTGTCTCAGGAAGAAAAGGCGAAGCTGAGCTTGGCAAATTCCATTTGGTTTACCGATGACGGGCGATTTTCTGTGAACCGGGATTTTTTGCAAACCAACGCCAATTATTACGGAGCGGACGTCTACGAGGCGCCCTTTGACAGCCAAACCTGCAAGGATATCAATCTCTGGGTCAAGCAGAAAACGAAGGGCATGATTCCCGAAATTCTCGATGAAATTCCGTCTGAGGCCGTGATGTATCTCGTCAATGCTCTTGCGTTCGAGGGGGAATGGACGGAAATTTACGAAAAAAATCAGGTACGGGAAGGCGTCTTCACGAAGGAGGACGGGAGCGAGCAAAAGGCCGAATTCATGTACGGCTCCGAATACCGCTATCTGGAAAGCGAGAACGCGACGGGCTTTTTGAAGGATTACAAGGGAGGGAAATACGCCTTTGCCGCGCTTCTTCCGAAGGAAGGCGTCAGCCTTTCGGAGCTGATTGAATCCCTGAGCGGAGAGCAGCTTCAAAGGCTCCTGAAAAATCCCGTCGATACCCCCGTACACACGGCGATTCCGAAATTTGAGACGGAATATGACGCAGAAATGTCCGACATTCTGAAATCGATGGGAATGGAAAAAGCGTTTGATTCCAGCACGGCGGAATTTGACGGAATCGGTTCTTCGTCAGACGGGAACATTTATATCAGCCGCGTTTTGCACAAGACCTTCCTTTCCATGGGCGAAAAAGGAACGAAAGCGGGAGCCGCGACGGTCGTTGAAATGCCTGGAGAAGCCGCCGGCGAACCGGAGCAAATCAAAGAGGTCTCCCTTGACCGCCCCTTTGTCTATATGCTGATCGACTGCGAAAACCGCATCCCGTTTTTCATCGGCGCTATGAACGAATTGAGTTAGTCTGACGATGGCTCGGGGCGCGAAGTTAGTCCCGGTGGCCGGGGCAAATCTATTTTTTTACTCTGTAAGTGACACGCGGCGCGGTAGTAGGAGCGGGTCGGGGTAGTGGGAAACGAATAAAGTCAAATCTTCCGATAAAATCTTCATTTTTGCGTAGAACTTTCCGATTACCGGCACCCAATAAACAAGGTGTCCGGGTGGAAAAACGTCGTACAACCCCATGAAAAAACCCCTCAACGGGATTTTCAAGGGCTACGGCCCTTGAATGGGGTCCGGGGCAAAGCCCCGAGCCCACGTCAAACTAACTTTGTCTGCCAACCGTCCGCCGCACACGGGCCACCGGCCACCCCGCAGGCCCGGCCCACGCCCTCAACAGCGCTTACCCTGTAAAAAAGTTCGATTGGCCTCCCGGAGGATCCTTTTCAAACGACTTATCCGCCCTTTTGTGCAAAACGCTCAGAAACCGCCCACGAAATTCCCGAAAAAACGGATTGCAATTTCGTGAAAAAATTCGTTTCCCCACTTTACGAAAGCGCAATTTTATAGTATAATGGTAAGGATCGAAAAGCGGAGAATTTTTTTGGAGGCTCGAAGAGAGAAAGGCCCCCGAAGGCGCGAAAAGGCCCTCTTTGCGCGCCGGAAGGGAAGGGAGTCTCCGAAAAATCCCCCGCCCCGGAAATCCCCGGCTCCGTTTCAAATCCTATTTTTGTTTGTGAGATTCCTATGCCCAATTCCATTTTTACCGCAACCCTGAACCAAATGCTCGTCCTTTTCCTCTTCATCGCGGTGGGTTATATCCTCGCGAAAGCCAAAATCGTTCCACAGAACGCGGGACAGGTTCTTTCCAAGCTCGAAAACACGGTTTTCATTCCCGCGCTTGTCGTCGGAACCTTTATGACCAATTTCACGGTGGAATATCTTTCCTCCGCGTGGAAGCTCGTGGTGGGGAGTCTCGCCCTTGAGCTGATCGTCATCGCCCTCTCGATCCCCTGCGTCAAGCTCTGCTCGAAGGATTCCTATATCCGCAAAATCTATCTCTACGGGCTCTGCTTCTCCAATTTCAGCTTTCTCGGAAACGTGATCGTGGAAGCCCTTTTCCCGGAGATCATGCTGGGATATCTCCTCTTCACCTTGATGCTCTGGGTTCTGATCTATCTCTGGGGCGTTCCCGCGCTTCTGATGGGAAACGAAGGAGAAAAGAAGTCGATCGGAAGCCGACTGAAAGCCTTTTTGAATCCCATGTTCATCGGAATGTTCATCGGAATGGCGATCGGACTCCTCAGGATTCCGATTCCCACCGTTCTCGAAACCGCGATTACCTCGGCGAAAAACTGTATGTCCCCTGTGGCCATGCTTCTTACCGGTATGGCGATTGCGGAAATGGATATGCGCGCCGCCTTCAAGAACGGGAGCACCTACGCGATAACGGCCCTGAGGCTGATCGTCTATCCCCTCGTCTTTATCGGCGTCGCGAAGCTGATTCCCTCCCTTTCCCGTACCTTCCTGATCTGCTCGGTCTGCTCCCTCGCCATGCCGATCGGTATGAATACCATCGTGATTCCAAAGGGATACGGAAAGGATACCAAAGCCGCCTCCGGTATGGTTCTGATCTCCCACCTCATCTCCTGCCTCACAATTCCCCTGATCTTCCTCCTGTTTGAAAAGCTATTTGGTTAGGTTAGTTTGACTTGGGCACGGGGCTCTGCCCCGGACCCCGCTTAAGGGCCGCAGGCCCTTAAGAATCTCATTGAGGGGATTTTCATGGGGTTGTACGATGTTTTTCTGCCCGGACACCTTGTTTACTGGGTGCTGGTAAACGTATATTTCTACGAAAGAGCGGAGTGTTAATCAAAGGATTTAGCTCTAATCGTTTCCCACTACCTCGCCCCGCTCCCTCTACAGCGCCGCGTGTCACTTACCTTGTGCGAAAAAGTTAGATTTGCCCCGGACTTCCGGGGCTTTTCTTTCTGCGCTAACTGTCCACTGTCCACTGCCCACCGCCCACTGCCTACCCCACACCCCACTCCCCCGCGCTTCCGCTCCCGCCGCGCCCAAAATCGAGAATTTTGTGCAAAACGCTCAGAAAAAGCGCCCAAATCCGCCAAAAAAACGGAGCGCGAATTTGAGAAAAAATTCATTTTCCACTTTACGAAAGCGAAATTTTATAGTTTTATAGTATAATTATAAAGATAAAAAAATGGAGAAACGCTTCGACGGAGTGAGAAAAACCGGAAGCGTTTCCGAAAAAGGAGTTATTTTCCATGAAAGCAAAGAAACTTTTGACAGCGCAGTTGGCGCTGGCCCTCTGCCTGCCGGTTCTCGCGGGATGCGGCAAATCGGGAGGGAAGGGCGGATACACCGCCAAGAACACCGAGTTCGTCATCGGAGTCTCCGGCCCTCTGACCGGTGACGCCGCCGTCTACGGAACCGCCGTCGCCAATTCCGCCGCCATGGCGGTGGAGGAGATCAACGCCGCGGGCGGCCTGAACGGAATCAAGTTCAAGTTCGTCGCGACCGACGACGTCAACGATTCCACCAAGGTGTCGACCAACTATTCCAAGCTCCTCGAATCGGACGGAATGCAGATCTCCCTCGGAACTGTTACCACCAAGCCGGGACTGGAATTCTCCCTGCTCTCGGCGGAAGACAACGTCTTCTTCCTCACCCCCCTCCGCCTCGGGTGACGACATTCCGAAGAACCCGAACGGATTCCAGATGTGCTTCGCGGACGGAAATCAAGGAGCCGTCGCCGCCACCTTCGTCAACGAGAACTTCAAGGGACAGACCATCGGAACCTTCTATCGCTCCGACGACGCCTATTCCAGCGGAATCTTTGAGCAGTTCAAGGCCAATCTTGACGAGTCGATCAAAACGATCGATACCCTCTTCACCGCCGCGCAGGACACCGACTTCTCCTCCCAGATCAGCCAGCTGAAGGATTGCAAGTTCATCTTCATGCCGGTCTATTACACCCCGGCCTCCCTCTTCATGACGCAGGCAAAGGATCAGATCGCCCCCGACGCCACCTATTACGGATGCGACGGATTCGACGGCATCGAGTCGGCGGCAAACTTTGACATTTCCAAGATCCCGCAGGAAATCACGATGCTCTCTCACTTCAATTCCAAGGCCACCGAAGGCGCCGCCGCGGAATTTATCGCCAAGTATACCGAGAAGTACGGAGCCGAGACTCTGAACCAGTTCGGAGCCTCCGCTTATGACTGCGTGTACGCCATCTACAACGCCATGAAGGCCGCCATCGAGGGAGGAAAGGAGATCCCGGTAACGATTTCCGCCTCCGACCTCTGCGATATTCTCAAGGCCCAGTTCACGGGCGGCTTCACTTATTCGGGAGTCACCGGCGATAACATCACATGGGACGCAAACGGATACGTCAAGAAGGGCGCCGTCAAGTACGTCATCAAGGAAGCCAATAAATAAGGAACCATCCCGCGCAGGGGCTTTTCCGGAAGGGAAGGCCCCTGCGGGGAACCCCTTTTTGTAAATTTTCTGCCGCAGAAAAGCGCCGGAATCGCCATCCGCGAAAATTTCGCTGTGACCCCCGGCAGACCCCGGCGAAGAAGCCACAAGCCCGGCATAACCCCGCCGGAAAGCCGAAATCGCCATCCGCCCCACCGTGGAAACGGTTCTGAAAAAACGTCCCCGCAAAGCCGGGCCCCACCGAACGGCCCCGCCCGAACATCCCGCTGAACTGTTCACTCCAAACCGCCCACCCCGACTGTTTTCTCAGAACTGTTCCCACGAAGCGCCCATAGACGCAAAAAACATTTGGGAAAAGAAAAAAGGATTCTTATGGAGATAATTGAAACCTTGATAAACGGACTCAGCTCCGGAGGAACCTACGCCATGATCGCGCTCGGATATACCATGGTCTACGGAATCGCCAAAATGCTGAACTTCGCGCACGGAGATATCATCATGGTGGGAGGATACGTCCTCTACGTCACGATGGGACTCATGGGGCATCCGATCCTCGGACTCGCCGCGGCGA
>CANQQT010000095.1 GCA_947626065.1 uncultured Clostridia bacterium | reverse complement strand
TGCCTGCCAAATGCGATACCATACAAAGGATTTCTTTTTTTGAAGGAAAATGGGTCATATCAATTGACATTGTAGATTTATCGGTTGTTTCCGGTCGTTCCCTCCTTGACATTGGGGCCGGGATGTGGTATACTATACAAAATATATTGAAAGAGGTGGTTCCTTCTGAAAAAGCCTGTACGCATCCTGATGATGGGCACGATCCTCAATCTCGCCGAGCTTGAGGTATGCCGCGCTTCGTTGAAGGATGGCTACTTTGTCAACAGCGCCGGTATCGAGCGTCCCGCTTGGCTTCTTGAGCGCGACTGTACCCAACTGATGTCCTTCTCGGTCGACGGTGAGGCGGAGTTTATCGGTCGGAAGTTCCAAATTTGCTACCCGGAGCCCCGCTCGGAATTCGGCAACTCGATGACGACTCTCGTCGTCAACGTGGACGAGCGGAAGGTTGTGACGATGGTTCGCTCGGGCGACGTGAAGAGCGCCATGCGCTTCGACCTCACCGAGCCGATCCAGAGCTGTCTCCTTGAGGCGGAGGGCGCTTCCTTCACCTACATGATCCGCACCAACGACGTCATTCAGTCGATCGAAGGCTACTACGGCACCATTTTTTCCGATTATTTCATCCTTGCCAACGGCAGCGAGGTTCAGCGGAATCAGTTCGTTGTTTCCTTCGCGCTGAACGAGGAGGGGCTTTGACTTGACTCCCTCCGAATGGAAAGCCGAGCTGAAGGCCCCGCACGGCGGCTACCTCTTCTACGGGGAGGAGGAGTATCTGAAAAAGAGCTACCTCACCGCCCTTCGCAAGGCCGTCGGCGTGTCGGGGGATCCCTTCAATCACCTTCTCTTTGACGGGGACAACTATTCCGCCTCGGCTCTTTCCGACGCGATTGTGACCCTTCCCGTGCTTTCCGACAAGAAGCTCGTGGAGGTGAAGGGGCTTCCCGCGTCCTTCTTCAAGGGCAAGGAGGGCGAGGGCCTTTTCGCGGCGCTCGCTCAGCTTTCCTCCTGCGATTTCTGCGTGCTGGTGCTCCTTCCTTCTTCGGAGGATTTTGACGCCGGGACGGCCCGCCGCCCCTCCGCGCTTTTCAAAAAGCTCACCGAGCTTTTGAAGCCGGTGGAATTTGCCCGGCAGACTCCGGCGCGTCTGGCCTCCTGGGTGGGGCGTCATTTCTCCGCCGAGCAGGTGATTTCCACCCCCTCCGCGGTCGAAGCGCTTCTCTCGGTCTGCGGCTGTGACATGGGGATTCTCGCCTCCGAAATCGACAAGCTCTGCGCTTATCTGAAACGAAACGGTCGCGACCGTCTGACGGAGGCCGACGTTTTCCTTGTCGCCTCGGAGAATCGGGAGATCGCCGCCTTCGACTTCACCGACGCGCTTCTCTCCGGTAACGCCGACCGCGCCCTTCTCATTCTCGACGAAAAAAAGAAGCAGAAGGAGCGCCCTGAGCTTCTCCTCAGCGGGATTGCGCGGGTGGTCTGCGACCTTCTCACCGTGAAGGAGCTGAGCGAGGGGAGCCTCGGCCTTTCGGCGATCGCCGCGAAGCTGAAAATGCACGAATACCGGGCGGGGCTCTATTTGAAGAGCGCGGCGAAGGTCGACGTTTCCCGTCTCCGTCGGCTGGCGGAGCGCTGTTTTGAGGCCGATCTTCGCCTCAAGACCTCTTCGCTCGACAGCTATCTTCTCCTCGACTGCCTCGCCGCCGAGGCGCTTTCCCGCTGACTCTGTGGTGCAAAATTGCGCGGAATCGCGTAAAATTGCGCTGAATTGCACGAAATTTTGCCGAATCTTGCGGAATTACGCGAAAGCGGACAAGCCGCGCAAAATGGCGGGGAACCGCGCCGGGGTGGGAGAAATTTCACCGAAATTTGCGGATTTTGCGGAATCCACGCGGGGCGGGCGAACCGTGCAAAATTGCGCGGAATCGTATAAAATTGCGCCGAATTGCGCGAAAATTTGCCGAATCTTGCGGAATCCCGCACAACGAAAGGAGCTTCCATGCAGAAAAATTCCCGTCGCCTTCCCGACAAAAAGCCGTCGCGCATGGCGCCGGATCCCCGTCGGGAGGACGCCAAAAAAATCTGGTGGGGTCGGCTCCAATCGGCCCTGATGACGGGGCCCGCGCTCGCCGTCCTCCTCCTCACCGCGCTTATCAATCTGATGGCCGGGGTGGCGGGGCTTGAGGTCGCCTCTCCCTCGGCGGTTTTCGCCGGTGTTCTCGCCTTCCTTGCGCTTCTTGCCTCGACGGTTCTGGCGACTCTCTATCGCCGCCGCTTTCCCCCGGCGCTTTTTTCCCTCCTCTTTGCCCTCTGCTTCCTCTGCTATCTGCTCTTTTGCCTCAACGGCCGAACGGATCTCTTTGAGGATCCGCATTTTGAGCGCCTGATGCTCGCCCTTTCCCTTCCGATCTGGGCCTTTATGCCGCTCGCCCTCTGCTTTTCTCAAGTAGCGGCGGCCCCCGTTCTGGTTCTCACCGGCCTTCTTCTCCTTCTGAACGTCGGCTCCCTTGTGTATCTTTCGCTTTCCGGGCGTCGGGAAGCGGTGGCGGAAGCGGGGCGGATGCAATCCGGGAGGAAGGAAAAATCCTCCGGAAAAGGAAGCGGCGGCGCGGGGGGCGCGAAATGAACCGCCTGATGCTCGACCGTCCGGTCGTCGTCGAGGGCAAATACGACAAAATCCGCCTCTCCTCCCTCGTCGGGAGCGAAATTTTTACGACCGACGGCTTCGGGATTTTCCGGGAGGAGGATAAGCGGGAAATGCTCCGCCGGATCGCCGAAAAGCGGGGGCTGATCGTCCTCACCGACAGCGACGGCGGGGGGCTTGTGATAAGAAATTTCCTCCGCTCGACGCTCCCCAAGGGGAAGGTGGTTCACCTCTACATTCCCCAAGTGCCCGGCAAAGAAAAGCGGAAAACGCGCCCTTCCCGCGAGGGACTTCTCGGCGTGGAGGGCACCTCCACCGAGCTCCTTTTCCGGCTTCTTTCCCCTTTTTCCGTGGGGACGGAGTCGGGGAATTCTCACGGCGGCGCACCGGGCGGGGAGCCTGAGGCTTCGCCGGGCGACGTGCAAAAAATCGCACAAAAGGTTGCATCGGGGAATGCGGCGGGGACGTCGCGGAAAATCACGCGGCAGGATCTCTACACAGACGGACTTCTCGGCGGGGAGGGCTCCTCGGCTCGCCGGGCGGCGCTCTGCCGTGCGTTCGGGCTTCCCGTCAACCTCGGCACCTCGGCCTTTCTTGAGGCGCTGAATCTCCTTTCCGATTATGAGGAATACCGGGCTTTTCTTGAGAAATCCGGCCCGGGTGGCTCCGGCGGGGCGTAACGGCGAAAATACGGAATCCGGGGAGGCCGCCGGGGCGGCGAAACCTGAAAGGATAAAATCCGGGAACGGGAGCCGGAAAACGGAATCCGAAAAGGTAGAATCCGGAAACGAAAACCGGAAAACGGAATCCGAAAAGGCAAAATTTGGGGAACGGAAACCGGAAAGACGGAATCCGAAAAGGTAGAATCCGGAAACGGAAACCGAAAAAACAAGGCCCGAAAAGGCAAAATCCCGGGACAAAAACCGGAAACGGAAAATTCAAAAAAGCAGAAACCGTTCAATTCGAGTAAAGCGAAAACACGAAAATAACGGGGGTTTCCCCGGCGGAACGGGCGGCGGCTCCGCTGAGTGAAAAAAATTTTTCACCGGTCGGCGGCGCTATGGTTCCGGCAAGGCACAGGGCCGCCATGCGGAAAATTCCGGGAACGGAAAATTCAAAAAAGCAGAAAATGTTCAATTCCAAGCAAAACGAAAATACGAAAATAACGGGGATTTCCCCGGCAAAAAGGGGGAGCCTTCCGCCGCGCGTCGGCGGAAATTCCGGGCTTCCCGAAAGGTACCGATGAATCCGAAAAACAACCTCCGCCATGCGATGATCGCGAC
Organism: uncultured Clostridia bacterium; assembly: GCA_947626065.1. Classification (GTDB taxonomy): domain Bacteria; phylum Bacillota; class Clostridia; order Oscillospirales; family CAG-272; genus Colimorpha_A. The sequence continues at coordinate 1,432 of CANQQT010000095.1, read as the reverse complement.
GAAAACCTTTTTCTACTCCCTCTATGAGAAAACCGAAAAATACCGTGAGCTGATCCGCTACGCGGTCTTCGGCGTCCTGACGACGGTCGTCGATTACGGCGTTTATCTCCTCCTTTCGCGGCTCTTTCACGTCTGGGAGACGGCGGCCAACGCCGCGGGATGGCTCGCCGCCGTCCTCTTCGCCTTCGTCACCAACAAGCTCTTCGTCTTCGAGTCGAAAACCTGGAAGCCCTCCAAGGTTCTCTATGAATTCGTTACCTTCTTCGCCTCCCGCGCCGTGACGGGGATTATCGTCATCGCCGGCTTTGACGTCCTTCACGGGCGTCTCGGCTTCAACGATATTCTGACGAAGCTGGGGCTTTCGGTTCTCAACGTCGTTGTGAACTATATCCTCTCCAAGCTCGTCACCTTCCGCAAGAAGAAGGATTCCCCGGCTCCCGACGCTTCCCGTCAGGTCAAGGCCGGCGTGCGGAACGGCGCGCTGATCATCGGGGAGGAGAGCGGCCCGGATGAGGGCGCGAAGGGCGACGGGAAGACCGGCGGGGAGTGACTTTACAAAAAATTTACAAGTGCTTTGTGCAATTCCGTTGACCGAATCGTGCGATTTGGGGTATAATAATCGTAAGAATACACGCGCGGAGGTTTTGGATATGTCGATCACGGCCACCGAACTGAAAATGAATCTCAGCAAGTATCTGCTGCTCTCGGCTACGGAGGACGTCTATATTACCCGCAACGGCAAGGTGATTGCCAAGCTGACCAATCCCTTTCAGGAGCGCGTGGATCTGGCCAAGTCCCTGTTTGGGATTCTTCCGGACGACGCCTCCCTTGCGCAGGCCAAAGAGGATAGGGCGGGGAAGCTATGAGGGCGCTGCTTGATACCTGCGTCGTCATCGACGGGCTGCAAAGCCGCGAACCGTTTTGCAAGGCCGCGCAGGATATTTTTCTCTCCGCCGCCAATAATCGCTTCATCGGCTGTATCACGGCGAAGGCCGCGACGGATATTTATTATCTTATGCACCGCTATACGCACGACGAAAAGGCTTCCCGGGCGGTTCTTGGGAAGCTCTTCACGCTTTTCGACGTTCTGGATACCGCCGGAACCGATTGCCGCCGCGCCATCCCCTCGGGGATTCCCGACTATGAGGACGCGGTGATGGTGGAAGCCGCCCTTCGCGCCGAGGTGGACTGCATTGTGACGCGGAATCTTGAGGATTATCGGCAATCGCCGATTCCGGTTTTTTCCCCTGAGGAATTTTTGAAGAAATTGGAAGCGGCCATCGAAGAGTAGACGGGATTTTTGGGCCGAGACTTTTGAGACAAAAAAAGACGGGTTTGTGCAAAACAAGCTCGTCTTTTTTCATGTATGACGGGCATGTCGTCGGTCTGTGGTGGAAGTCCAGAAGGGGCGTAGTTGTCGACGAACCCAAGA
>CANQQT010000094.1 GCA_947626065.1 uncultured Clostridia bacterium | reverse complement strand
GATTTGCATACAGGCACAAAAAGTCCCGTGTCCGATAATCAGACACGGGACATAAAAATGACCGATTTTCAGGCAAATGATGGCATTTGTCTGAATTTACTCATTAACACAGCACAAAATCATCTCTTCGATCATTCCTTTCTTGATTTCCATCAGGCGTGAGAGCATACCCCGAATATCATCGTTCATATCGTTTTTCAACCATCTGGAAAAGATGCCGAAGGCCAGACCGGACAGATACTCTTTCACGATGAAAAGGTCGCTTTCCCGAACCTTTTTCCCGCGCAGGACAGACGAAACATAGGCATTGATCGTATGATCGCAGACTTTCCATAAGTACATTTCATAGATTTCCCGGTTTGCCGAGTGATAAATATGCAGCACCGCGCGCTTTTTTGCAAGCGCCAGTGTGATCGCCGCATCCAGACAGTCCTCGAATTTTTCAATGGTAGGATAGGACTGAATCATCTGTTCGGCATCATCCTCCACAATACTTTCAATGAGTTTCGGCATATCCTCGAAGTAATAGTAAAAAGTGTTGCGATTGATGCCGCAATCCGCCACAATATCCTTCACCGTGATTTTGGATAGAGGACGTTCCGTCAGTAATTTCAGGAAGGACTCTTGAATTGCTTTCTTCGTGAAGCTTGCCATTTTCTATCTCCCGCCAGTTGATTTTTACCGTATTCAACACCATACAGTATGCTATATTATATACATTGTACCACGGAAATGTGAAAAAATCTACCGCCGGTTAAAATTGTTTCCTTGACTTTCAAAAGACTGACGATAATTGTTTTGATCCCCTTCAAATATCAAGCGGTCGGGCTGAAGGCGGACACACCGCCGCCGATTGATGCTTTTTTGATGATGTGCCAAACGGGAACAGTACGAACAGAAAGAACCAAATGCGAAATTGACGCCCGATTTTGCGCGTCAGTTCAGACTTCCCCGAACCGTGTGCCGACGTCGAGAAAAACGAAAAATGGCTTAAAACCACGGTTTCAAGCCATTTTTCTTTGGCAGGGGCACAAAGACTCGAACTCTGGACACGCGGTTTTGGAGACCGCTGCTCTACCAACTGAGCTATACCCCTATAAAACGATGATTATTATACCACACCCCGGCGGATTTTGCAAGAGGAACGAGAAGATAAATTATAAATTTTTTTTGAACTCCTCCGAAAAGCGTCATTTTTCCCCTCCGTCCTCATAAAATAAACCGAAAAGCCGACGTCCGGCGCGTCTTTTCCCTTTTCTTCCGCGGGCCGGGCTGTCCCGCAAATTTTCTTCTTTCGCCGAAGAAAGGAGTTCCTCATGCCGTCCGTTTTTCCCTCCCGTGGGCGCTTTCCCCGTATTTTTTCCTTTTTTCTCCTTGCCGTCCTTCTTCTCTGCGGCTGTGCCTGGCCGGGCGGGAAGAGTCACACCGCCGACGATCTCGCCTTCCGGCTCCTCAATCTCTACCCTTCCCTTCCGCCCTGCTCCCAATACATCAAAAACGGGGAACCCTATTCCCCCGGCTACCTTTCGCCCGAGGACTTTTCCTATCTCTACACGGGGGAAAAGGTCCGCCTTCCGGAATGGGACCGCATTGAGGAATTCCGCATTATTCTTTCCGACTCCACCGAATTTTTTGAAATTCACGTTCTGAAAACCGTCACGGCCTCCGACGCCGACGAGGTCGGGAAGCTTCTTTCCCGCCGGGCGGAAATGCTAAAAATCTACGGCAAGGAAAACGTCGGCTTCCCGATCAAGGAGCCGCTTCTCTTTCAGAAGGATCGCTTCGTTCTTCTGATTGCCACCTGCGACAACGAGGCCGCCGCCCGTCTTTTAGACCGTCTGCTCTGAGCGCCTGTAGAGTAGCGCCCTTCCCCGTTTTCCCGCTGGGGCGAGAACTCCCACCGTGAGAAGCACCTGAAGCGCCGACCACGCGTACCTCGGCTTCATTTTGTTCGCCCCGGCAAACTGCGCGGCGGTAAACTCCCCCTCCGGGATGGAGTCGACCAGCTTCTCATAGTCTTTAGGACAGCGGATATCCAGCGTTCCGGAAATGCCGACCGGAATCCTCTCCTCCCTTACCGTGCTTTTTCTCCCGCGCCTCCCGGGCTCCTTCCTCTTGTATTCGACGAGCTGCATTTTGACCAGCCGGAAGGCGAGATTTTCGTTTTTGAGGAAGGGACGCAGCTTGTACATCTCATAAAAGACGTCGCAGGGCCGCCCCTTCTTGGGGGATTTCCGCTTCGGACCGACCTCTCCCGTGGCTGGGTCGAGCAGGACGATCCATTTTTCCTCCGCGACAGGATAGACGACGGTCACGCGGCAGTCGGAAAGGAAGGCCTCGAGCTTTCTTTTCACGTTGGAGAAGGAGCGGGTTTCAATCTCAATAATCTCCTCTCCCCGCTTGACGTCGGCGACGAAGCCTTTATACTTCTGCTCGTGAAAGGCGGGGTCGGGCTCAAAATAATTTTTCAGGGCCAGATGCAGGGTGTGCTCGTTCAGGGTGCCGATAACCGGCTCCTTCCCTTCCTGCTTGTCCGACTTTTCCGACTCGTTCATAGCTCCTCCTTCGGCCCTTTTTCAGACCCCGCCGCGGAGACGGGCCCGCAGGGGCGGGGCCTTTTTTTACTTCTTTTCAGTTAAGATACGGGGGCGGGGAAAATTCGTTGACCGGAAACGCCATTCTCTCAAAGACCTCGCAGGGATCCTCTTCCTCTCCCGTTACGCATTCCTTCTCGGGGACGCTGTATTCCGCCGCCGAAATCAGGTACTGACCGGGGCGCTCAATCCGCACCACCGAGAAAAAGCCGAGGGTCAAAAAGAGCCGCTTGCAGCCCTCTTCCCCTTCCGTCAGCGCTCCGTTCACGAAGGCGGCGACGTTGTCGGGGATTTCCCCCGCTCCGCAGGGGCAGGCGCAGGGATCCCTGTCGCAGGTGCTCAGCGCCAGCACAATCGGATCGACGGTTTCGACGATGACCGTCGGCAGGTTGGTCGTCGCGCTCCCCTCCGGCGCGTGGGAGCAGAAGTCGCTTCCGGGGCCGCTCTTGAAAATGTTGACGTTCCCCTCGCTTCCGTAAAGGATGACCTTTTTGTCGCAGACCGCGATTCCCTCAAATTCCTGCGGCCTTCCGACGTTTACACAGCACTCGAAAACCGCCTTCACGTAGAAGCGGATCAGAATCTGATAGAAGCCGCGGTTGAACCGCACCGGCTCGGTATCGATGTTCACGCCGACAATTTTGGCGCACTTGGCCCGAATGGCGGCGGATTTGTCTATCAGCTCCTGTCCGAATTCGGTAAGATAGACTCTTACGTCGGAAAAGCAGTCTTTATCCTTGCAGCTGTCGAGGACACGGTTGCAGTCGATACAGACGTTTTCCCTTCCGACATTCCCGCCCGACGGGCAGGCTCTGTTATCAGCCATAGGTTTAATATCCTCCCGATAGTATGATATAAAGAATCGGTTGACAGACGCCTCGTCAACTTGCATCTTCCCTACCATTCTATGCGGGCGGGGGAAAAATGACAGTATAAGCCGGGAAAAAGGAAGCCCTCAGCCCCCGACCCGATATCCGATCAGATCCTTCACGACCTCACAGGCGATGAACAGCCCCGCCGCCGCCGGGACAAAAGCGTTGCTCCCCGGCGCCCGTTTTTTCCCGCCTCCGAGCGGTCTTCCCGTCGGAAGCTCCTCCGAAAATTCTTCGGAGGCCTCCCCACGAATCTCCGCCGAAACCTCTTCCGGGGTCTCTTCCGGAAGCTCCTCCCCGCCGGTTTCCCTGGGAGAAAGCGGCGGCTCCTCCGAATAGACGACCTTCAGATGAAAAATGTTTCTCTTTTTCAGCTCCCGCCGCATGACTCTTGCCAGCGGGCAGACCTTCGTCTCCGAAATATCCGCCACCCGCAGACCTCCGACCTCCATCTTGTTTCCGGCGCCCATCGCGCTGATGACCGGAACCCCGCACGCAATCGCCTTTTCGACAAGCGCGAGCTTCGCCGTCACGGTATCAACGGCGTCGACTATATAGTCGTATTCTCCGAAGGGAAAGGAATCGGCGTTTTCCGGCAGAAAGAAGGTCGGGTAAACCCTCACCTTCACCTCAGGGGAAATGCTCCTCATCCGCTCGGCCATCACCTCCACCTTTTTTCTTCCCACGGTGTCCCGCGTCGCGATGATCTGCCTGTTCAGGTTAGTCATATCCACCCGGTCGCTGTCAATCAGGTCAAAGGCGCCGACGCCGCTCCTCACCAGCGCCTCGCAGACGTATCCGCCGACGCCTCCGATGCCGAATACCGCCACGCGGGCGTTCCTCAGCTTTTCCATTGCCCCTTCCCCGAGCAGTCTCTCGGTTCTCTCAAACGGCTCCGCCATAGCTCCTCCTTTTTCTCCCCATAGTAAGAAAACTCCGTCCGGGTAAACGGGCGGAGTTCTTCTTTCGGGGGAAGGGTTCCCCCTTTTCTTTAAATGTATTTCTGATACTTCTCGGGAACGTCCTCCGCCGCAATCGACGCCGTGATGATGAAGTTCACCGGGTGCGTCTCGGTAAAGAGAAGGACGTTATCGAGGAAAGAGGAAAATTCCGCCACGTCGTTTCCGCAGATTTTCAAGGCGGAATCGATGAAGATATCGGTCACGTCGTGATTCCCTCCGTAGTTCCCGGCGACAAAGCCGTAGAGCTGTGCCGCATCCCGAATCATATATTCATCGGTATCAAGAAGCCTTGCCTGATATTTGACCTCATGAATCAGCTTCGTTCCTTTTTCGATGAAAACCACGTCGCCCTTGGTTTCCTCCAGTCTGGCGTTGGCCATTTCCACGATGGTTTTGGTCTTTCCGGAACCCTTCAGTCCCACAATCAGTTTCAGCATTTGAATGCCCTCCTATATAATAAATTAGTGGATGCGTTTTTTCAGTTCCTCGCGGCGCCGGTCGTGTTCGGCACCGGGCTTGCCGAGAAGAGCGTACATATTGTTCTTGTATCCCTCAACGCCGGGCTGGTCAAAGGGATTGACGCCGAGGGTGTACCCCGAGATGGCGCAAGCCAGCTCGAAGAAGTAGACGAGATATCCGAAATCGTAGGCCGACCGCCCGTCAAGCTCAAGAACAAGGTTGGGAACTCCGCCGTCGGTATGGGAAAGCACGGTGGCGAGGAAGGCGCTGCGGTTGACCTCGTGCATCGTCTTTCCCGAGATGAAGTTCATCTCGTCGATATTCGCCGGGTCGTTGGGGATGACGTAGGGCGAGACGTCGTTCTGAATATCGATCACCGTCTCAAAGAGGTTGCGCCGGCCCTGCTGAATGTACTGCCCGAGGGAGTGCAGGTCGGTCGAGAAGACGACGGAGGCCGGGAAGAGTCCCTTGCCGTCCTTGCCCTCGCTCTCTCCGTAGAGCTGCTTCCACCACTCGTT
>CANQQT010000093.1 GCA_947626065.1 uncultured Clostridia bacterium | reverse complement strand
GCCTCAAGCCCCTTCCCGTGGACGGAGGAGGGATTGCCCCAGTTTTCCGCCATGGTTTCTTCCCTGACGGAAAACTGGGGCAATCCCTCCTCCGTCCACGGGAAGGGGCTTGAGGCCCGCCGGGCGGTGGAGGCCTCGCGCGAAAGGATTCTCCGCGCCCTCGGCGTGAAGGATCTCCGTTCGGCGGCGCTGATTTTTACCGGGAGCGGCACCGAGGCCGATAACCTCGCCCTGACCGGGAGCCTTTCCCGGCGGAGCCTTCGCGGGAAAATGCGGATTATCACCACCGACAGCGAGCACCCCGCCGTGAGAAATCCCATCAGCGAGGCGGAGCGGCAGGGCTTTGAGGTCGTCCGTCTTTCCACAAGGGGCGGCCTCATCGATTTCGAGGAATTTTCCCGCGCTCTGACGCCCGAGACGGTGTTGGTCTCGGTCATGCGCGTCAACAACGAAACCGGGGCGGTTTATCCGGTGGAAAAGCTCTTTTCGCTGGCCAAGGCCAACTGCCCGGAGGTTATCACTCACTGCGACGCGGTGCAGGGCTTTTTGAAAATCGATTGCAATCCGGTGCGCCTGAGGGCCGATCTTATGACGCTGAGCGGGCACAAAATCGGCGGCCCGAAGGGCGTCGGCGCGCTCTATTGCGACGCCTCGCTTCTCTTTCACAAAAAAATCCGCCCGCTGATTTTCGGCGGCGGACAGGAAAACGGCTTCCGTTCGGGAACCGAAAACGTCCCGGGCATTCTCGGCATGGCGGAGGCCGTGGGAGAGAGGCTCGAGGGGGCCGAGACCGAGGCGCGGGCGGTTCTTTCGGTGCGGGCGGCGCTGGAAAAGGCGCTCTCGGGGCTTCCGGTGAGGATCCACCGGCCGCAAGGGGATTTTTTGCCTCACATCGTCAGCCTGACGGCGCCGGGCGTCAAAAGCGAGGTTCTGGTCCGGTTTTTCTCCTCCAAGGGAATCTGCCTTTCGGCGGGATCGGCCTGCTCCTCACGGAGTCAGGCGGTGAATCCGGTTCTTACTTCTTTCGGGCTTTCGGCGGAGGAGGCCGATTCCACTCTGCGGATCAGCCTTTCGGGGGCCAATACCGAGGAGGAAGCCTCCGTTTTTGCCGAGGTACTGCGGGAAGCGCTTGAAAAACTGGCGAAAAAGCGCTGAGGGGAACCCCCGCGCCGTCTTTCCTCTTTTCCGGTATGGGGAGAAAAAGAACGGCATAAAATGAATTTGAAAACAGAAAGAGCAAGGCGAGGCTCTGCGCCGAATTTGCGGCGCGGGATTTTTCACCGAGGGGGGCCTGCGCGGAAAAACCGGCGCGGAATGGCCGTGGTGGGATGACCGCGCCGAAAGGCCGCCGCAAAAAAGATGCCGCATGAGAGCCTTTGCAGATCTGACGCGAAAGATTCACGCGCGAGGCGCGGGGAAGACTTCCGCAAAATCTGTGGTCGGATAGCTGGGTCGCCTTGCTTTCGGGAGGAACATTATGACGGATTTTGCCGGGAAAACGGTGTCGGTCCTCGGACTGGGCATTTCCAATACGCCGCTTGTGACGTGGCTCCTTGCGCGAGGGGCTAAAGTGACGGCGCGGGACAGGAAGGAATTTTCTTCCCTGCCCGAGGAGGTAAGAAGACTTTCGGAGAAGGGCGTGCGGTTTGTCTGCGGGGCGGGGTATCTTTCCCATCTCGATGAGGAGATCCTCTTTCGGTCGCCGGGGCTTCGGTACGATTTGCCGGAGCTTCGCGAGGCGGTGGAGAGGGGGGCCTGTCTGACCTCCGAAATGGAGCTCTTTTTCGAGCTCTGCCCCTGTAAGATCATCGGCGTGACGGGCTCGGACGGAAAGACGACGACCACGACGCTGATTTCCCTCTGCCTCGCCGCCGAGTACGGGGAGGGGAAGGTTTTTGTCGGCGGGAACATCGGAAAGCCTCTGCTTCCCGAGCTTGACAAGATGGACAAGAGCTGTTTTGCGGTCGTTGAGCTCTCCAGCTTCCAGCTTCACACCATGAAGAGCTCCCCCGACATTTCGCTGATTACCAACATTTCCCCCAATCACCTCGATTACCACAGAGGAATGGAGGAATACGTGGCGGCGAAGAAGAACATCTACCTTCACGCAAAGCCCGGCTCGGTGCTGGTTCTGAACGGGGAAAACGCCGTGACGAGGGAGCTGGGAAAGGACGCGCCGGCAGGCGTTGAGGTCCGGCATTTTCTGACCGGCGACGCCGTGATTTCCGACGGCTTCCTCTGTTACCATGGGCGGAAGGTGCTGAAAATCGACGATATTTTGATCCCCGGCCGCCATAACGTTGAAAATTACTGCGGCGTTATCTGTGCGCTCGACGGATTGGTTTCGGATGAAACGGTGAGGAAGATTGCCACGACCTTCGGCGGGGTGGAGCATAGAATCGAGCTTGTGAGAGAGAAGGACGGCGTGACCTTCTACAACAGCTCGATCGATTCCAGCCCGACGCGAACGGCGGCGGCGCTTTCCTCCTTCCGGCAGAAGGTGATCGTTATCTGCGGCGGCTACGATAAGCACATTCCCTTCGGCCCGCTGGCGGAAACCCTCTGCGAGAGGGCGAAAACCGTCGTGCTTACCGGCGCGACGGCGGGAAAAATCAAGGAGGCGCTTTTCCTCTGTCCCGCTTATGAAGAGGGAAAGCCCCCGCTGATTGAGAAGCCCGATTTCAAGGAAGCGGTTATGGCGGCGGCGGAGGTAGCCCGACCGGGGGACGTTGTGATCCTCTCCCCCGCCTGTGCGAGCTTTGACGCCTTCCGGAATTTTGAGGAGCGGGGAAATACCTTCAAGGAGATTGTCCATGGACTGGAATGAGATGAAAAAAGAGCTGGCGCGGAGGCTCCCTTCCCGCGACCCGCTGGGGAATAAGGGAACCTTCGGAACCCTTTCCGTCGTCGCCGGGTCGGCGCTCTTTCGGGGAGCCGCTTCCCTCTGCTCCGAGGCGGCTCTGCGGTGCGGCGTCGGGATTCTGCGCCTCGCGTCGGTGGAAAAGGTTATTTCTGCGGTGGCGTCTCGGCTTCCCGAGGCGGTGTTTCTGCCTCTTGAGGAAAATGCGGCGGGCGGGATTTCCGGGGAGGATTTTGCCCGGAAGCTCCCGGCTCTTACTTTCTCAAAGGCGCTACTCCTCGGCCCCGGCCTCACCGACAGCCCCGATACCGCGTGGGTCGTGGAGGAAGCGGTCAAAAAGGCCGCCTGCCCCCTCCTTCTGGACGCCGACGCGCTGAATGTTCTGAAGGGAAATCCGATTCTTTTGAGAGAAGCGGCGCTTCCACCGGTGATCACGCCCCACGTCGGGGAGATGGCGCGGCTCTGCGGCAAAAAGATAGAGGAAATCAAGGCCGACCGGCGGGAGGTTGCCCTTCGCTATGCCAAGGAGTGGCACTGCACGGTCGTGTTGAAGGACGCGGTGACGGCGATCGCCTCCTTCGACGGGCGGTTTTTCCTGCTGGACAGCCCCAACTCCGGTCTTTCCAAGGGCGGAAGCGGCGACGTGCTTTCGGGCATGGCCGCGGCCTTCCTCTGCGAAGGAAAAGAGGGCTTCGAGGCGGCGGAATGCGCCGTTTTGCTTCACAGCCTCGCCGGGCGGGCCGCCGCCGAACGGCTTACCGAAAGTGCCATGCTCCCCTCCGACCTCCTCGCCGAAATCCCGGGCGTTTTCGCCTCTCTTCGTCCCTTTGGAACACCCTAAAAGCCGTTTTTTTGCCTCGCTTTGAAAATTTCGTTTTCCGTCCCGACGGGACGCGATTCTGACTTAACACTGAAGCCCTGAAAGGAAGCTTACCGCCATGAAAATGAAAAAGAAACCCTCCCCGCTCGTCGAACAGATCAAGAAGGACAAGGCCGCCTTTACCGTTTATATCGTCCTTCGCCTGATCGTCCTTGTTTCCCTCGTCTTCTCGATTCTGCGTGGCAATATTGAAAATGCCGTCCTTTGCTTCGCCACGCTGATTCTCTTTCTGGTTCCCGCCTTTTTGGAGCGCAAGCTGAAGGTCACTCTCCCGACGGTTCTTGAAATCATCATCTTCTGCTTCATTTTCGCGCATACGATTCTGGGGGAGATCGGGTGCTTCTATGTCCGCGTGCCGGGTTGGGATACCATGCTCCATACCCTGAACGGCTTTATCTGCGCGGGAATCGGCTTTTCCCTTGTCGATCTGCTCAACAGGAACAAGCGCTTCCGCTTCCGCCTGACGCCTCTCTACGTGGCGCTGGTTTCCTTCTGCTTTTCGATGACGGTCGGCGTTCTCTGGGAGTTTTTTGAGTTCGGAAGCGACAGGCTCTTTTCCACCGATATGCAGAAGGACACCGTGATTCATTCGATTTCCTCCGTCATGCTCGATCCCACCGACAGCAATATCCCGGTGGAGGTGAACGGGATCACCTCGGTGACGGTCAACGGGAGTGAGCTCGGCCTCGGCGGGTATCTGGATATCGGGCTGATTGACACCATGAAGGATCTTATTGTCAACTTCCTCGGCGCGGTCGTCTTCTCCACGGCGGGCTTCTTCTATTTGAAGCACCGGGGGAAAAAGAACCGGATGGTGGAAAATTTCGTCGTGAAGGTCGACGGGGAAGAGGAGGAGCCGCTTGACGACTCCGACCTCGGATAGGATACGGAGTTATCAAAATCGGATAGCAAAAGGGCCGCGAAGAAGTCAGCTTCTTCGCGGCTTGCTTTCGTTATGGGAGAGGGCACTTTTTCGGCGGTGAGCCGGGGCTTATCGCAGGGAACCGTCGGAGGAGGACGCCGGATTTCCGCTCCGCCGAATCGTTTTCGGCAGAGAAAGGCGGGGCCTCCGTTTCTTTTGACGGCTCTGCCGATCCGACGGCCCCTCCGAAAGGGTACGCAGAACGTCCTCCCGGCCGATGCCGAAGTCGGCAAAGAGATTGCCGGTATTTTTCGGTGTGTCAAAGACGTCGTCGATGGCAAGGTGAAAATAGCTACAGCCGTCGGGAAGGGTCAGCTTTTCCCGGAGAATCATCCCGGCGCCGCCGTTTTTGATTCCCTCCTCAAGGAACAGAACCTTTTTCACCGACGGGGGAAGGAAGGCGCGGATGCCCTCTGCCGCCTCGTCATAGGGCTTCAACCGTTCGAGCAGGACAACGCCGCAACAGCCCGGTTCCGCTCGGTTGAGAAGGTCGGCGGCGGCGGTCGCCTCCGAAACGATTCTTCCGTAGGTCACAATCAGAACGCGGGGGGAAGCGCCGACCGGAAAATCGGCGGCGGAAATCGCGGCGGGCCGCCCGAGCGGGCCGTAACAGCGGCGGGAGAACCGCTTCCGTAAATCCTTGTCCTCCCCGACGTTTGCGTAGCGGATGGCGACCGGCACGGCGGCATCGAGGCTGTAGACCATGGCCTCTCGCAGAGAGGGGAAATCGGAGGGGGTCAGAATCTCCATTCCCGGGATGCCGGAAAGGAAGGGGACATCGAAAATGCCGTGATGCGTCGGCCCGTCTCCGCCGCTCAGCCCGGCGCGGTCGACAAGCACCGTGACCGGCAGGGTCTGCAGGGCGATATCGTGGATTAGGTTGTCGTAGCCCCGCTGGAGGAAGGAGGAATAGACGGCGAAATAGGGCTTGAAGCCGTCGGCGGCGAGGCCCGCCGAGAAGGTAAGGGCGTGTTCCTCGGCGATTCCGACGTCAAAGAAGCGCTCCGGGATGGCG
>CANQQT010000092.1 GCA_947626065.1 uncultured Clostridia bacterium | reverse complement strand
AGTCGCTCTTGGGTTCGTCGACAACTACGCCCCTTCTGGACTTCCACCACAGACCGACGACATGCCCGTCATACATAGAAAAGGGAGACCGCTGGGGTCTCCCTTCGCTGTTGGTATTCGCCGAAAAGGCTTGCTTAACCCTGAGCAGGCGCACCGACGGGGCAAACGGAAGCGCAGGTGCCGCACTCAACGCAGGCGTCCGCGTCGATTTCATACTTGCCGTCCTTCTCGCTGATGCAGCTGACCGGGCACTCGTTCGCGCAAGCGCCGCAGGCAATGCATTCGTCGCTGATCTTGTATGCCATGGCGATAACCCTTCCTTTCCCGGAAGCCGGACGCCGCGTGCGGCCTTCCCCGGCTCCCCGATTTGTATAAAGAGATTATAACACACTTTGCGGGATAAATCAACAAGTTTTGAAAAATTCCCGAAAATTCCCCGTGGGGAGGCGCTTATTCCTTCTTGCCCTGACGGGAGGCCTCCTCCTTCTCGGAAGGCGGCTCCTCCGGGCGGCGCTTGCCCTTCATGCCCTTGACCTTCAGGTCGTCGCGGTGGTAAACGCGGGAGGCGGCGGGATCCTTGTCGAGCGTCACCTTGCAGAGCCCGACAAGAGGCGTCACCTCGGTGACGACGCCGTCCCCGTCGGGGGTGGAGACGAGGGAATTGACCTTCGGGGTCTTCGCAATCTCCTCCGTGTAGACATCGTGCTCGTAGCGAAGACAGCACATCAGACGGCCGCAGGCCCCCGAAATTTTGGCGGAGTTGAGGGAAAGATTCTGCTCCTTCGCCATCTTGATGGAAACCTGAGCGAAATCCGAAAGGAAGCGGGAACAGCAGAAGGGCCGACCGCAGATGCCGAGACCGCCCATCAGCTTCGCCTCGTCGCGGATTCCGATCTGACGGAGCTCAATGCGGGTGCGGAAAACGGCGGCGAGATCCTTCACAAGATCGCGGAAGTCAACCCGCCCCTCGGAGGTGAAATAGAAGAGAATCTTGGAATTGTCGAAGGAGGCCTCGACGTCGACGAGCTTCATGTCAAGGCGGTGCTCCTCAATTTTGGAAAGACAGAGATTGAAGGCCTCCGTCTCCCGTTCGAGAACCGCCTCCTTCCGCCGCCCGTCCTCCTCGGTAGCGGCGCGAATCGCCTTCCGGAGGGGAAGAACGACCTCCTTCAAAGGCACCGTGCGGTTGGAAGCCGACACAATGCCGTATTCGATGCCCCGCGCGGTATCGACGATCACCGCGTCGTCGCGGTGGAAGGTCATGCCGTTGGGGTCGAAATAGTAGACCTTGCCGCCCTGCTTGAAGCGGACGCCGATCACCTCGCAGAGCGTGACCGGCTCCTCCGGGACGACCGGCTCTTCCGGCTTTTCGACATCGGAAACCGGAGGCTGTTTTCTCTCGGAGCGGCGGCGATTTCTCTGAGACCGGCGGCGTTCGGCACCCGGCTCCTCCGCCCCGTCTGCGGAACCGGCAGAAGCCTCGGCGGATTCTGTCGGCGGATCGCCACTTGCGGAAGCCTTCCCGGAAGCCGCCCCCGGCTTGCCGCCGAAGAGCCTGCCGGGATTCCCGGAAGCTTCGAGGGATTTGTCGGCGTTTCCGACCGGTTTTTCGGAGATCTCCGCCAATTTTTCGGTGTTCTCTCCCGGCTGGCCTCCGTTATCGGACGGCCTGCCTCCGTTATCGGACGGCTTACCGCCGTTGTCGGAAGACCTGCCGCCGTTTCCGCGGAAGGGAGAGCGGCGATTGTTTCTGCGTCCCGCCGAGCGGTCGCGGAAGCCGCCGCCCGATCGGCCGCCGTTGTTCGCGGGGGCCCCGGAGCCGCCGTTTTCCTCGTTGACGGGGCCGCCGTTATTGCCGGGATTTCCGGAATTTCCGGAATTTCCGTTATTCCCGTTATTTCCGTTTCCGGGATTGCCGTTACTGCCGGAAGCGCCGTTGTTCCCCGCGCCGGAGAAATTTCCGTTTCTGCGGCGAGGGAAGCCGTTTCCCGACGGGGCGCCGGCGGTTGCCGCAGTCTCCCGGCCCTGCCCTGTTCTGAGTTTATCGCTGTTCTTTTCCGAATCCATATCCTGTCCGTTTCTCCGGCTTTCAGATTTCCGAGCCTTCGCCGGCGTAAGGCGCGGGCGCCGTTTCCGGCGCGGCATTCTATTTTGAGATCGGGCCTTCCGGCCCCGCTGTTATCGCTTTTGATTCCGCCGTCCCCGGCATTGTTTGTCGGCACCCGGTTGCCCGTGCCGCTGGCCGTGCTCCCGGCCCGGTCGCCGTCGCTTTTGATTCCACCGTCCCCGGCGTTCTTGTTTATCGGTGCCCGGTTGCCCGTGCCGCTGGCCGTGCTTCCCGGCCCGGTCGGCGCAAAACCCTACTTTTTCCGCGATTTTCCGCGCTTCCGCGCTACCGGAAGGCCTATTTCAGCCCCCAGATTTTTTCGCCGAAGACGAGCGCCGCCGTCTGTAGGTTGACGTTGGTCTCCTCGATAAGCGCCGAAAGGCTGTCGAGCGCATCCCCGAAGGAAAGAAGGCTTTTCAGAGAAAAGCTCCCGGCAAAATCCCGAGCCCGACGCGTATCGGCGAAAAAGAGAAGCGAAACCTCCCCGCGGCACTCCTTCACCGCCGTCATATCCCGAAGAGCGAGGGAAAGGAGCTTCACCTGCTCCCCGAAGCCCTCACGCGACTGCGCAGACGTCGAAAGCGAAAGGAGAAAGTCGGCGCGGTTCGTCCCGGAAAGGAGGGAAAGGAGCTTCTCGACGCCGTCGAAATCCTCCTCCTGCCCGCCATCGGATCGCAAAAGAAGCGAAAGCGCCCGCCCGATGCTCCCCTCCGAGGCGTGAAGAATCCGCCGGAAGGCCACCGGGTCGGAGGCCTGCAATTCCTGAGCGCGGCGCCCGGCCTCGCCCTTCTCCGAGAGGAGAAATTCCGCCATGCGCTCCTCCGCGAAACGCTCGGTTTTCAGCTCCGGCGCCCGTGAACGGACGGTCGGGAGAAGAGCCGAAGGAGAGGCGGCGAGGAGGAAGAAGTAGACCCCGCGCGGGGGCTCCTCGAAGAGCTTCAAAAGCGCGTTCTGCGCCTGAGGCGTCATGCGGTCGGCCTCCTTCAGGAGGTAGATCCGGACGTCAAGGTCGTTCGGCTTCAGATACACCGTCTCGCGAATGGTGCGAACAGCCTCCACCCCTACGGTTTTGCGATCCCCGACCGGGCCGATGACGGTAAAATCGGGGCAGAGACCGGAAGAAATCTTCCGGCAGGCCTCACAGCGGAGGCAGGGCTTGTCCCGCCCCTGACAGGCGATCGCCATGGCGGCGAGGGTGGCAAGGGTGGTTTTCCCGCTCCCCGAAGGGCCGGTGAAAAGGAGAGAATTCGGAAAGGCCGCACGGTCGGTGAAGCCGATGAGCGTTTTTTTGAGGGAATCGTTGCCGAAAATGGCCGAATAGGCCTCGACGTTCGCCATTACAGGTGCCTGCACTCCTCAACGTTGAGGACAAAGACCGTCGCGCCGCCGACCGTCACGGTACCGGCGGGCTGAGTGCCGCTGCCGTCCCACTCGAAGGGGATTTTCTGAACCCGCTTCTTGGAATTGGTGCGGATGATATCGGAAACCTTGTCGACGTCGCCGTCGGAAACGCCGACGAGGAAGGTCGTGTTGCCGGTCATCAGGAAGCCGCCGGTAGTGGCGATTCGTGTGACGCTGAAGCCGGCGCGGCTGAGGCCGGAATTGACGGCGTTGGCGTCGTCGTTGTTTACAATCGCAAGTAAAAGCTTCATATCGGTAGTACGCCGCCGCGCAAAGGGCGGCCGATCCTTTATTTTTTCGCCGGAGGGAGTATTCCTAAAAAATCCGGGCAAACTGTTGAAAAGAGAAGACGCCGGGCCGATCGCCCGCAAAAAGCCAAGCGGCGACACGCGGCAGAAACATCACGGGAAGCCGCGCAAAGCGTTGCCGCAAACAGGGAAACCCGCCGCCGACAGACCGCCGCCGCGCCAACCTCACAAGCCCGCCCGGACAAGCGCAAGCGCCGAAAATTCCACTCGCCGCGCCGCCCGCGCAAAAGCGTTTCATCCGCCGCAGGCCCCGCAAACGCAGGAATCCGCCGCCGACAGACCGTCACGCCGCGCCAGCCTCACAAGCCCGCCCGGACAAGCGCAAGCGCCGAAAATTCCACTCGCCGCGCCGCACGCGCAAAAGCGTTTCATCCGCCGCAGACCCCGCAAACGCAGGAACCCGCCGCCGGGAAGTCTTCCGACTTTTCTTCTTTGATTATATCAAAAAAAATCGCGCTTGTCAATGTTCTCCGCCGCAGAGAAGCCGAATTTTTTGCCTTTTCCGGGGGAGGAGACAAAGAAAAAGGCTCACGCCCGCCGAAAAGGAGAAAATTTCATGAAAAAAATGACGCTCCGCACGACCCTTGAGCTCCTGCTCGCCGGTCTTCTGCTCCTCACCGCCGGGCTCTTCGCCCTCCGCGCACACCTCGAGGAAAAGGAATTCTCCGCCTATCGGGAGGGGATTTTCTCCCGCTCCTACGAGTCGCTGATTTCCTTTCTCACCGACTACAGAAAATCCGAAGACAGCCGCCTCGCCTTCCCGATGGCCTACTGTTTCTCTGCCCTGCCCCTCTCGGTCGAGGAGGAGAGCAACGTCGGGAGGTTTCTTGCCGACCTGAAACGGGGAGAGCAGGACGGGGAGGCGAAGGAACGCGCCGCGCGCTACGCCGGGGAGCTGCTCCGCTTTCTCTCGGAATCGCGAACCGACTCCTATCGGGAGGGAAGGAAAAACGGGAGCCTCGGTCTCCCGGCCTATCCCCTCACCGCTCACGACTCCCTCCCGGCCTACACCATGCCGCAGGAGGAGAGCGGAGGAGGCGAAAAATACCGGGCGAAGGCCGAAAAGCTGCTCAGAGTCAAGGGCCGCCTCCGCGCCTATACCGCCCGGAGGGAAAGAAGCCTCTACGAGGCCGTAGGGGACGATTTTCCCGACGGAAGTAGCATTTCCGAAGGAAATTACGCCGCCGAAGGAAACAAAACGCCCGGCGGGGACGGAACAAACGGCTCCGGAGGTGGCGCCGATTTTCTCACCGTCTACGGCTTCCGCACCGCCGCCGCCTACGTCGAATTCAGCGCCGAAAGCGGGCGCCTCCTCCGCGCCCTCCTGCCGAGAGAGCCGGACGCCGCCCTGCCGGATGAGGAAGCGCTTCTCAAAACCGCCGAGGCCTTTCTTGACGAAAACGGCTATCCCGGCGCGGCGATGCTCGGCTTTTCTTCCGACGGGGGAATCGCCCTGACGAGGTGGGAAAGCGAAGGGATGACCCTGACGCTGGGACTCACCGCCGCCCGCGGGGAGCTCTGTTTCTTTCTTGCCGAAGCGAAAAAAATTTAGAAAAACCCTTTACAAAGCCCCCAAAACGGTATATAATGAAAGAAAGTATCTACCGAAAAGGAGCCTAAAAGATGGATATCAAAGCCAAAATCACCGAAATCGTCGACAAAGTGAAGAACGACGGAGAGCTCAAGAAGAAGTTCACCGCCGACCCGAAGGGCGCCGTCCGCGACCTGATCGGCGTCGACCTGCCCGACGACACCGTGTCCCAGATCGTCGAGGGCGTCAAGGGCAAGCTCTCGCTCGACAAGGCCTCCGACGTGCTGGGCTCGCTGAAAAAAAAGCTCTTCTGAGAAACACGAAAATTTTCCCGGAAGGCCTTCCCCTGCGGAAAATCTCCCCGCCGCCGCGAACCCACGACGGCGCTGAGAAACCGCCCATAGCGCACCCACCGGAGGAATTTTCCCTTTTGCGCCTTCCGCCGGGCCGTCGCACA
>CANQQT010000091.1 GCA_947626065.1 uncultured Clostridia bacterium | reverse complement strand
AGAACCGAACCGCCGTATGCCGAACGGCACGTACGGTGGTGTGAGAGGGCGGAGCTATTCCGCCCTACTCGATTGGGTTTTTCCGGGTCGGCGGATTTTTGGGCCGCACATTTCTTGCACTTGCGATTCCTTGGGTTTTTGGTTTTCCGACCCGCGTTTTCCGCGCCAGCGGTTTCTTTGGCTTGCGGTCTTCCGGCCCGTGTTTCTCGCGCCTACGGCTTTGGGCCTGTGTTTTCCGCGCCTACGGCTTTTGAAACTGCATTCTTTCCGATAGGTCGTTGGGCCTGCGGCTTTTTTTTGGGCCGCAGGCCCTTTTTCGTTGCTGTTGTAGCCGCTACAGGCCGAGGAGAGAGGTGGCGATGGCGAAGTAGAGAAGGAGGGACACGGCGTCGACGATGGTCGTGATGAAGGGACTTGCCATGACGGCGGGGTCAAATCCCAGCTTCTTTGCGAAGAGGGGAAGGGAACAGCCGATGAGCTTGGCGCAGATTACCGTCAGCGCCAGCGTCAGGCAGACGGTCAGTGCGATGTCGACGGTGATTTCGTTCCCGAGTAGGAGCTTGTCGACGAGAAACATCTTGCCGAAGGTGGCGGTCGCCAGCGTAAGCCCGCAGAGCATCGAGACGCGCAACTCCTTGAAGAGAACCTTGAACAGGTCGCGGAAGGCGATTTCCCCGACGGAGATTCCACGGATGACGGTCACCGAGGCCTGCGAGCCGGCGTTTCCACCGGAGTCCATCAGCATCGGGATGAAGGCTGTGAGGAGAACCTGCGCGGCAAGGGCGTTTTCAAAGCCCGAAATGATCATGCCGGTGAAGGTCGCCGAAACCATCATAAGAAGAAGCCACGGGATACGGGAGAGCCAGATTCTCACCGGGGAGGTCTTTAAATAGGGCTTGTCGGTAGGCGTAATGGCGGCCATTTTGTTGAAGTCCTCTTCGTCGGCCTCGCGCAGGACGGAAAGGGCGTCGTCGACCGTGATAATGCCCACCATGCGGCCCTCGCTGTCGACGACCGGGAGGGCGAGGAAGCCGTATTTCTGAAAGAGCGCCGCCGCCTCCTCCTTCCCGTCGACGGTGGTCACCGAAATGACGTTTTCGGTCATCAGCTCGGAAATCACGGCGGAGGGGTCGGAAAGAAGAAGGGTTTTGGCGGAGATGACGCCGAGCAGCTTGCGGTTTTTGGTCACGTAACAGGTGTAAACCGTCTCGCTGTCGAGGCCGACGGCGCGAATCTGCGCAAAGGCTTCGCTGACCGTCATGGTCGGGCGAAGGCCGACGTATTCCGTCGTCATAATGCTTCCCGCGCTGTCCTTCGGATAGGAAAGGAGCTGATTGATGACGATGCGGTTGTCGGGCTTTGAGTTGGAGAGAATGCGGCTCACGAGAAAGGCCGGCATTTCCTCAATGACGTCGACGGTGTCGTCGAGGAACATTTCGTCAAGAATCGAGCGCAGCTCGCTGTCGGTGAAGGAGGAAATCAGAAATTCCTGCGTTTCCGGCTCCATGTTGACGAAGACCTCCGCCGCCAGCTCCTTGGGAAGGAAGCGAAAAACGACGGTGCTTTGTTCCTTGGTCATTTGCTCGAAGAGCGGAGCGATATCGACCGGCTCCGCCGTGAGGAGAAGGTTACGAAGCTCAAAAAATTTCCGGTCCGCGGCAAGGGCGAGGGCCGTTTCGGGGGAAAAGGTGGTCTGTTTTTCCATGATGCTGCCTCCTTTGCGTTTCGCGCGGGGAAGGGGCCGCCGCGCGGGAAAAGGGCGGTGAAGGCGCTTGCGTAGGTCACGTTTGACTGGTCACGTTTGACTGGTCACGTTTGACCGGTCGTGCTTAACCGGTTGCGTTTGGCCGTCGTGTTTGGCCGGTACGGACAACTGGTCGCGGACGACTGGTCGCGGATGACGAGACGCTTGCGCGGGAATTTTCAACCGCCGAAGGAGGAAACGGCAAAAAACCGTTCCCGGGAAAATGGGGGAACGGCAGAGACAAAAGGACGTGACGAAAGCGCTTTCCGCAAAACGAACGTGAGCGGAAGCCGGAGAAATTTCCCTTCCGGGCGGCCATGGGGCCAGCCGCAGGCGGCGAAGTCAGGAACGCAGAC
Organism: uncultured Clostridia bacterium; assembly: GCA_947626065.1. Classification (GTDB taxonomy): domain Bacteria; phylum Bacillota; class Clostridia; order Oscillospirales; family CAG-272; genus Colimorpha_A. Next base: position 3,722 of record CANQQT010000091.1, on the reverse strand, counting down.
CGCAAAGCCATAAGCCGTGCCGCGAAGCCGACCATCGCAAAACCGGGTTACGGACCGTAGACGCAAGCCGCAATCCGTAGGGCGCAAAGCCGAGGCCGCAGAAACCCGCGCAGGGCCGCAAAAAACCCCGAGAATGCTCACGCGGAGCCGGAGCCTATGTGGAAATCGCAGGAGCCCACGGAAGCCCAAAGGGCCTACGCAAACCGCAAGAATGCTCACGCGGAGCCGGAGCCTATGCGGAATCGCCGGAACTCTGCGAAATCGCAGGAGCCCACGGAAGCCCCAAGGGCCTACGCAAACCGCAGGAATCCGCGCAAGGTCGCAGGAGGCCCTGAGAATGCTCACGCTGAATCGCCGGAGACTATGCGGAACCGCCAGAACCTACGCAAACCCGCAGAAACCCTGTGCGGACGGGCGAAAAATCACCGGAAAGCGGTAAATTTCCGTCGGGTCACAGGGAAATCCCAAAGAATAGGAGCGGGCCGGTGAGGCCGTCAAACGGGCGGGCGGAAAGGGAAACGATATTTCGTCGAACGTCGGATTTTGTACTGCCGCTACTGCCGTCAGGACTTGACGTACTCATTCCGCTCACCTCGCTTGTCTTTCGTTTTTTCTTATTTTACCACACCGGCGGCCTTTTGTAAAGAGTTTTTTCAAAAAAATTTTCCGGCCCGGAAAAGTCCGGCAGATCCACTCCCGGCTTTTTTGCCGCCGGTGGGGGAGAGAAATTCTGTAACATATTGTTCAAAAAATCTTTTCCGTCTCTTGACAGAAAAAATGGAATGTGTTATAATATTGTATGTAGGAAAATGGGTTTCCGTGCGGAAAGCTGACGCTTTGACGGAGCCCGGGCAGAATGCCGCAGAAATGCGGCAGGAGGTAACATGGACACGAAACTTTCGGCAGCCGGCAAGCGCTATCTTGATGCCAAGCGGGCTCTTTTTGAGAAATTGTACGACAATCTGAACGAACGGCAAAGGGAAGCGGTTTTTTCCGTCAACGGGCCTCTTCTTGTCCTCGCGGGAGCTGGTACCGGGAAAACGACGGTGCTTGTCAACCGCATCGCGCATATCATCCGCTTCGGAAACGCCTATGAGGACAGCCGCCTGCCGGAGGGGCTGACCGAGGCCGACGCCCTGCGCCTCGAGCAGGCGGCCTCCCTCTCAAAGGAGGAAATGACCGAGGTGCTGAGCGAAACCATCGCCGACCCCTGCCCGCCGTGGGCGATTCTCTGCATCACCTTTACCAATAAGGCCGCGAACGAGATGAAGGAACGGCTGGCGCAGACCGTCGGGGAGGACTATGCCTCCCAGATCTGGGCCGGAACCTTCCACTCCATCTGCCTCCGCCTGCTCCGAAAATTCGGGGAAAAGGTCGGTCTTTCAAAAGGCTTCACCGTCTACGATACCGACGATTCCAAGCGGCTGATCCTTTCCTGTATGTCCTATCTGCAGATCGACGAAAAGAGCTTTCCCTCAAAATCGATGCTGGCACAGATCAGCGCCCTGAAAAATCAGCTGAAGCTCCCCGCTGTTTTCTCCTCCGAAATCGGCTCCGATTTCCGGCAGACGCAGATCGCCTCCATCTATACCCTCTATCAGAAAAAACTCCGCGACGCCGGAGCGGTGGATTTTGACGACATCATCATGCTGACCGTCAAGCTCCTGAGCGAGGATGAGGAGGCCGGAAATTACTGCCGCCGCCGCTTCCGCTACGTCAACGTCGACGAGTTTCAGGATACCAACTTCGCGCAGCTTCGTCTCATTCAGCTTCTCTCAGGCGGCTACCGCAACCTGATGGTGGTCGGAGACGACGACCAGAGCATCTATAAGTTCCGGGGCGCGACCATCGAAAATATTCTCAATTTCGACCGGGAGTATCCCGACGCGAAGGTGATCCGGCTGGAGGAGAATTACCGCTCGACCTCGAATATTTTGGGAGCCGCGAACGGCGTCATCAAAAACAACGTCGGCCGCCATCAGAAGGAGCTCTTCACCCGCCGGGAGGGCGGGGAAAAGGTCTTCCTCTGCAAATGCGAGAATCAGAACGAGGAATCGAAGTACATCATCAATAAAATCATGGACATGGTGATCCGGGAGAAGAGAAAGTACAGCGACTTCGCCGTCCTTTATAGAACCAACGCCCAGTCCAACAATTTGGAGCAGTTCTTCGCAAGAAGCGGAATCCCGCACCGCATCATCGGCGGCCAGCGCTTCTATGACCGGAAGGAAATCCGCGATATTTTGGCGTATCTCTCGGTTGTCAACAATCCCGCCGACGACCTCCGCCTGAAACGGATCATCAACGAGCCGAAGAGAAAAATCGGGGACAAAACGGTATCCGACGTCGAAACCCTCGCCGCCGTGCACAATACCGGAATGTTCCAGATTATGAAGGAGGCCTCCCGCTATCCGCAGATTTGCCGGAACGCCGCGAAATTCCGGGAATTCATCGGGGTTATCGAGCAGCTGCGCGAGGTGGCGGCAAGTGTCCCGCTGTCGGAGCTCTTCGAGCAGACCATCGAACGGAGCGGCTACCGCGCCATGCTGATCGAAGAGGGCGAGGAGGGCGCCGATCGCCTGAACAACGTGCAGGAGCTGATTTCCAACGCCGTGGCCTACGAGAAGGCGCACGAGGGGGAAGAGGTCACGCTGGAGGGCTTCCTCGAGGAGGTCGCGCTGATTTCCGATATCGATAACTACGACGACGAAAAGAACGCCGTCGTTCTGATGACGATTCACAGCGCGAAGGGATTGGAATTTCCCGTCGTCTTCCTCCCCGGAATGGAGGAGGGAATTTTCCCCGGAATGCAGGCGATGGCTATCCCGGAGGAGGTGGAGGAGGAGCGGAGGCTTGCCTACGTGGCCTTCACAAGAGCCAAGGATCGCCTCTTCTGCATCCACGTAAAGGAGCGCCTGATGTACGGGCGCACCCAGTATAATCCCGTATCCCGCTTCATCACCGAAATTCCGGAGGGCTTTGTCGCGACCGACGAGGGGAAGAAGAAGGAAGAGGAAAAGAGCTTCCCGCCGCGCCAGAGAAAGCACGTGATTTCCAAGGAGTTCTTCAATCCGCCGGCGGGCAAAACCTCCTCGCCCAACGCCGCCTTCGAGCATTTCAAGGTCGGAGACCGCGTTGAGCATCCCTCCTTCGGGGAAGGGCTGGTGCTCTCCGCGAGGGAGATGGGAACCGACGTTCTCTATGAAATCGCCTTCGATACCGTCGGTACCAAGAAGCTGATGGCGACCTTCGCGAAGCTGAAACGGCTGGCGAACGGATAAGGGAGCGTTACGCAGAAATTCCGGCGAGAAATTCCGGGAAATCCGTGGGCAGAGATGCTCAGGAATTTCAGAAATTCCGGGCGTGAAATCCCGGAAAATCCGTGGCTGGGATGCTCGGGAATTTCAGAAATTTCGGGCGTGAAATCCCGGAAAATCCGTGGGCTGGGATGCCCGGGAATTTCAGAAATTCCGGTGCAAATTCCCGGAAAATCCGTGGGTGCGAAACCCCCTGAAAAATAGAAAACCGGCGTCGGACAAAAGCCTCCGATGCCGGTTTTTGCAGTTTTTATTTCGTTTCGGCCTTTTTCGGCTCATTCTTCTATCCCAAAACAGAAAACCGGCGTCGGACAAGCTTCCGGCGCCGCAGACTGAAGACAAAGCGGTTTAGAGCTCAAACGCCCAAAGCCGCTTTGTTGCATTAAGCAAGAAGAATTGCACAAA
>CANQQT010000090.1 GCA_947626065.1 uncultured Clostridia bacterium | reverse complement strand
ATATCCCTCACCACGTCGAAGGTAATGCGGTTGTTCACGGCGCTCATCAGCCACTGCGCCAGCCCTCCCGCCGCCGCCACTGCCACAGACATCAGAAGAAGGCGAAGAACCTTCGGCAGATCGACCGTCCCTTTCCCGACGAGAAGATCGATGGCGTCCCCGACGAGAAGCGGCACCGACAGGGTCGCCGCGACCGAAAAAAGGGCGAGGAACAGGGTCAGAAGGATGAGTCCGCGATAGCGGGAAAGATAGGCGAGCGACTGCTTCATCGCTTTTTTCGGGAAGAACGGCTTTTTCGCTTTTCCGGACTTTCTCGTCTCGAGCTTCTCCGCCGCAGCATTCGCTACCGTGAAATTCTCCGTCGCGGATTTCTCTGTCGAAGACTTCTCCGGCACAGCGCTCTCCGGCGCGGTTTTCCCCGCTGCGGTTTTCCCGGCCGTGGCCGTTTTCCCTTTATCGGATTGTGACGCGCTTGCCGCGCTTACTCTCTTTGACGCTTTTGACATTTGCGCACCTCATTCAAAAACGGAATCGAAAAAATCAGGAGGCCCGGCTCTGCGACTCGACAATCTCCCGGTAGACGGTGCAGGAGGAGAGGAGCTCCCCGTGCTTTCCGCTGCCGACCAGCTTCCCTTCGTCAAGCACCAGAATGCGGTCGGCCCCGACAAGGGAGGAGGCCCGTTGGGAGACGAGGAAGACGGTGGGAGAATACGGAAGGGCGCGAATGGCTCGCCGCAGGGCAAGGTCGGTCGCATAATCGAGGGCGGAGGAGCTGTCGTCGAGAATCAGAATCTCCGGCTTCTTCACAAGGGCCATGGCGACCGTCAGGCGCTGACGCTGGCCGCCCGAGAGGTTTTTTCCCCCCTGTTCGAGGACGAAATCCAGCCCGCCGGGCTTCTTCTGCACGAAGGAGAGGGCCTGAGCGGCCTGCAGGGCCTCCAGCATTTCCTCCTCCGTCGCCTCCTCGTTGCCGAAGCGGAGGTTACTCCGGATATCGCCGCGAAAGAGGGCGGCGGCCTGTCGGACGATGCCGACCTTTTTCCGCAACTCCCCGAAGCGGTAGGAAGAAATCGGGATACCGTCGATGAAAATTTCCCCCTCGGTGGCGTCATAGAAGCGGTCGATCAGATGGACAAGCGTCGTTTTTCCGGCGCCGGTTCCCCCGATGATGCCGATCGTTTCCCCTTTTTCGGCCTTGAAGGAAATGCCGTCAAGGGAATTTTCCCCGCCCTTCGCGTACTTGAAGCCCACGTCCCGGAATTCGACGGCGGGCGGGAGCGCTTCACTTCCGTCCCGTTTTTCTTCCGCCCGGAAGCTCCCGGCGCCTTCTCCCTCCTTCATGGCAGGAGAAACGGCGAGGACGGCGGAGACGCGGTTGGCGCAGGCGACCGATTTTGTGATGTTGATGATCAGATTGGCGAGCTTGATGAGCTCGACGAGAATCTGCGTCATGTAGTTGTAGAGGGCGATCACCGCGCCCTGCGTAAGGATACCCGACTGCACCTTCAGCGCCCCGACGTAAATCAGAAGCGCGATGGCCCCGTTTACCGTCACGAGGGTGAGGGGATTCATCAGCGCCGAGATCTTCCCGACCAGCTTCTGCGAGCGGTTGAGGGCGCGGTTTTCGGAATCAAATTCCGCGATTTCCTCCTCCTCCTTGCAGAGGGCGCGAAGGGGTCGAACGCCGAGGAGATTTTCCCGCGTTTTCAAAAGCACCCGGTCGAGCTTTTGCTGAACCTTTTTATAGAGCGGGACGGTGCCGAGCATGATTCCGAAAACAAGGATAAGAAGGAACGGAATCGCGACGGCAAAGGTCAGCGCGGCCTCCCGGTCGATGGTAAAGGCAAAAATCATCGACCCGAAGACGATGAAGGGCGAGCGGAGGAAGAGCCGGAGAGTCAGATTGACGCCGGTCTGAATCTGATTCATATCGCTTGTCAGCCGGGTGAGAAGAGAGGAGGTGCCCAGCTCGTCGATTTCCTTGAAGCCGAGGTGCTGAATGTGGGAAAAGAGGGCCTCCCGCGTCCTCGCGCAGAAGCCGACGGCGGCCTTGGCGGAGAAATACTGCGCCGTGACCGAAAAGCCCAGACCGACAAAGCCCATCAGGGCAAGGAGCGCCGTCCGCGAAAAAATATAGGGCAGATCGCCCTTTTCAATCCCGACGTTGATAAGATTCATGACGACGTAGGGAATCAGAAGCTCAAGCAGGGCCTCCGCCAGCTTGAAAAGAGGGCCAAAGACGCATTCCTTCCGATACCCCTTCATATAACAAAGCAGTTTTTTCATAAAAAATCCGGATTTTCCCTTTCCTAACGTCGGTCGATACCGAACAAAAACCATTATACCATATTTTTTCGATTTTGAAAAGGGGGTAATCCCATTTTCTTTTGCCTGCGGGCAAAAAAGGAGCGCCGGGCACCGCATACGCGGTGTCCGGCGCCCTGCCCCGCATATGCGGGGGAGTTCGGAAATCAGTACATTCCGCCCATGTCGCCGCCCATAGGCGCGGCGGCGGCGGGAGCCGGCTCCTTGATATCGACGACGAGCGCCTCGGTGGTGAGGACGACCGACGCGATGGAGGAAGCGTTTTGGAGAGCGGAACGGGTGACCTTGGTCGGGTCAACGATGCCTTCCTTCAGCATATCGACGTACTTCTCGGTCGCGGCGTTGAAGCCGTAGCCGACCTTGCGGCTCTTGAGAATGGTGTCGACGATGACGGAGCCCTCGTAGCCGGAGTTCTCGGCGATCTGGCGGACAGGCGCCTCCAGCGCCTTTCTTACCAGCTGAGCGCCGGTCTTTTCGTCGCCGGTGAGGGTGGAAATCAGCTTATCGACGTCGGGGATGACGTTGAGCAACGCGACGCCGCCGCCGGCGACGATGCCTTCCTCTACAGCCGCCTTGGTGGCGTTGAGGGCGTCCTCGATGCGGAGCTTCTTTTCCTTCATTTCGGTTTCGGTAGCGGCACCGACCTTGATCACGGCAACGCCGCCCGAGAGCTTGGCAAGACGCTCCTGGAGCTTCTCACGGTCGAAATCGGAGGTCGTCGTCTCAATCGCCGACTTGATCTGATTGACTCTGGCCTTGATGCCTTCGCTGTCGCCCATGCCGCCGACAATGATGGTGTTTTCCTTGTTGATCTTGACCTGACGGGCTCTTCCGAGCTGAGCAATCGTCGTCTCCTTCAGCTCAAGTCCGACCTCCTCGGAAATGACCTCGCCGCCGGTCAGAATGGCGATATCGCGGAGCATATCCTTTCTGCGGTCGCCAAAGCCGGGGGCCTTGACACCGACGCAGACGAAGGTGCCCTTCAGCTTGTTGAGAATCAAGGTGGTGAGCGCCTCGCCCTCGACGTCCTCGGCGATGATTACCAGCTTCTTGCCGGACTGAACGATCTGTTCGAGGAGCGGGAGGATTTCCTGAATGTTGGAAATCTTCTTATCGGTGATGAGGATGAGCGCGTCGTCGATGACGGCCTCCATCTTCTCGGTATCGGTTACCATATAGGGGGAGATATAGCCGCGGTCGAACTGCATTCCTTCGACCACCTCGCAGTAGGTGTCGGCGGACTTGGACTCCTCCACCGTGATCACGCCGTCGGAGGTTACCTTCTCCATCGCGTCGGCGATGAGGGTACCGACAACGGAATCGTCGGAGGAAATGGTGCCGACGCGGGCGATGTCCTCCGAGCCGTTGACGGCCTTGGAGATCGAGGTCAGCTTTTTGACGGCGACGTCAACCGCCTTCTGAATGCCGCGGCGAAGCACCATCGGATTGGCTCCCGCCGTAACGTTCTTCATGCCCTCGTGAATGAGGGACTGCGCAAGCAGGGTGGCGGCCGGCCGCGTCGTTGGTCTTGGTGGCGACCTCCTTGATCAGCTGGGCGCCCATGTTCTCCATCGGATCCTCAAGCTCAATTTCCTTGGCGATCGTCACGCCGTCGTTGATGATCAGCGGAGAGCCGTACTTCTTGTCAAGAACCACGTTTCTGCCCTTCGGGCCGAGGGTGATCTTGACGGTGTCCGCCAGCTTATCGATTCCGCGCAGAAGCGCGTTTCTCGCTTCAATTCCGTATGCAATATCCTTTGCCATGATTCATTCCTCCAATCAGTCTTCGACAACGGCGAGAATGTCGCTCTGTCTTACGATGTTGTATTCGATTCCGTCGCACTTAACCTCGGTGCCGGAATATTTGCTGGTGATCACGCGATCCCCGACCTTGACGGTCATCGTGACCTCTTTGCCCTCTACCAGTCCGCCGGGGCCAACGGCAACGACCTCCGCTACCTGGGGCTTTTCCTTTGCGGAACCGGCGAGAATGATGCCACTCTTCGTGGTCTCTTCTGCCTCGACCGACTTAACAACAACACGGTCGGCAAGCGGTTTGATTGTCATCTTCTTATCCTCCGAATAAATGAGATTTTAGCACTCTTTAATTCTGAGTGCCAACTTACGTTATAAATTATACTTTGCCTGAAAGAAAAAATCAAGGGGTTTTGGGGATGTTTACATTTCTTTTACATTTGCATAAAATTATATATGAATTTTACGGGGGAGGCGTTTTATCAGTTCAAGCGGCAGACTGCCGAAAGCGCTTAACTTAAAAGGTAGAAAAGAAGTATTCATAGTCGCCGTCCTCACCCCGGCGGCGCATGACCGCCGAAAGAAGATTGTAGGAGGCGGTGTTCTCCTTATAGCATTTCGCGCGGATCTCGTCCAGCCCCACCGTATAGAGGCCATAGGAAATCACCGTGCGCAGCGCCTCCCTCGCGTAGCCGAAGCCGCCGTATTCCCTGAGCAGGCGGATACCGATTTCGGCGCCGCCGCGAAAATCGAAATTGTAGAGCAGAACCTCGCCGATAAAGACCCCCTCCAGCCGGATGGCGAGGGTGAGGGAGGAGCGGGTCGAAAAGTCGTGTCTCTGGTCGTTGTAGAAATACTCCTCTCCGGGATTTTCGCAGTCGATCCGGTAATCGTACCCCCAGTAGCGGTTCCTCTCGTCGTCAAGACAGAGTCGGTTATAGGCGGGGATATCCTCCGGTCTGAGCGCGTCGTAGGTCAGCCGCTCGGAGGAAAGCTCCGGCAGGCGTTCGATGTGCCACAGCTCGTTCCGGATATGCGCGGTATATTTGTGTACCACCGACAGCGGGTGATACTGGAGCTTGGACATTCGCAGGCCCCGGTCGGCGGAGTCGTCCTCCCGGTTGAAAAAGGGGATGCCCTCCCCGAATTCCTTCAAAAAGGCCTGCACGGTGGCGGGATAGATGCCCTCGAATTCCGGGAGCGCCTTTTCGATGTGGTCGATGAGCATATCGCCGCAACGCTCCGAGAGGCAGAAGGAGAGAATCTCCCCGTCCAGCACGTAGCCCCCGCAGAAGAAATTGGGGGAGCCGACCTGGGAAATCATATTTTCGGCGCGGCTGAGCTCGCTCTTCGCTCCCCGCACGCCCTTGAGAAATTCCGAGGAGAAGCGGCGGAAGAAGAAGCGAATTTTCTCCTCATCCTCCCCGTCAAACCGGCGGAAAACGGCGCCGGGATAGCTCTTCTGAAACTTCCGTATATGGTTCCTCTGCCCCGCATAGGCCTTCCCTTCCATCGCGGCAAGGTCGGCGGTGCGGTAGAGATAGTCCGACCAGATGCGCCGGTAGCTCAGCTCACAGCTCGGAAAGAGGGAAAGCAGGGTTCCCCGTTCCTCCTCCGGGATGTTGTCGATCTGAAAAGGAAGAAAATTTTCGCGGCAGTACTCCGCCATGTGAAGAAGGGCGGAGGAAAGATCGTACTCCTCCGCCACCGGAAGAGGATAATCGAATACCGGGCGGCCGGAGAGGGTGCAGAGCACGAGAAGACAGCCGCTGTCAAAGGTGAACTCCGGGTGAAGCAGATCGCTCCACATTTTCTTGATCCCGTAGGAATAATCGCTGATGCGGTAGGGGCTGTTCCGATAGCCCTCCCTCAGCTCCGATGAATTTTCCTCGCAAAGTGCCTGAAAGGTCAGCATAGCTCTCCCGACCGTCTCCGTCGCGTTCGCGCGCCGGAAACGGAACTTTTCTTATTTTATAAAATCAAATTCAAAATCGTAGATCCGCACGGTGTCCCCGTCCTTCACCCCGGCCTCCTCCAGCCGGTCGATGACCCCGCCCTTGCGGAGCATCCGCTGGAAGTAGGAGAGGGAGTCGCGGTCAGAGAAATTGACCGAGCCGACCAGCCGCCAGAGCCATTCCGACTCGCAGACGAAGACTTCCCCGTCCCGGGTGATTTCCAGCTCGTCGGGCGCGGCGGG
>CANQQT010000089.1 GCA_947626065.1 uncultured Clostridia bacterium | reverse complement strand
CAGGAACCGAAACCACCGGGCCACAATCGCGCCGCCGTTTCTGCTGTTCGCACCGCGAAATCGCACCGCGCCGGGCCGCCGTTCGGGGTTCCGTTTTCGTCGCTTCCCTTCCGGCTTTTGCCGGGGCCGCACCGTCCGGGCGGGCTATGTGAATATTTTGTGAAGAAAAAGGCGCGCGCGTTCGGGCCGATGGGGCCTTTTTCCCACTTTCTGCCTCTATTATAGCCCCTTATTGTGACGGTTTTATGATGATTTATAAAATATTTATTGAAAAATTTCCCGGCGTGTGGTATAATGGGGAAAATCATTTTCAACCGGAGGAAATTTCATGAAAAGAGTCGTGCTTGTCGTCGGAGGATCGAGGGGAATCGGGGAGGCCTGCGTGCGGGAATTTGCCCGCCGGGGCGACCTCGTCGTTTTCAGCTACCACAATTCAAGAGGAAGGGCTCTTGAGACCGAAAAGGAGCTGACGGCGAAGGGCTACGACGTCCACTCCTACCCGGCAAACGTGAAAAAATTCTTTCAGATTCAGAATCTCTTCTACGACACGTGGGCGGCCTTCCGCTCCCTCGACGTTCTTGTGAACTGCGCGGGAATTTCCCTTGTGAAGGAGGCCGGTCGAACCGACGACGCCGAATGGGTCGAGGTCATGGACGTGAATTTCGGAGGCGTTCTCCGCTGCTGTCGTCAGGCGATTCCCTTCTTTTTGCGGAAGAAAAAGGGCGTGATTGTCAACATTTCCTCGATGTGGGGGTCGGTGGGAGCCTCCTGCGAGTCGGTTTACGCGGCCTCGAAGGGCGCTGTGAACGCCTACACGAAGTCCCTCGCGAAGGAGCTCGCCCCTGTGGGGATCCGCGTCAACGCCGTGAGCCCCGGGGTGATCGACACCGAGATGAACGCATCTCTCAGCGAAGAGGACAAGCGCGCGCTCTGCGAGGAAACGCCTCTCGGGCGGCTTGGGACTCCCGAAGAGGTCGCCTCCGCCGTGGCCTTTCTTGCCTCTCCCGAGGCGGAATTCATCACGGGGCAGATCCTCGGAGTCAACGGGGGGTTTGTGATATAGAGACGGGCGGCTCACCGGCAATGGGCCCCGGCGTTGCGCGGCGGCGGGGCTTTTTAAAAAGAGTGGGATTTTCAAAATTTTCACTTTCTCCGGGAGCACGCGCCGACTTCAAATCCGCCGCCGCACTTGGCCATGCGGGCATAATAAAAAGAGGAAGCGAACGGTACTCCCCCATTTGCCAAAAGAAAACCGCCTGCCCGCGAAAGCCACGCCGCATGGCCCCTTTCCGCGCGCTTGCGCGCGGAAATCCGCCGGGGCCCCCCGTTCGCACCTGCGAAGCCCATACCGGCGGCCCCCCGCGAGGCTTGCGATATCGCCCCCGGGCAAATAGAAGAAAAAGGCGACTGCAAAAGCAATCGCCTTTTTTGGTGCTCCTGCGGAGAGTCGAACTCCGGACAACTTGATTAAAAGTCAAGTGCTCTACCTACTGAGCTACAGGGGCAAGCGCGGGCGCGGAAAATCCGCTGAGGAATCTCCGTAAGCCCGAAACGCATATATTATACCACAGCTTGCGCGAATTGTCAATAGAAGAAGAAAAAAATTTCCCCGGCCTGAGGCCGGTCGCATACACGGCTCTGCGACTCCAAAAAAATCCAACAGAGTTTTAAAACGTGGAACCTTTGTAACGGGCGGGGCCCGGGGCCAAACACGGCTCTACAAAGCCCAAACAATCCAACAGAGTTTAAAACACAGATTCTTTGCGCGGCGGGGTCGACTCTTGGCGGGCCCTAACCTCTGTCGGATTTCTTCAAAATAGTCGAGTCACGCGCGCCCGCGCCCGCCGAAAGCGCCTTTTCGTCCTGCGCGGCAAGCGCCGACTTGATGGCCTGAAATTCCGGCTCCATCGCGTCCCATTCCCGCCGGAATTCGGGATCCCGGAGCTGTTCGGCCAGCGTTTCTCTGAAATCTTTCAACATCGAAGGTCTCCTTTCCGCCGGGCCGGGCCCGGGGCCAAACACGGCCCTGCAAAGCTCAAACAATCCAACAGAGTTTTAAAATGCGGAACCTTTGTAACGGGCGGGGCCCTGCCACACGTGGGCCCTGCCCGGCGCTATTCCCAATCGTCGTCTACCGGGTGCTTCCCGTAGCCGACCATGCCGACTTGACCGTCGGCGAAGCCTTCCTTTCCGTCCATGATGAGCTTGCACCACTGGTGATCATTCAGATTCTCGTTCGCGTGAACCCAGTCGAAGCCCATGAGCTCAAGGCAGAGCCCGAGGGCGCGGGTCGAACCGGCGCAGGTGTAAACGCCCTTCACAAAGACGCCGAAGGCGGTGGAATAATCCTTGTCTTCATTGGTATAATAACAGCTCTGACTGTAGCCCGCGACGATGGCGGCAACCTGTGAAACGCGGTCGAGGTCGCTCTCCCAAACCGTCACGGAATCGACGATTTCCTGAGCGACGACGCGGGCAAGCTCCAGCTTCTCTTCCTTCGTGAAGTCGAGGGATTCGGTCTGGGAAAGCCCACAGCGGGAGCAGGTCTTCTGACGCTCCCCCAAAATCACGGTGCTGAAGGGCTCATGCTCCGGGTCGGGCTGAAGAGAAGGGGCACGGGTCGTGACCCAGCCGCCGTATTTGTGACCGGTGGCCTTCACCGTCTTGCGCTCGATGTTGCCGCAGGTCTTGCAGGTGCGGATGTTCGTCCCGGAGGAGGTGCAGGTCGCGGGAACCGAGGTCTCCCAGCTCCCGTAGGAGTGGCCGGTGGCCGGAATGGAGGAGGTTTCACTCTTGCCGCAATTCCGGCAGACGCGGGTCTTGACGCCCTTCGACGTACAGGTCGCGGGGCGGGTTTCGGAATAGGGGCCAAAGGAATGGCCCGTCGCGGGGAGGGACTGACTCAGAGTCTCGCCGCAGAGCGTGCAGGTCAAAGTCTCCTGACCGGCCTTCGTGCAGGTCGCGGCCTTCGTCACCTTGGGTTCCCCGTAAATATGGCCGGTCGCCGGGAGAATTTCAAGCTCCGAGTAGCCGCAAACGGAGCAGACGCGGGCCCGCTCCCCGTCGGAGGTGCAGGTCGCGGACTGAGTCACCGAAAAATCCCCGAAGGAATGGCCGGGCGACGGAATTTCCTCGGTTTCGGTGTAGCCGCAGGAGGTGCAAATCCGCTCGCGTTCCCCGGCCTCGGTGCAGGTGACGGGAACCTTGTCCAGCCAGTCGCCGAAGGCGTGGCCGGTCGCAGGAAGCGTCTCGGTTTCGGTGTAACCGCAGACCTCGCAGACGTGGGAACGCGTCGAGGCAACCGAGCAGTCAAAAGGGCCGGTGCTGTCCCAGTCGCCGAAGGCGTGGCCGGTCGCGGGAAGCTCCTCGACGTCGACGGCGCCGCAGACGGCGCAGACGCGGGAACGGGTTCCGGGGGAGGTGCAGGTCGGGGGAGAAACTATCTCCCAGTCCCCGAAGGTGTGCGCCTCGCGGCAGGGATCGCCGGAGGTTTCGCGGTCGGCGCCGCCGGACTCGCTTTCCGAAGAGGAAACGCCGCCCCCGTCGGGGGGAAGGAAGGAGGGGCGCGAGGGGGTCAGACAGGCCGAGAGAAGCGCCGAGACGGCGAAAAGGGCCAAAAGCGAGGCGAGGCGGAAGAAGCGGGGGAGCCGTTCCCGAACAGGCCGGGAAGCCATTCTGCCCGGCGTGCGGGAAGTCGTTCTGTCCGACGTGCGGGGGGACGTGGGGAGCGATTGCCAGCCGGCAAAGGGAAATTCGCGGGGAGTCATGGGAAATCCTTTCTGCGCTTTACGCGCGGCGCGGGGCGGGGGAATCCGAAGCCCCGAAAATGTTGGGCAGACGCTGCCCTTTTTTGGTTGAGGAAAAATTTCGCGTAGGTAGGCCGGAGGCCCCGGGTTTGTTGCGGGATTTTCCGCAAGAGGGGCCGGGGGCCTTTTTGTCACGCGCGGTGGCCCCTGCCCTGCTCGGCGGCGCGGCGTTTTCAGCGGTGCGGCCCGACGGCGCGGCATTTTCGGCGGCCCGGAGCGGCCTTTCTTGCTTTTATCAAGCGCCTATCTTGCTGTTTTCGCCGCTTTTGCGGCTCTTTTTGCGGTCAGAAGAATTTCACAAGCCCTGTGGAGGTGTCGTAGAGAGCGGAGCAGACGCAGGGCCCGGGGCCGAAGGTCGAATCGTTCGCGAAATGGGCGGGAAGCCCGAGGCGCTCCGAAAGGCAACGGAAGGTGTGGTTCAGATTCTTGACGACGGCTCGCGAGAGGTCGGTCTCGCCCGAAATGGCGAGGCGGACGCCGTCGGTGACGAAGCGAATATAGGAGGATTCCGGGTGGACGGAGGAATCGCCGGGGTGGGGATTCCCGCCGTGGGAGGCGCGTGCGTCGCTTGCGGCGCTTTCCTCCTCAATTGCCGAGGTCACGGCGCCGCAGCCGGTGTGTCCGAGGACGAGGACGAGGGGGCATCCGAGGTGGCGAACCGCGTACTCAACGCTCCCGAGCGCCGAGTCGGAAAGAGTATTCCCGGCGGTTCGGACAACGAAAAGGTCGCCGATGCCGCAGTCGAAAATCGCCTCGGGAATGACGCGGGAATCGGAGCAGGTGAAGACGGTGGCGAAGGGGCGCTGGCCCTCCGTAAAGGTGCGAAGCCGGATCGAAGGGGAGATATCCCCGGAGCAGGATCGGGCGTTCAGGTAGCGGCGGTTTCCCTCGACAAGGCGGATGAAGGCAAGGGAGGCAGGCAAGGAGCAGTCGTTCGTCATGGCAAAGTCCTCTTTTCTTTCGTTCTGAGCGGGGCGGCCGCGTGCGGACGCTTGGCCGCGTGCGGCCGCTTGGCCGCGTGTGGCCGCTTGGCCGCGTGCGGCCGCTTGGCCGCGTGCGGCCGCTTGGCCGCGTGTGGCCGCTTGGCCGCGTGTGGACGCTTGGCCGCGTGTGGACGCTTGGCCGCTTGCGGACGCTTTCTATCCTTAATTATATACCCTTTTGCGAAAAATGCAAGGGGGTGGGGGGAAATTTTTTAAAATTCTTTTGCCCCGGGGGGGCGTGGGCGGCGGCCCACACGCGCGTTTGTGCGGCGCTTTCGACGGTGAAAAATTGTTTTGCTTTGGGAAAATTGCTTTCGTGGCCACTTCCTCAACCGTTTCCCGGTCTAAACCCGAATTTTTTCCGCATTTCTTTTTGCGAAAAAAGAAACGCTCGCAAAGAAAATCGCCACAGGGGGTCCGGGGAAGTATCCCCGCCCCCCT
The DNA here is from genome assembly GCA_947626065.1 of uncultured Clostridia bacterium. Lineage (GTDB taxonomy): Bacteria > Bacillota > Clostridia > Oscillospirales > CAG-272 > Colimorpha_A. The sequence goes on along the minus strand of CANQQT010000089.1, from coordinate 1,116 downwards.
TTTGGATTACCCCCCACACCCTTCGGCGGCTCGAAACGGTCACTTTTCTGAGGCCCTCCCCTCAATGCCGTCGCGCGCGGAGGCAGAGAGATGCGTCAGAAGCAGCAGCTCCGGCTTGGTTCGGTCCGGGCCTGTTTTATCCGATTTTGCGGACAGAGGCACTGTCTTCTATGCCTCGCGTATCCCGGCCCTCGATGCCGCCCGAATAATGAGCGGCTTGGCTCGGGCCGGTATACTTTGGCTCGTTTCAGTGCGCCGAGATGTTACGAGCGGTATGCCGTGGCCGCCCCGTGGCCCGCGCTTCCCTCCCATTTTCCCCCCAAAAAATTTTTTCAAAATTCCAAAAGTTGACGGAACGGAGGGGGGTTTGTGTGTTATACTATACTCGCAAAAAGAACATACGTTCCGATTCCGAAAGGAGTTTTCCCCATGAAACAGCGCGATGAACCGACCCCCGCAACGCTCAGCGAAGCGCCCGGAGCGACGCCCCCAAGCGCGACGCCCCTCTCCGAGGAGCCCATCGCCGAAGAGCTTCCCTCCGAAGAGCTCCCCTCTCCCGGCGAGACAGCGGCGCACGCGTCGTCTTTGCCGCCTACCGGCTCGCACTCAGCGAAGGCAGAAGAAGAATCTGCGGATTCAGGGCGGAGCCCTTTGCCTGTGCCGGCCTCGGCACCGGCACCTGTCTCCTTCCCCGAGGTGAAGGACGAGCTGGCCGGAGCCCTTCTCTCCCTCTTCCGTGAGGCCCGCTCAAACACCAAAACCCCCGTCTGCGACAAGGAGGGGAAGCCCGTCGGCTACAAGTACGACTCCTCCGCCGCAGGCGTCGCCCTCAAGGCCGCCGCTCAGGTTCTCGACCTCCTCGAGCCGGAGGAAAAGGAGAGCGACGGAAAGCTGACCGTCGTCTTCGCCTCCGACGTCGAGGATTGGGCGAATTAGCGCCGCCGCCCCGGCACGTTCCAAAGATACTTTTTGAATCGTTTTCGGGACAGACACGGCGAAATTTGGGGAAGACGTTAAACCGTTCAGGGCCGCCGCCTACCGGCCCGCACTCAGCGAGGGGCCGAAGACGAATCTAAAAATTAAAGGCGGAGCCGTTTGGGCCGCAAGCGTGCAAGC
>CANQQT010000088.1 GCA_947626065.1 uncultured Clostridia bacterium | reverse complement strand
CACAAGGAGGCCCACGCGCTGGGGTATGCAAGCAATCACGGGGATATTGACCACTGGCTGAAAAAGTTCGGGATGACCATGGACGACTTCCGGGAAGACGTGAGGGAGCTTCTGAGGCCGGGCGAGACCGAAACCACCGGCGGCGCCGGGAACGAAACCGGCGGAAGCGGAACCGACACCAACAGCGGCGAAACCGGCGCGGATTCCCCTTCGGGTGGCGGAAGCACCGGCGGCAACAACACCGCCGGAAATTCTCCCACTGACGAAGGAGACGGTACCGGCGGCGGCAAGCCCGGAAACGGCGAAACCGTCGGCGGCTCTCCCTCCCGTATTTTCGCCGTAGGAGAAACGGTGAATTTCGTCGGGAACACGCACTACACCAACGCAAACGCCAAGACCGGCAAGGCTTGCAAGCCCGGGAAAGCGGTTCTCATGCAGATTTACCGCTTGGGGAAGAGTAAGCACCCGTACCTTGTGAAGGGAAAAACCGTTTACGGATGGGTGGATGAGGGGGATGTGCGGTAGAAGATTCCGCACCGGCCCCGGCACTGCGTAACCCGCGCCAAAAAGTTCGTTTTCCGCACGAAACGGCCACGAAAGCCCTCCGAATAGGCCGGAATCTCCCCCACTCCGGCCCCGGCGTAGCGCGGCGGCGGCCCCTATCAAAGAAAGCGGCATTCTCACAACATCCGCCCCCGCCGGAAGCCATTGAATTCCCCAATCCCGCCGCGCTTGGCCATGCGGGCGCCAGCAAACCCGCCGCAAACATCTCCCCCGCACACAGGCGGAAAAATTCCACTTGAACCCCCCCACCGCCGCATGGCCCCCTCCCGCGCACTACCTGCGCGGGAGTCCGCCGGGGCCCCGCTTGCACCTGCGAAGACCAAAACGCGTTCCCACGCGATACCTGCCGGAATGAGCCGCGCCCGAAATGAAACACGTGTTTCCCCCGTTTCCCCTCCCGCGCCGCCCGTGGGAACGCCCCGTCCGAAATGAAACCCCCGTTTCCCCTGCCGTTTCCCCTCCCGCGCCCACATTCCCCGCCCAAACCCCCCCGCAACGCTTCCCTTCTTGCCACACCGCCGCCCCCGCGCCGCGCCATCGGCAAGGCCAAGCCCCACGCCGCACGACTCAAACCCCGCATTTTTCCCGCCTCCAACCCCACCCGCAAAGCGAACAAATATTCGCCATCAAATCCCCCGTCCTTTGGCCGTTTCGCCTATTGACATCGCCCCGCGAATGCGGTATAATAGAGTCAATAAGAACATATGTTCTTTTCGGAAGCCCTGCCCCGCTTCTCAAACACTTCTCCAAACAAAATGAGCCGGGCAGACAGCGCCCGCGCCAGCAAAATTTCGTTTTGCCCCAAAAACGCCCCGCACCCCCACCAAAGAAAGGAGACCCCATGCCCCCGCTCAGTGAAAAAGACAGAAGAATCCTCGCGGAATGGGAGGATTTCTACCTCAAACCCGAAGACGAAAGAAAAGCCCGGACAAGGAGCGCCGCAAGCGCCACACTCTGCGATCGCGACGAATTTTTTTGCCCCAAAAAAGAACATCCGTTCCATTTCGCGGCGCAAACGGCCACCAAAGCCTGAACCCGAACGCACCGGCGGCAACCTCACCGCCCGGCCCGCCGTCTGCTGTTTCAAAACCTCTGTCCGATTTTTTCAAATCTGCAGAGCCGTGTTCGGCACCGGGCCCGGCCCGGCCTGCCGTCTGCTGTTTCAAAACCTCTATCCGATTTTTTCAAATTCGCAGAGCCGTGTTCGGCACCGGGCCCGGCCCGGCCCGGACGATACCACACATTATAACAACTTCATACTCTATGCAAAGGAGGGAGCCCGATGAAAAACGGTCTGGACTGGTTCCCCCTCAACGTCTATCCCGACGAAAGAATCGAGCTGATCGAGGCGGAATTCGGAGTCACAGGCTTCGCCGTCGTCGTCAAGCTCCTGCAAAGAATCTACGGAGGGGAGGGCTACTTCTGCAAATGGTACCCGGACGTCCGACTCCTCTTCAGCAGGGCCTGCGGACTGAGGCCCGAAACCGTCGAGGAGATCCTGCAAGCGGCGATCAAAAGGGGAATCTTCGACGAAGAGCTCTTCAAGGAGCACGCGATCCTCACCTCGGAGACGATACAAAGAAACTACTTCGCCGCCGTGGCAAGACGAAAGGAGGCGGCGCTGCGGAAGGACTTCCTGCTGATTCCTCCGCCCGGGCGGCTCAGAAGCTGAACCGAAGCACAAAAAAGCAGCTTCCCGCAAGCGGCGCCGAAGCGCAGAAGCCAACGCACGGCCCGGATAATGCCAAACATTCCGACAAGTCGCCCGGCCCGGCCCATACAAAGAAACCCATTTCTACGGAAGCGGCGACGCGCCGCCGAATACAATCACGAAAGGAAGAATCCCTATGAAATTCAAAATGAGACACTCCATCGCAAGGCCATACGCCGAGCAGGGGCTCATCTATTTTCTCTGCGTCAACAAGAAAAACGAGGCCTACGTCGCCGCGCTCTGTAAAAGAGTCGGCGGGGAAGCCTACGGCCCCGCCATCTTTGAAGCCGTCACAAGCGGGGATTCCCTCACGAGAACGGCGATGGAATACCACTGCTCCGAATCGACGCTCTTCCGGTACGTCAAAAAATTCTATGAGGCCTACGCGCTCAAGGCCGCGAACCCGGCGGCAAAAAAGTAGGGCCGCGAGTCCAAAGACCCACGGCCCGAAAAGTCCAAAAAAGGGATTAGCGAACGCGGAAACGCTTGATGAGGAAGAAGAGACCGGTGCCGAGGCCGCCGACGCCAACGACGGAGCCAGCCGCAATGGCCAACTTCGCGCCGGTCGAAAGTCCCGGCTCCTCCTTCGGGAGACCGATGGTCGACGTATCCACCGGTTCCGACGCCGAAGGCGTCGTTTCCTGAGGAGCTGACCCCGCCGTGTCGGGAACCGTCTCCCCTGAAGAAGGCTCAGAAGCTATCGGCTCCGATCCGATCGGCTCCGAGCCCGTCGAATCCGACTGAACGGGAGCCTGCGAAGATTCCGAATCGGTGGCCTCGTCGGTCACGGAAGAGGAAAAATCGGGAGAGGACGTCGCGGGAGGCTCGGTGGAGGGAGGAGTCGTCGTGGGAGGCGTGGTCGGAGTCGGTTTGGTCGTCGTCGGAGGCTCGGGAGTCTTTTCGGTCGTCGTGGGCTCAGGGGCCTTCTCGGTCGTCGTAGGCTCGGGAGCCTTCTCGGTCGTCGTAGGCTCAGAAGTCGTCTCGGTGGTCTCGGGAATCACGTAAAGCGCAACATTGACCTGAGGCTGAGGCTCCCCGAAGTCGGGATCGCCGTTGTCCTTCCATTGAATCGGCTGAATCCAAGCGGAGCGACCGTTCCAGCCCGTGCCGCTCACAAGATTGGCGTGATAGTACATCAGAGTCACGCCGTCGGGAGCCACAACAAAGGAGCAGTGCCCGGGGCCGTAGGCCACCCCGTCCTTCTTCTTGAAGACGGGCGTGTCGCCCTTGTCCCAGCAGTGCCAGTCGAGGGGATCCACCACGCCGGAGTCGTTGGGGACAAGCTTCATCATGCCGAGGCAGTAATCGTCGGTCCAGCTGCCGCTCGCCGAATAAACGAGGAAAATATCGTCGTTGTGGTAGAGAACCGCGGGGCCCTCATTGACGGTAGGATTGCCGACCTTTTCCCACGAATGATAGGGAACCGAAATGCAGACGCGCGCGCTGTCGATCGTCATGGGATCCGACATATGGGCGATGAAAATATCCTGCTCGCCGTCAACGTCGCCCTTCCAGCCCGACCAGATGAAATAGAGCTCGCCGCCGAAGTGCATGACGGTGCCGTCGATGGCCCATTTGTTGGTAGAATCGGTAATCTTGCCCATGTAGGTAAAGCGACCGACGGGATCCTCGTTGTCGCGGCGGAGAACGTACATCCGGTGATTTTCGTTCTTGCCGTCGTCGGCGGCCACGTAAATGTACCAAGAGCCGTCGATGTAGTGAAGCTCGGGGGCCCAGATTTCCTTGCGGGCGGGGGAGGTCGTCGAAGGGGTCCAGACGCACTTCCCGTTCTTGTTCAGGTCGGTCGTGCTGGACATTTCCTTGACGTTGACGCCGCCGCCACCGGCGTAGCAGTAGTAATATTTGCCGTTATGCTCGGTCACGAAGGGATCGGAGGTGCCGCCGAAGCGGCCATTGGTAAAGGTGCCGCGCTGAATTTTCGACTCAGCGCCCACAGAGGAAAGGTGGGAAAGGGAGGGGAAAAGAAGCGAAGAGAAAAGGAGAAGTGCCAGGGAAAGGCAAAAAAGAAGTTTGACTTTTTTCATAAAAGAATCCTCTTTCTGAAAGGGGAATTTATCTGATCGGAAGCCCGAAGCCGCAGAAGCGGGAGGGCCGCCGCGCAGTACAACGCAAAGGAATCTTCCTATATAATATATACCGCTTGCGCGGTCTGTTTTATCCCTTACCGGTCGCGCCGGTTTCTCCGCCCGGCGGGCCGTTTTATCTTTCGCCGGTCGGGTTCTCCCCCGCCGCGAAAATCCGATTTTTCCAAAGGAGAAAGCCCAAAAAAGCGCAAAGAAACCCTACCGGGACTCGCGGGACAAATCGCCCCGTCGGGGCCTCGGCCTACGGTTTCTATTGTGTGTGCCGATCTCATGCCGAACTGCTTGCCGTTTGAAATTCGCCCATTCTGCGCGGGCGCGCGCCGTGCTTCCTGCGGCGTGTTATAAACGAAGTGCTTTGCACCGAGTTTACAACACTTTACGCCGTCTCGGCGCTCCTCTTCTCCTTGGGCTTTGCCCTCGGGGTCTTGTGCGGGAAGGTGATGCTGTTGATGATGTGCTCCGCCTTCTTGACTTCTATGGTCTTTCGCACGTTCTTGTAGTAGGCGGTCAGTATCATCGGGTAACGGAATACGACCCAAAATCGAATGTAAGGGCCTCCTTCCATGTTTCCTTCGCTGCAATACACGCGCTTTCCGTCTCTCGCGGAGCCGTCAAGGATGATGGAATGGGCAAGCTCTATGCTTTTGTCTTGGAGAAAGCTCTGCACGCGGCTGCTCACAAGCCCTTCAAACTGTTCTTGGCTCTGTGAGGAGTTGTCTACCTTCCATGTAAGAAAGCTCCGCTCTCCCGTCTTTCGTAGAATCGTCTGCTCCTTCTCTTCCTTGATCTCCCATCCGGTCGGAAGATCGAATTTGAAAATGTCGTGGTAATTGGTTCTCATAGTAATTTCCCGCCCGCAGGGCACTACTGCGGCGGTTACGCTTCCTTCCTTATTTTTATTATATTGCATTCCGCCCCGCGAATCAAGACACAATTTGCACAAAATATGAAAATTTATTTGTGCACATTGCTGAAAGGTTAGTCTGACTTGGGCTCGGGGCGCCGCCCCGGCAGTTTGCGGCCGAAGGCTGCATACTGCTCCCGGCATTAAGGGCCGTAGCCCTTGGAAATCCCGTTGAGGGGGTTTTTCATGGGCTTGTACGAGGTTTTTCCTGCATAACACCTTGTTTATCTGTGCCGGTAATCGAAAACTTCTACGAAAGAGCGGTAGTGTTAATCAAGGGATTTAGTTCTAATCGTTTCCCACTTCCCCGACCCACCCCCTCTACAGCGCCGCGTGTCACTTACCTTGTGCGAAGAAGTTAGTTTGACTTGGGCTCGGGGCCTTGCCCCGGACCCCGTCCAAGGGCCGTAGCCCTTGGAAATCCCGATGAGGGGGTTTTTCATGGGCTTGTACGAGGTTTTTCATGCATAACACCTTGTTTATCTGTGCCGGTAAGCGCAAGATTCTGCGAAAGAGCGGCAGTGTTAATCAAAGGATTTAGCTCTAATCGTTTCCCACTTTCACAAAGCAAGCAAAAGAGGCAGAACCCCCTGTATGCCTGCGCCGGCCTCGGCGCCCGCGTGTCACTTACCTTGTGCGAAGAAGTTAGTTTGACTTGGGCTCGGGGCGCCGCCCCGGCAGTTTGCGGCCGAAGGCTGCATACTGCTCCCCACATTAAGGGCCGCAGGCCCTTAAGAATCTCGTTGAGGGGGTTTTTCATGGGCTTGTACGAGGTTTTTCCTGCATAACACCTTGTTTATCTGTGCCGGTAAGCGCAAGATTCTGCAAAAGAGCGGTAGTGTTAATCAAAAGATTTAGCTCTAATCGTTTTCCACTTCCCCGCCCCGCTCCCTCTACAGCGCCGCGTGTCACTTACCTTGTGCGAAAAAGTTAGATTTGCCTCCGACGCAGTTTTTTCTTTCTGCGCCGATCGCAACACTCCCTCGCCGCGTAGAGCCTTCCGACGAAATACAAGCTACGGCCGCCCGGCCCCGGTTCGGAGGGCCAACGGCCCGACTTAAGGGGCCATGGGGCGGCCACGGCTTTTGGATTACAAAGCCGAGGCGCACTGAAACGGGCCAAAGTAGACCGGCCCGAGCCAAGCCGGAGCCACTATTTCTGACACAGTCCGCCACCTCCGCGCGCGACGGCATCGAGGGCCGGGA
>CANQQT010000087.1 GCA_947626065.1 uncultured Clostridia bacterium | reverse complement strand
AGTCGCTCTTGGGTTCGTCGACAACTACGCCCCTTCTGGACTTCCACCACAGACCGACGACATGCCCGTCATACATGTAAAAAAGGACGGTTTGCCCGCCCTTTTTGCTTTTATTTAAATCGGAATGAAATCGGCCGGGGCCTCCCGGTCGATTTTTGCTGATTTTTGGACTCCGGCTTTGACAAACGATTTTGGAGTGCGATACGTTCGGTACCGACTTTTCGGCAGGGATTCATCAACCGATTTTTCGGCGCGATTCCGCGACCAATCCTTTTCCGGAGGCTGGTTTTTATCCGTGCTTCCGCATAGATTCCACCGTTTTGTGCAGAGCGTCGGAGCCGTAAAGATCTTCAAGATTTTCGGAGAAATCGAAGCCGTATCGCTCCTTCAAAGCGTCGAAAATTTTTCTTCTCTCCGCCGCGCCCGCCACAGCGTCGGGGAAAAGCTCCTCAAAGGTGAGCTGTCTCCCCCTCTCGCCGGTCAACCGACTGAGGCTCACGCCGACGAGCCGGACGGGGCGTTTTTCCACCGTTTCAAGCAGTCGGAGCGCCTCCCGCCAGATCGAAACGGCGCTGTCGGTTTCCGGCGTCATCCGGGAGCGGGTGATCCCCTTCATATCGTAATAGGTGATCTTCAAGGTCACCCCGAACCCGCGCAGGCGGTAGCGCTTCGCTCTCTGCTCCACGCAGAGGGAAAGCAGGAACAGCACGTCCTTGACAAGCTCAAAATTGTTCACGTCCCGCTGAAACGTGACCTCCCGGCCAATGGATTTCGCGTCCTGCGGGCGGTAGGGCGTCACGCGGCGGTCGTCGATTCCAAAAGCAAGCCTTGTCAGCCATTTCCCCTGCTTTCCGAGAAGCCGCACGACGGTGTCCGGATTTTCCTGTATCTCCCGGACGGTGTGAATCCCGGCGGCATACAGCTTTTCCGCCGTCATTTCCCCCACCGTATAGAGGGCCTTCACGTCGCGGTTGAGAATCAGACTTACAAAATCCTTCGGGGTGAGAAGCTCAAAATATCCGTCGGGCTTCTTTTCCTCGCTCGCCGTCTTGGCCGCCGCCTTGGAGTAAGCCACACCCACCGAGCAGGTCAGGGAAAGCTCTTCCCGCGTCCTCCTTTTGATGGCCATGGCGATCCGGCGCGCCCCCTCCGGGTCTCCCGCCCGCGCCGTCACGTCGAGATAGGCCTCGTCGAGCGCGACGGCCTCGGAGGCGGTGGCGTAAGCGTCCCAGATGCTGTGGAGCTGGGCCGATACCGCCTTGTACTTGTCGATGTTCGGATGCATATAAACGCCCTGCGGGCACCGTCGGTAGGCATCCTTGACGTTCATACCGGAACGGACGCCGTATTTTCGCGCCTCATAGCTACAGGTGGCGACGACGCCCCGTTCCCCCGGGAGGGAGCCGATGATCAGCGGCTTCCCGTAAAGAGAGGGATTGTCCCGGATTTCCACGGAGGCAAAAAAGGCGTCCATATCCACGTGAATGATGATTTGTTCCGTTGTCTCCCCCTCCTCCCGGCTTTTCGGGCCCTTTTCTATGCAAAAGAGCGGCGCAACCCCTTGTCACGCCGCCCCCGCGGCAACAGCCGCCTGTTTTCTTTTGTAAAATCCGCTTGGGCGGCACTTGAAAATTTCGCTTCTTTCGCGGCACTTTGGGAAACCACATGAGCGAATCTCTGAAAATTCCAGAAAATTCGCGTCAGCGGATCTTCGAAAATTTCGCGTCAGCGAATTTTGGAAAATTCTGCGTCAGCAGATTTTTCTGCTTTCCATGTAAAATCGCTTATCGCAGGCCTCTCCCATCGAGAAGGTTTTGCGGGGAAGCGCGCCGTGCTTCTCCACGTAGGGGAAAAGCTCGCTTTTTGAAATCCCGTCAAAAAGGAATCCGACCGTGCCCGGCTTTTGGGAAAGCTCACGCACGGTATCCTCCCCGTGGATATAGTCGACCGTCGCGCCTTCCCTGCCCGAAAGGTAGCCGTCCAAAAAGTCCTGAAGCGCCCCCGCCGCAAGGCCGTCGACCGAAAAGCCGTCGCGCTTCTCCCCGAACAGACAGGTGACGGGATGCTCCGTCCCGGACTGAAAATGCGCCTTCGCACGGGAAAGAAGATCCTCCGGGTCGACGCCGAAGACGACGCGGTAAATCGGCTCGAAATCGAGCGCGGGATCGTGAATGTTGACAATCTCCGCCAGCGCATAGCGGGAAAGGGGATTTTCCTTCCGATAGCAGGCCTTGGCCGTGGCGAGGGAATGGTTCCCGTCTCCCACCGCGAAGAGGAGCGGATTTTCCCTCTCCCCGGCGATGGCGAGAAGCGCCTTTTTCAGATTTGAAATCGCCTCCTTGCCGAGGAGACTGCCCCGCAGGTGCCCGCCGCCCATCATCAGATCGAAGTCGTAAAGAATCTCTCCGTCCGGTGCGCAGGGAATCACGGTTTTTCCCGGGTCGTCGATGAGAATCATGATGTGGGGAAGCTCAAGAGGCGCGTCCTGCCGGATCTTCACGCGGGGAGGAATGCGGGACAGAACCGTCCCCTCCGTCGCGCGGATGGCAGACACGGCGCCCGGCCGATAGTCGTAGGCCTCAAGGTCGACGGCCCCGACGACGCCCCTCCTCACTCTTCCGTCGGAAAGCGTTCTTTCGACGTAAATCATGGAATCGCGGTATTCCCGGAAGATTCCGCCATCAAGATAGCTTTTCATCGCCGCGTTCACCGCGCCGATCCGCTTGTCGACGTCCGGCTCCTCAAGATAAACCTCCGGGAGGGTAATCCGGAGCGAGGAGGGCGCCTCCCCGACCAGACGGTCGACCTCCTCCCAATATTCCGGCTGGGAGGTGTACTGGTCGCAGGCGACGACCGCCCAGCGCTCAAAGCCGCCGGCAGGCAGAAGAATATCGGCACTGCCGAACGGAAGATTGTTTTCCTTCATGGTGTTGTTATGTCCTCTCTTTTTGCTTTTTATCCGATTCTTCCGAAAAGGAAGTCCTCAAATTGCCGACGGATCCCGGCAAGACGGGAGGAAACGGGAGGGGCAACCTTGCCCTCGCCGATCATCTCGTCAAGCTCCCCGAGGGTCACCCATTTGGCGGCACAGGTTTCCCCCTTCTGCAAAACGATGTCCCGGATGTCGGGGCTTTTGCGGAGCATATAGCAATCGCCGATGGTGTGCCGCCCGGTTTCGGTGCCGATAAGATAAAGCTCCTCCTCGGTGGCGCGGATGCCCGTCTCCTCATAGAGCTCTCTCACCGCGCCCTGCCGGGAGGTCTCCCCCGACAGAACCGAACCGGCGGTGTTTTCCCAAAGATTCGGCCAATCCGGCTTCTCCGGGGAACGAAGGGTAAGAAGAATCCGGCGGGATTCGCTTACCGTCCAGATACCGACGGCGATATGATAGGTGCCCTTCCTCATTCTGTGCCCGCGTATATGTGTAAGCCCGAGCGGAACCCGGTTGCCGTCATACAAATCCCAGCGCTCTTCCGCCATTCCCATTTCTCCTTTCGGCAGTCGGAAAGAGAAGGGCCAAAGCCCTCTTCTCTTCCGAAAATATTTTACCACATTTTCTCCCGCTTGACAAGGCTTTTTTTCGTATGGGGAAAATTTTATCTTTCCGCAAATTCTCGGAGTCAATACAGCCGTGCGATTTAAAAGCGGCATTTCCTTTGAGAAATCAAGAATTTTATCTCCCGGAAGGTTTTTGAGAAAATTTCAAGACCTTCTCAAAAGCGCACCGAAAAATGCCGATATTGGAAAGCCGCCCGCCGGAGGGATCCGGACAGGCGGTTTCGTTTTCAGTTTCCTTTTCCTTTTCTTTCATTCAGGGTGACGACTTGGGCCGAAAGAAGGAACAACGTCTGTTCCCCGAACGTAAGAACCACGCGGTTTTGCTCCTTCTCCAAAAGAATCGGAAGATAAACCGCGTCTGCCAACCCCTCCTTTTTCGTGAGGGTCGGATAAAAGGCCGCCGTGTTGAAGCTCTCCCCATTCACCGAAAGGGAAGCGTCGAGCGGCCCCTCCCCCCAATAGGCAAAGGTCAGCTTCAGAAGAACCTCGTGCGGGGCGGATCCCGAAACCGAAAGCTCCAGCCGTCCCTTATACCCGCCGTCCGGTTCCTCTTCCGAGAGGATGGTCACCCGGTTCCGGGTCTCCTCCTCGCTCACGCGGCAAATCGTGACGTAATCAAAGGTCACAAAGGAGCCGTCCGGCATTCCGGCGGGAATCCGCAGGCCGAATTCCGCTTCGGTATCCTTTGCGGTAAAGACGACCCTCCGCAGAATGTGCCGGGGCGTTCCCCTTACCGAGGAGATTACCTCCTCCCCGTTCGGGAAGCGAAGAAAGATTTCGGCGGCACCGGTCGGGTCGGTGCTCAGATAGCAGGAAAGACGATAGCTTTCCCCGGCGACAAGGCCCTCGATTTTTCTCTTTGCGAAGGCCTCTTTCCCGCCCGAGGAAAGAAGCCTTGCGGTATGCTCCCCCTCAAAGCCCCCCGAAAAGGTCTCGGCACGGCCCCCTGAAACGGCAAATTTTGCAAGGCCGCCGCTTTCAAAATCTTCGTACCAAACGGTCTCCACCCGCCCGGTCTCCCGCACCGGGATATGATAGACGCCGCCTTCGACCTTCCCGCCGCATTCGGTGAGGATATGTTCAAAATTCTCCCGATAGAGCTCGACAAGATCCTTGATTTTCATGCGCTCGGGGAGATTTTTCATGCACATCCAGTAACCGATCGGAAGCCCCGGAACCTCCCTGTTGAGGAGAATCCCCTCCCCGTCTTGCCAAATCTTTTCGTTTACCTCCTCCGGCAGGTCCTTCATACCGCAGAGGATTCCCATCAGTCCCATGCAGATGGCGCTCGTGCTGTCTCCGTCGTAGCCGCAGAGAGAAACGATTTTGCAGGTTTCAAGATAGTCGCCTCCCCCGTAGAGAAGGGCGATCAGCACAAAGGCGCTGTTGACATTCGGCTCCAGCATGATATCCCTCACCATCCGGTCGTGGCGGCGGGCAAACCGCCTCTCCGCCTCCCGGGCGGCCTCCCGCCAATCCCCGGGAAATTCCTCTCTCAGCCGAAAGACGCCGTCGACGGTTCTTCCCACGCAGTTGTCGGGAACCAGCTCCCGTCCCTTCTTGATCAGCGTCGGGATATCCGATTCAAAATAGGCCGCCGCATAAAGGGATGCGAAAAATTTTGCCCAGAGAACCGCATCCTGATCGCCGGTCGCTCTCCCGAAAATCTCGGTAAGATCGGAGGCGGCGCCCGGCATTCCCGCCGTCACCATGCCGAGGGTCTCGTTTTCAATGGCCGGTTCGTAACAGTAGGAATAGCGGTTTCCAAACTCCCATGCTCCGGCAAATTCCGGAAGATAGCGGTGGCTTTTCATCAGACCGTAGGCCCCGACCGTGCGATGACCGCCGCCCATATCGTAAACGTCGTACTTTATCCAACCGTCGGTAATGACTTTTGAAGTCACCTTTCCGAACTCTCGATACATATCCCGGAGAATGTACTGATTCAGAATATCGATGCTGTAATCGTCGTCCATAAAGACTTCGGTTTTCCCGGTTTCCCCATTCGGGACCAGCTTTTGCTCGTTCTTCTTGTGGGAATTCGGCTCAGCATAAGGCCCGCCGCAGAGACGGTACCAATCGTCCGGCATCGCCACATAGGGCGCCCCGTCCCGGGTAACAAACTCATACCCGCTGAAAAATCCTACCATCTGACCGAGAAAGCCCGCCGTCGTTTTGTCAAGGTACTCCGAAACGGAGAGGATCCGAAATTCGGAGGGGCTTTCTTTCTCCCCTCCCCTTCCCAAGGCGTAAAAATTCTTTTGTCCTCTCTCTGCCCGAAGGGGTTGCCGAGAGGGTCGGTCTCCGCTCGCACAGAAGCCTTCCCCTCCCGCATTGTTCCCCTCGGTGCCCGGCGTCTTCCTCTCGGAAAAATCAAGGCAATCGTTTTCTTTTTTCATAAAAACACCTCAAAGTCTTTTTTGTGGATTCGCAAAATTTTCCGGAAGCACCCTTCCGAAGATTTTTTCTGCCATGGCAGAATACCCTTGTCGGAAAGCCGTCCCCGCTTGTCTCTTTCCCATTCTTTCCGACGGTTTCCGGGCTCCTTGTCTGCCGCGTTCTTATTTTTTTCTTTTGACTGTCGCGCGCCTGTAACGGGCCTTTTACGCAGTCCCCGCGAAGCGTCTGAACGGCGTCTCTGCGTATTTTACTACCAAATCGAGCCTACAGCGCCCCAAAGGGGGCCGCCCTCCCGGGAGAAAGAGAGGGCGGCCAAAAAAACTCTTGCTTCTTTTCTTTATGGCTCAGCGGCTCCGGTTCGCCGGGTATATTTTCCCCGGCGTTTTCCATCGACGCCGCAGAGCTCCTGCCGTCGTTACTTTTCCTTTCTCTTTCTGCCGGACCGGCTCAAAAGTCCGAGGCCGGCAATCCCGGAAACCGCTGTAAGCAGAACCGCGCCGGAAAGGAGAATTCTATCGGAGGTGTCGGGAGAATCGGGCTTCCCGTAGCTCGGATCCACCGCCCCGCAGACGGTGCAGACGCCGTCCTTGAAGGTATGCGCCGCTTCTGCCGAACGGGTTCCGCAGCCGTTTGCGCATTCGTGCCAATGCTTCTCAGCGTCGCGGCTCCACTC
>CANQQT010000086.1 GCA_947626065.1 uncultured Clostridia bacterium | reverse complement strand
GCCTCTGTCCGCAAAATCCGCCTCATACGGCCCAGCCCCGAATCAGTCGGCCCCACTACTGCAAGCGCACTTCTCAACCTTTGCCCGGGACGACATATGGAGGGGCAGGCCAACACCATGTGACGGATTCAAGCCGCGTGGGGCGCAAGGGGAGATCCAAGAGGGGGGACGGGGGAGACTTCCCCTGTCCCACCTCTGGCGAATTTCTTTGCGAGCGTTTCTTTTTTCGTCAAAAGAAATGCGAAAAAGAGTAATAGGTTTTAGACCAAAAAGCGGTTGGGGAACTGACCACGGGGCCGGACACCCGGAGCAAAACTATTTTTTCGCAAGCAAATGAAACGTACAAAGGGCAGGTGTGGGCCGCCTCCCACCAAAACAATAAGAGGCGCTTTGCGCCCCTCCCCGCCCGCAAAATTTGCCCCCAATTGTGAACATATAGTTAATTTTTAAAAAAAGTATTGCAAGATGGCGAAAAAACCGGTATTATATTTATATATCAGCATTTTCCCGCGTTTTTTACTCGCGCACGATAGAATAGAGAAGTCAAGAAAAATACAGGAGGACCAATTATCATGCCGTTTGAAGTCGAAGAAAACAACGTTGCCGGCGTAAATATAAAGGTGATCGGAGTCGGCGGCGGCGGCGGTAACGCCGTCAACCACATGATTGAAACCAACATCAAGAGCGTCGAATTTATCGCTGTCAACACCGACAAGCAGGCTCTCACCCGTTCCGCCGCTCCCAACAAGGTCGCCATCGGCGAAAAAATCACCCGTGGCCGTGGGGCCGGCGCCAATCCCGAAATCGGCGCTCGCGCCGCCGAGGAGAGTCAGGAGGAGATCAACGCCCTTCTGAAGGGCGCCGACATGGTCTTTATTACCGCCGGTATGGGCGGTGGCACCGGCACCGGCGCCGCTCCCATTGTCGCGAAGCTCGCCCGCGAGATGAACATACTGACCGTCGGCATCGTGACGAAGCCCTTCGCTTTTGAGGGCCGCAAGCGCATGGAGGCCGCCGAGGCCGGTATTGAGCGCTTCCGCGAGACGGTTGATTCCCTCATCGTCATTCCCAACGAGCGTTTGAAGCAGATTTCCGAGACCCGCATCACGCTTGCCAACGCCTTCGCCGAGGCCGACAACGTCCTTTGCCACGGCGTTCAGAGCATTTCGGATCTCATCAACGCCAACGCGACGGTCAACCTCGATTTTGCCGACGTTACCACCATCATGAAGAACGCCGGTGTTGCTCACATGGGCATTGGCACCGCCGTCGGCAAGGACAAGGCCACCGAGGCCGCGAAGCTCGCGGTTTCCTCTCCTCTTCTTGAGACCTCGATTCAGGGCGCTCGCCGCATTCTGATCAACATCACCGCTTCCTCTGACATCAGTCTTGAGGAGGTTTACGCCGCTTCCTCTCTCATCACCGACGAGGCTCACCCCGACGCGAACGTGATTTGGGGCGTTGCTCTTGACGACACTCTTGAGGACACGATGACCGTTACCGTGATTGCGACCGGCTTTGACGGCGACGGCGTCTCGAAGAAGGAATCCTCTTCTTCCAAGCCCACCGCTCCCTCCTCTTCGAAGTCCACCGAGGAGAAGAAGCCCGAGGAGCCGAAGGACGACGGCGAGATTTCCGACGACGACTTCTACGACCTTTGGGACATCGTCGGCAAGAAGCGCAAATAAGGCGGGGTTCCGCGCGATTCGCGTGATTCGCGTGATTCGCGTGATTCGTGCGAATCGCTTGATTGCGCAAGCGTTCGAGCACGTGCGCGATTCGTGTGATTCGCGCGATTCGTGTGATTCGCGGGATTCGCGTGATTCGCTTGATTCGTGCGAATCGCTTGATTGCCGGGCGTGATTGCTGGCCAAAACCAGCGGGGCTCTTCTATTCCGGCGGAATCTGACCGCTTTTAAGTCTTCTGCACTTTGCGCCTCAGGCCCGAAAGTGCGGCGGCGGCCACGCGCCTGCCCGCGCTCCTTTTCCTAACCACTGGCTTTTCATATTTTTACCCCCGGGGTGTTTTACACGTCTCCACCCCGGGGGGGCAGCGGATAGCTCTTCGATTCCTTGAGACTCATCCGCACATTTTACACATACCAATCCCTTTATATCCCTTTCGTGAGGGGAGCTCCCGGGGCGGTTTTCCGCTCCGGGGGTTCCCTTTTTGGGGGGCGGGGGGACGCGAAGGACGCGCTGGGGGCCTTTTTAAAAAAAGGGCCCCCAGACCCCCCAAAAACTTTTGTAGGGGATTTTTTCTTGGGCATCATCTACCGATATAGCGGGCGGGAATCCGCACGCCATCGGACCCGGGAAAAGTTTTGGGGTTGTACTACCGGGGAAAGTGGGTACGAAATCGGGAGCCACAGCACCCGGCGGGGGCTTTTTTGTTTGCGGCCCGGGCGGACAGACCCGAAAACGTGTTCCACACGTGCAGAGCCGGGAAAAATAGTTTTGCTCAAGACAGGGGCCCGCCACCTACGGCCGCCCGGCCCCGGTTCGGAGGGCCAACGGCCCGACTTAAGGGGCCACGGGGCGGCCACAGATTTTGGATTTTCTCATCTCGGGCCGCTGAAACGGGCCAAAGTAGACCGGCCCGAGCCAAGCCGGAGCTGTGATTTCTGACACATTCCACTGCCTCTGCGAGCGACGGCATCGAGGGCCGGGATACGCGAGGTTTAGAAGACGAATACTCTGTCCGCTGATACGGGTAAAACAGGCCCGAACCGAACCAAGCCGGAGCTACTATATCTGGCACAGTCCGCTACCTCCGCGTGCGACGGCATTGAGGGGAGGGCCTAAAATAAGGTCATGCCTTCGAGCCGCAGAGGGGAGAAGTTCAGCGCAAAGCGCTGAACTTCGGAAGTACGGCGCTCACGCCGTACTTCCGGGGTGGTTCCGGCGAAGTTCGGCGCTACGCGCCGAACTTCTGCGGACAGAATTTCTTTCGAAGTTCCCGCCCAACAAAACAGCAATATTTATCATTTTTCACGGCGGGAACTTCTATTTCATTTTTTCGTCAAAAGAAATGCGGAAAAAATTGGGGTTTTGAATGGGAACCGGTCGGGGCAGTGGCCACGAAAGCTAATTTTCCAAAACAAAACTATTTTTCAACCGGCAAACAGGCCGTAGGGGCAACAGTCCGGGGCATTAGCCCCCAAACCCCCGGGCCCGGGGGCAGAGCCCCCGGAAGCCCCCTCTTGACAATTTCCCTCCTCGGTGATATAATAAGGAAGGTAGCACCCCGCCCGCCGCACATCGGAAACCCCGAAAGACCCCTTCTGACCGGTCGGCCCTCCGCCCTGAAAGAAGGCCTTGGAATGAAACACGTCATCCGACTCCTTTCTTCGCTTCTCGCCCTTCTTCTCCTTTCTTCCTGCGGCGGGAAGGAGCTCTTTTCGAGCATCGGCACCGTCGGCGATTCGACGCAAAGCGAAGAATCCTTCGGCTCCCCCGAAACCGGGAATCCCGGCCCCGGCACCGGCACCGGCGGCCCCTTCATCCCCGGGAACGATCCCACCGACACCGAGGCTTCCGGAGCCGGAACTTCCGGAGCCGGAACTTCCGGTGCGAGTTTTCCCCCTCCTTTTGTGCCCTCCGATGACGGGAAGAGCAAAATTCAATATACCATCGACCTTTCCAAGGTTCCCCTCCGGTGCGGCAAAACGAATCCCGACGGATCCTTCGCGGACGATACCGAGGACGTCGAACCTTCCGACCTCGAAGGGAGCCTTTCCCTTGTCCTTCCGGGAAATTTTCACGAGGAATTTAACGGATTTTTGTCCGCCAACGACGACGACACCACCATTTACGCGTGTGTTCTCGTCAAGGTGGAAAGCACGTATACGCTAAAT
This sequence comes from uncultured Clostridia bacterium, assembly GCA_947626065.1. Taxonomy (GTDB): domain Bacteria; phylum Bacillota; class Clostridia; order Oscillospirales; family CAG-272; genus Colimorpha_A. The sequence goes on along the minus strand of CANQQT010000086.1, from coordinate 2,930 downwards.
TTAAACGCCTGCCATTACGTCAACCCGCGCTTGGGGGCTGCGGCGCCGATCGGCCAGCCGATTCTTGAGTACGGAACGACGCCGGACGGAATCGACTACCTGATTTTCCATATGTCGGAAGAAGAGCAAAAAGAATGGGTGGATGGATGGGAAGGCGCAGTAGCCGGCATTCACTATTCACGCATGGTTTTCCGCATTTCTCCGACCTATGTGCTTTCCTTCGAGATTCATGTGGAAGGTTCCGATTTTGAGCAATACGAGGCCGCCCTCTCCTCCCTTCGCCAGCTTTCGTGGGCGGGCGAGCGCCCGGCCCGGATGCCCGGGCAGGCAGACAAGGGGCCTCTGCTCTTTTGAAAAAATCGGACAGCGTTTTTGAAACAACAAACCGGCGTGGCCGACAGGCGCGCTTGATACATCACGAAAATTCACTTGAAACGAGGACATTTCTATGAAACCTTTGAAGACCTCCCCCCGCTCAGGGACTCGCGCTTCCTCCTTCGCAAAAGCGCTCCCTTCCCGCCTCTTCGGCCTCTTCCTTTCCCTATCATTAGTTACTGCGGCAACAGTCATATCGGCGGCAGTAATCGCCCCGGCGGCGGCCAATTCCCCGGCGGCCCCGACCGCGGTGGATCCCTCTACCTGCGACCACGAATTTTCCTCCTACACCGCCGTTTACGGCGAATACGGCGATTCCCTCTCCCATTCCGCCACCTGCGTCAAGTGCGGCTCCGTCCTCCTCTTCGACCACGAGCCGGTTTACACGTCCACCGACGACAATTTCCATGTCGTCACCTGCCGCCTCTGCGACCTTGAGCTCCGGCAAGCCCACATCTATTCCGACGGCAACTACACCGACAACGGCGACGGCACCCATTCCGGCTCCTGCACGCTCTGCGGCGCCTCCACCTCCTTCGACCACTGGTGGCTTCCCGACCCCTCCTTCGGCTCCCCCGGCCCCGACGGCCATCATCTCCTCTGCTCCTCCTGCGGCGCCACCGTTTATTCCCCTCACAATCCCATTTTCAGCTCCCTCGACTACGACACCCCCGTCGGCTCTCCCAAAAAGGGCCACTCGAAAATCTGCTCCGACTGCTCCTACGATTTCGGCGTCGTCTCCCCTCACACCTACGTCTGGCGCGCCTCGGTTTCCGGCGATTTTGACCACCACTACATGACCTGCTCGGAATGCGGCGACATCGACGACACCCGCTCCGGCACGCACACCATCACCTCCTACACCGGCGAATACGACCGCTACGGTCACACGGGCGTCTGCTCGGTCTGCGGCGACGTGGTTTACCTCCCCCACGACTACGTGGGCGGCGTCTGCCGGTGCTGTCCCTCTACTCTTCCCGATTTCACCGACGGCTACCCCGATCCCGACACGGAAATTTCCCTCAAGCCATCCTCCGGCTCCTGCGACCCCTCCCTCTATCTTTCGAGCGGCTATGAAATCGCCTCCACCTTTGGCCGCGACGCTCAGGGAATTCTCGACCGTCTGACCCTTCTGACCGGCGTTTCCTGCACCGACGCCCTCACCGCATGGGTTGAGCTTTCCCCTCCCTATTACGGGGATTCCCGGGACATTTCCGGCATGACGATTCGCCTTCCGATTCCCGGCGGCTGGAACTTCCGCCTCTTCGGCGACACCTCCCATTTTGACGCATCCTCCGACCGCTTTGTCGAATCGGTCGTTGAGCTGACGGCCACGACCTCGCCCGACGGGCGCTTCCTCTACGCCACGGTTCCCCCGCAATGCGAAGATTTTATCCTTCTCAAGGTCGGGGAAGCCTCCCACACGCACAGCGCAAGCGCCTCCTATTCCTTCGGCGAGCTCCACCACTACCGCACCTGTTCCACCTGCGGTTCCCAGCTCGACGTCGGGGAGCACACGCTGGATTGGACGATGGTTCGGGCCTCCGACGGCAAGAGCTACGGGCTTTTGAAGGGGATTTGCACGCTCTGCGGCTATACCTCCACCGCCTTTTTCCGCGGCGAGCTTGAGAGCGAGGAGCACGTTCACATCCCTTCCGGGGAATTTCTCTACGACGAAACCGGCCACTGGCAAACCTGCAAGGACTGCGGCGCGAAGATTCTCTTTGACTCCCACAGCTTCAATGTTCTCACCTGCACCGTCTGCGGCTACCGCCGCTCCTCCACCTCGGAGACCAGCTCAACCGGAACCGGCGCGCCCGGCACAAGCTCACCCGAAACCGGCGCGCCCGGAACTTCCTCATCGGAGACCGACCCCGCGGGCTCCGGCGCATCGGGCGTGGAATCCGGCTCGGGCGCGGGAAGCGGCTCCTCTTTCGGCACCGAATCCGCCCCGGGCGGCTCTTCCGGGAAGCACTCCCCTCCCCTCTGGATCTGGATTCCGATTTCCTCCGTTCTTCTCGCCTCCGTCGCGGCAGGCGCCATCGTCGCGGTGAAAAAGAAGAAACAATAAGGACGCGCCCGGGGGGCTTTTTGGAAAAAGCCCCCCGGGACCCCCCAAAAACTTTTGGGCATTTTTCTTGGGCCTGTTCTACCGGCGAAAGTGGGCGGAAAATCGGGCGCCGCAGTACCCGGCGCAGTTTTTGGTCTCTTCCGCCGGTATAGTTGGGTGAAAAATCGCACACAACAGTACCCGGCACAGCGACGGGCCAAAGTATCCCGGCCCGAGCCAAGCCGGGCCATCGGCCCGGCATCGAGGGCCGGGATACGCGAGGTATAGAAGACAGTGCCTCTGTCCGCAAAATCCGCCTCATACGGGCCCAGCCCCGAATCAGTCGGCCCCACTACTGCAAGCGCATTTCTCGACCTTTGCCCGGGCCGACATATGGAGGGGCAGGCCAAAAACAAGTCAAGCCTTCGAGCCGCAGAGGGGGCAAGGTGGGGTGTGTTCCTAGAAGTTCGGCGCTACGCGCCGAACTTCGGGAGGACGGGGGACT
>CANQQT010000085.1 GCA_947626065.1 uncultured Clostridia bacterium | reverse complement strand
TGCTACGACGAGAACAACCGTCTGATTGTCGACACCGACGCCGACAAGACGCTTACAGACGAAGTCGGATATTCCGCGGATCGTACCTTTTCGGAGGGAGGAAACCGTTTTCACGGGAAGACCTTCACTCTGAAACAGGATATCGACCTGAACGGAAAGGCATGGCGGCCCCTCGGTATGTCGGGAGGCTTCAACGGAATCCTCGACGGCGGCGGGCATACGGTTTCCCATTTCGTCATCAATAACGAGAGCGTTACCCCGAATCCGGTCGGGGGGACCTCCGCCAATCGCTACTACAGCTTCATCCTGACGACGTCGGGAAACAATGCTCAAATTACCGGCCTCACCCTTGCCGACGCAACCTTCGTGGTGGATTCCGATATCGACAATTTGTATATAGGCGTGTTTGTCGGAAAGGTTTTCGGTACACAGACCCTCGAGGACTGCGCGATTCGCAACGTCACGATTCAGGTGAAGAAGATAGGGAACAAAGTGACGAGCTTCGGTTATGCCATCGCGGAGTTCTCGCCGAACAGTCTCTCTCAGCCTCTGACCATGAAGAATATCGAGGCCTCCGGCCTGAAGGTGGAAAAGGGAAGTCTGGATCTCGGCACGCCGGTAAGAGACGGTTGGATTGCCGTGGAAAAGGCGGGAAGCCAAGTCATAGCTGAGAATCTGACGGTGAAGGCTACGGCAGACAGCTCGGGAAGCGGCTCCGGGTCCTCAAGCGGCTCAGAGTCGGCAGGCGGATCGGGCGCCACAAGCGGATCGGGCTCCACAAGCGGATCGAGCTCCGCAGGCGGAAACGCTCCGAGCACCGGCGACGTTCTCCCTGCCGCCGTCACAGCCCTGCTCTTCGCGGGATTTACCGCCTTCGGGATCGGGAAGCTTCGGAAAAAGAAGGACTGAGCTCCTCACGCGGGAAAAACGAAGAACAGGGAAGCCGGAATATGCCGGGAAGCGAATCCCTTTCCTTCTTGAAAGAAAATAATCGAATCGAATCGGGGAGAGGCGAGGACGCCGCCCCGAAGAAAGGAAAACTATGAAACGGTATACAGCACTCTTTTTGACGGTATGTATGTTTCTCCTTTGCCTCCTTTCCGCAGGCTGCGGAAAGGGAACAGGGGGCGGAACGGAGACCGCTGCGGACACGCAGAGCGAGTCGGTCGGAAATCAGGAGACGGAGGGAAAGCCCTCTGGGACAGAGGAAAGTCAACCCGCTCCCGCCGAAAGCACGGGAAGCAAGGAGACAGAGGAGAGCAAAGACTCCGAAACCGAGCCGAGCCTTCCCCCGGTAGACGAAGGCCCTTGGGACGGGGTGAGCTCCAACATCCGTTGGTACATCCTCGGCGACCCCAATTCTTATGAGATCCGGACGGCGAAGGAGCTGAAGGGTCTTTCCGAGCTCTGCGAATCGGGCTCCTCTCTTCAGGAGTACGTCTTCTATGACGACAACTATGACGTTATTCACGATCTTGACGGCGACGGCGACCTTACCGATGAGGAGGGCTATAACGCCGATAACGTCATCATCGGCGAGCGATTCGACCATGTGGAAATCCTTCTCCTCGGGGATATCGACCTGAACGGAAAGCCCTTCCGCCCGATCGGCGCCTCCGGAACCTTCGACGGCTACTTCATGGGGAACGGCCACACGATTTCCAACTTTACAGTGGATAAGGATACCGCCAACTCTCGGAAGAAGAACTCTGTGGGCGCCTATTACGGTCTCTTCGCGGGACTTTCCAACGGCGCGGAGGTCAACGATCTGACCATCGCCGACGCGACCTTTATCGTAGACTCCGACAGACCGAATCTCTACGTCGGCGCGATTGCAGGAACCACCTGGACGGCGATCAAGATTCAGAACGTCAACATCGTCAACGTAACGATTACCTTTGAAACGCTGGGAAGCGAGCACACCTATTTCGGTTACGCCATCGGCGGTCTTGACAACGTCAACGCCCTGGTTCAGAACGTCAAGACCTATCAGTTTACGGTCGATAAGAAGGCGGGAGAGCCCGACGCTCCGACCGTCTCCGACTGGACGGGGAACGATTCGACGAAGTCCGTTCAGCCGATCGACTGCGGGGCCGTCAATTCCGACCCGAGAAAATAAGAAAAGCGCTCCCGGTGCCCCGCTTCCGCAAAAGGAAGCGGGGCGGGGAGCTCACCGGCTCCGTTTCAGCGGAAGGGAAACCCTTCGCCGACCGGCGACCGAGCCTTTCTTTCCCGGCTTTGGAATATTCGGACGTTTTACAGTTTTCAAACATCATCTTTTGCGGACGCTCCTTTCTTCCCTTGACTTTCCGACCAAATTTTTATAGGATAGAACAGAGTCGTATCATGATATCGGAAAGCCGGGAAGCTTCCCTCTCTTTTCGCAGGAGAAATTTTAAAATTCAACCGTATCGGGGACGGCGGGCGCCTCCCCGTAGAGAGGATACTTCATGAAACGGTATACGGCACTTTTTTTGACGGTATGTATGCTCCTCCTTTGCTTCCTTTCCGCAGGCTGCGGGAAGGGAAAGGAAGGCGGTAAAGAGACCGCGGTGGACACGCAGAGTGAGCCGATCGGGACTCAGGAACCGGCGGGAACCTCCGGTACGCAGGAAACGGCGTCCCCCGGAAACGATTCTCAGACGGCGGGCGGGGAAACGGGAACTCCCGGCGACGGCGCTCAGACGGCAGGCGGCGAAACCGACGCCCCCGGTGAGCAGGGATTTCCTCCCTTTGACAAAAGTCAACCGTGGGACGGGAAAAACGCCTCTGTCGGATGGTACATCCTCGGCGATCCGTTGGCATACGAAATTTCCGACGCCTACGATTTGTACGCGCTTTCCCTCCTTGTCGAGGCCAGCTCCCTCGGCCTTTACTACTATTACGATCCGAATTACATGATTCTTCTGGATACCGACGGCGACGGCGAAGTGTTCGATGAGGTCGGTTACAGCGAGGATCGGGTGATTTCGGGGGAGGTTATGTCGGGGACCGAGATTCACTTAAAGAGCGATATCGATCTGAACGGGAAAACATGGCTCCCGATCGGAAGCTCCGGCTCCTTCCGCGGGTATTTCTGCGGCGACGGGTATACGATATCAAATTTCGTTGTTGACGGAAGTACGGCGGGGCCGAAGCGGGCCAACGTCGCCAATTCCTACTACGGACTCTTTGCGGCGCTTGCGACGACGGGAGAAATCAGCGATCTGACGGTGGCTGACGCGACCTTCACCGTCGACTCCGTCGAGGGAAAGAATACAAACGTATATATCGGTGTTCTTTCGGCTCTGACGACCGACGCCGTCAAGGTTCGGAACTGCAATATCTGTAACGTGAAGGTCGAGATTAAAAAGCTCGGCGACAACCACACCTATTTCGGCTACGCGTTGGGAAGCGTCAGCAATTCCGGCGCCGTCGTTGAAAACATCAAGGCCTTTCAGCTCACCGTCGAAGAGAGCGGCGGGGAACCCGACGTTCCCACCGCCACCGAGTGGATAGGGCTGGATTCTACCCAGTCGGTTCAGCCGATTGACTGCCAGACCGTCACCGCCGACCCGCGGAAATAACACGCCGCGTCCGGCAAACCGCGCATTTTCGGGAACCTCCGGGAAGCTCGGAAAACTTCGGAATCAGGGTGGAAAGACGGAGGGCAAGACGCCCTTGCGCCGCCCGGTAGAGCTTTCTTTCCACCCTTGAAATATTATTTTTGGAGGCATTTTTCATGACACTGAAACGCGTACTGTCCCTTTTTCTCCTTCTCTGTCTTCTCAGCGCCCCTCTTTCCTCCTGCAAAAACGCGGGAGGAGGGAATGCCGGAACCGGGGAAGGAAGCGGAGAGGGAACCGGAGGGGAAACCGGTCTTCCCGTGCCGTCGGATATCGAATACGTAGAGCTTCCCGTCGAGGTCTATAAGGACAAAACGACGGCGGGCTTCCTCGGCGAGCTGGTCGGATTTCTCAGCGGGTATGAGTTTGTCTACAGCGGCAGCTCTCCCTATGTGGCCATGCCCGACGCATGGTTCGAGCTGATAAACGGCCCTTATGCCAATCCGAATCCCCACAAAAAGCACGCGGACAAGCTGCTCCCGAACGAATCGACGGGAAAGATGGAGGTCTGGATGGACGACGACTACAGCATCGACATCCTGAATCAGTATATTCTTCGGGATATGTATAAGAATTTCGGAAGGATTACCTCCAAAGTCATTACCGACGACTGGGTGAATTACAACGTCTACGACATGGGAGGCGGCCACCGTTCGGCAGGGGCGTACGGCCTGATGAAGAACAACGATCTTCTGCCGGAGTTTGCCGGGGCGTGGGAGTTCGGCAACCGCTATTCCTACTGCTACGAGCCGGCCATTGAAAACGAGACTCTCGGCATGGTGACGGCGGGAATGCCGGACGCCGCTTCCGACCTCACCGACCTTTTCGCACGGGTCACCGGCGATCAGGACGCGGTTCTCTGGGCGAAGTTCTTTGCCACCCTTTACGCGATGGCCTATCTTGAGTCGGACATTCCGACGATGATCCGGGAGGCGCGAAAGCTGGTTCCCGACAACTGTGTGGGGCAGACGGTGGACGGCGTTTTTCAGCTGGTTGAAAAATATCCGGAAAACTGGCGGTTGGCCGCCCGGGAGGCGGTGAGAACCTTTGGCCGTCACCGCGACCGAATGGTCTCCGACATCATGCTTGAACCGAGCGTCAACAGCGCCTTTGTGCTGATTGCCCTTCTCTATGGGGGAGGCGACTACCTTGAAACCTGCAAAATCATTTCCCTCGCGGGCTACGACGGGGACAGCTCCGGCGCCATCTGCATGGGCCTGATGGGCGTTCTCTGCGGCATGGAAGAGCTTCCCGAAAAGGTGAACGAGCTGGTCTGGCAGGACGGGGACGGCGTGATTATCAACAAGGAAATTGAAGGAGCCGCCACCGGGTACTGGATGTGCATGAAGAATCTTCCCACGAAGATGCCGATTGCCGATATTGTCGACCTGTATCAGGAGAATTTTGAGCACATTCTTGTCGAATGCGGCGGAAAGATTGAAAACGGCGTCTATTATATTCCGAAGCGGGAGGTCGGGGAGGTTTCTACCGTTTGGTACGAGGACTTTGAAAACGGCGGCTTTGAAAACTTCACCGTCTCTGGCGGGAAAGCCGAGACCTTCTCCGACGGCTATGAAGGGGATAAAACCGCGAAGCTCTATGCCTCTTCCGAAGGGGAGAGCCGGATGGTTACCGAGATAAGCGGGCTTACCGTGGGGCAGACCTATCGGGTCAGCTGTTATGTAAGCACCTCTCCGACGACCTGCCTTGCAAAAGTGTTTGTCCGTGCGCCGGGTGAGGAGGGGGTTTATGCCTCGGTATGTACGATGCCCAGGTATATTCTTCGCCGCTTTACCTTCACGGCGACGGCGGAACGCATGGAGTTCGGGCTGGAGATAGCGGCCGGCGCCTCGGAGGACTCCTTCGCGACGCTTGATTCGATCACGATCTGCCGCGTGAGCGAGAACAAGGCCGAAAATGAGGTAAAAATCCTTTCGACGGAGGCAGCAGACGGCGGCGGATACAAGGGTAAGCTGGAGCTTTCGGTTTCCGGCACTTCCCCGCACGAGGCACTCCTGAAGCTGACCTTTGCCAATCCCGGGTCGGCGGTGGTGAACGGAAAGCTCACCGTCAATCGCGTGAGCTTCCATACCGCTCCCTTCTACCGGACGGGGGAGGCCTCCGAAAATACCCGCGACGCGGTGTATCTCCCGATTCTCCTTACCGAAGGGGAAAACCTTGTGACTCTGACGTTTGGAAGCGGTACGCTTCATATTCTTTCGGCGGAAATCGTTTCTCTGAACGAAAGAAGATAATGAGGCGATAGGCTACGGATCGATTTTTACCATAAAAAACTTTTTTACAGACTGAAATTTTAAAGAAAGGAACCTCCGGGGAGAAAATCCCCCGGGAAACGGAACGGAACAATGAAAAAGTCACTGGCGATTTTTGCATCGGCGTGTTTGCTTGCTTTCGGACTTATGGGTGGGGCAGGCAAAGCACCGGGGGTTTTGGCGGCGGAAGGCTGGGACGGGCAAAGCTATGACATCTCGTGGTACATAGAGGCGGGTGGAGACCAAGCGACGAGCTTTGAAATCTCCACTCCCGAAGAGCTGAACGGCCTGTCTCTCCTTACTGAGTGGGCGGTTTTATCCGAAAAGAGATCGTCGAGCGATCCCACCTATCGGAAGATCTGCTACGACGAGAACAACCGTCTGATTGTCGACACCGACGCCGACAAGACGCTTACAGACGAAGTCGGATATTCCGCAGGCCGCACCTTTACGGAAGGAGGGAACCGTTTTCAGGGAAGGACCTTCACCCTGAAAAAGGATATCGACCTGAACGGAAAGGCGTGGCGGCCCATCGGTATGTCGGGAGGCTTCAACGGAATCCTCGACGGCGGCGGGCATACGGTTTCCCATTTCGTCATTAATAACGAGAGCGTTACCCCTAATCCGGTCGGGGGGACCTCTGCCAATCGCTACTACAGCTTCATCCTGACGACGTCGGGAAACAATGCCCAAATTACCGGACTCACCCTTGCCGACGCGACCTTCGTGGTGGATTCCGATATCGACAACCTGTATATAGGCGCGTTCGTCGGTAGGGTCTACGGTAAGATGACGATAGAGGCCTGTACCATCCGTAACGTCACGGTTCAGGTGAAGAAGATAGGGAACAAAGTGACGAGCTTCGGTTATGCGGTCGCTCAGTATACGCCGAACTATAACAATCAGCCGCTGAGCTTGAAAAACGTCACGGCGGACCATCTGAAAGTGGAAAAAGGAGAGCTTTCGCTCGGCCCTTCGATACACGACGGATGGCTCTCCTCCGCGACGGAAAAGACCGGCAGTACTGTGGAGACGGAAGGACTGAAAGTCGGGAACTTCACCCACGTCCCCGGCGACTGGGGAAGCGACGAAACGCAGCACTGGAAAATCTGTACTCTCTGCGGGGAGAAAATAGAGGAAACCGTAGCGGAACACGATTACG
>CANQQT010000084.1 GCA_947626065.1 uncultured Clostridia bacterium | reverse complement strand
GAATATACGGAAGAAGAATTGCGGCCATATTTTGATAGGGCGTTTGAGAAAGAGATTCTCCCTCCTGTGCATCATGGCAAAGCGTTTATTCTTGACAATCTAGGAAAAATTTATTCTTTGACCCTGCATAAAGAAGAAGTGATACAAAAACTAAAATCATGAATTATACCAGCAAGCATTGCCGCCCAGCTCTCACGGCACTTGTCAGGAATATTCCTGAAACCTTTTAAGGGCCTGGGATTATCCAAACAGCTTGCCTTTTGGGAACAAAAGGCGATGCTTACCGGCACATAGCACTTGTTTTTCGGATTATAAACAGAAGGATGAAAAAAGATGGACATTTTGCAAACGCTTTCCACCGAGCTCTCCCTGCCCCTCGCCATGGTCAGCGCCACCGTTGCCCTGATGGACGGGGGAAATACCGTGCCCTTCATCGCCCGTTACCGCAAGGAGGTGACCGGTTCCCTTGACGACACCACCTTGCGGAAGCTCGCCGAACGGCTTGCCTACCTGCGGGGACTTGAGACCCGCCGGGAGGAGGTTCGCGCCGCGATCGCCGGGCAGGAAAAGCTGACGCCGGAGATTGAGGCGGCGCTTGACGGCGCCACGCTTCTTGCCGAAATTGAGGATATCTACCGCCCCTTCCGGCCTCACCGCAAGACCCGGGCCGACGCCGCGAAGGAGAAGGGACTTCAACCGCTGGCCACCCTGCTGATGGAGCAGAGGCGCACCTATCCGGCGCCGCTTCCCGACCTTGCCGGGGAGTTTGTCGATCCGGAAAAGGATCTGCCCGACGCCGAAGCCGCCCTGAACGGAGCCTGCGACATTCTCGCGGAGGAAATTTCCGACCGCGCCGACTACCGGGGTCTTGTCCGCTCCCTCACGCTTGCCCACGGCGTTCTGACCTCCGAAAAGGCCGGGGAGGATCCCGGCGGAACCTACGCGGGCTATTACGAATTCCGCGAGCCGCTCCGCACGATTCCCGACCACCGTCTCCTCGCCCTCAACCGCGCCGAGAAGGAGGGGATTCTCAAGGTTGCCCTCATCGTCCCCACCGATCTGATTCTGAACGGACTCTTTTCCCTCGCAATCACCGATTATAAAAGCCCGGCCTTCCGCTACGTGGCAAGGGCCGCCGTCGACGGCTACGACCGGCTGATGGCCCCCTCGGTCGGGCGGGAGCTTCGCGCCGACCGGCTGGATACCGCCTGCGAAAACGCGATTCGCCTTTTCTCGGAGAATCTGCGGCATCTACTTCTGACCCCGCCGCTCAAGGGAAAAACGGTTCTCGGCCTCGACCCCGGCTACCGCACCGGATGCAAGCTCGCCGTCGTCGACCGGACCGGGAAGGTGCTGGATACCGCCGTCATTTACCCCACCAAGCCGCATGAAAGAATCGCCGAGGCCGAGGCGCTGACCGTCGCCCTGATAAAAAAGCACCGCGTCGACGCCGTCGCCATCGGAAACGGGACGGCCTCGAAGGAGAGCGAAATTTTCATCGCGAACCTGCTGAAAAAGATTCCCGAAAAGGTCGCCTACGCCATGGTTTCGGAGGCCGGGGCCTCCGTCTATTCCGCCTCCCCACTCGCCGCCGAGGAATTCCCCGATTACGACGTCACCCTCCGGAGCGCCGTTTCGATTGCCCGGAGGCTTCAGGATTCCCTCGCCGAGCTGGTGAAAATCGAGCCGCGCTCCATCGGCGTCGGGCAGTATCAGCACGACATGAAGCCCGCGCGCCTCTCGGAGGCGCTCGGAGGCGTGGTAGAGGATTGCGTCAACGCCGTCGGCGTCGATCTCAACACCGCTTCCCCTTCCCTTCTCTCCTACGTTTCGGGAATCGGAGGCGCGGCGGCGAAAAGCATCGTCGAATACCGCGAGAAAAACGGAGAATTTCACTCCCGGGACGACCTGCGCAAGGTGCCGCGCATCGGAGCGAAGACCTACGAGCAGTGCATCGGCTTCCTGCGCGTCCCCGGCTCGGAGGAGCTCCTTGACCGAACCGGCGTCCACCCCGAATCCTATCCGGCGGCAAAACAGCTTCTTTCAAAATTCGGCTACCGGGAATCCGACGCCGAGGGAGGCCTTCAAAATCTGCGGAAGGACGTGAAGGAATACGGCGCTTCTCGGTTGGCAAAAGAGCTGGGCATCGGGGAACCGACGCTTGCCGACATCGTTACGGAGCTGGAAAAGCCGGGCCGGGATCTGCGCGATTCCCTGCCGCCGCCCGACCTGCGGGAGGAGCTGCTCGACCTGAAGGATTTGAAGCCCGGAACAATTCTTTCCGGGACGGTGCGGAACGTCACCGACTTCGGCGCCTTCGTCGATATCGGCGTGCACCGGGACGGGCTGGTTCATATTTCGCAGATTTCCGGGCGCTTCGTCTCCCGGCCATCCGATCTGCTCGCGGTCGGCGACCGCGTGACGGTCAAGGTTCTCGAAGTCGACGAAAAGAAAAACCGCATTTCTCTGACCATGAAGCTCTGAACGCCGTCCGGAGGGGCACCCGGCGTTTTTCGGAAGCAAGCCGAACCGCCCGGGAAGACCGCAAACCGTTATTTTCAAAAACGGCCTCCGCCGCCGCAGGCATGGCCCTCGTTTTTCAGAGGCGGCCCGACCGTCCGGCGGAGAAACAAAAAAACAACCGGCCGAATTTTAATATATGAAAATGAAAATGTGAGAAAAAGTCTGTTTTTTCGCCTTTTCTGCCTTTCCCTATACAAAATACACAAACACAAACCTGAAATTTTGGGGATTTACCCTCTTTCAAAATTCAAAAAAATCTGGTAAAATATTTAAGACAGCGAATGTATGTCCTTGGGCCATGACCCATTTGAAAATCGGCGGCCTTATGCAATAAACAGGAGGAAAATTATGGCAAGTCTTTCATTCAAACACATCTACAAGAAATATCCGGGTGGCGTTACCGCCGTTTCCGATTTCTGCCTTGAGGTCAGAGATAAGGAATTTATCATCTTTGTCGGCCCTTCCGGATGCGGAAAATCGACCACACTGCGTATGATCGCAGGCCTTGAGGAAATCACCGAGGGCGAGCTTTTCATCGGCGACCGTCTGATCAACGACGTGGCTCCGAAGGACAGAGACATCGCGATGGTGTTCCAGAACTACGCTCTTTACCCGCATATGACGGTGTTTGACAACATGGCGTTCGGCTTGAAGCTTCGTAAGGTTCCGAAGGAACAAATCAAGCGCAAGGTCGAAGAGGCCGCCCGTATTCTTGACATCTCCCATCTTCTCGATCGCCGCCCGAAGGCTCTTTCCGGTGGTCAGAAGCAGCGTGTCGCGCTGGGACGCGCCATCGTCCGTGAGCCGAAGGTCTTCCTTCTTGACGAGCCGCTTTCCAACCTCGACGCAAAGCTCCGTGCCGCAATGAGAACCGAGCTTACCAAGATTCATCAGAAGCTGGAAACCACCTTTGTTTACGTTACGCATGACCAGGTGGAGGCTATGACGATGGCGACCCGTATCGTCGTTATGAAGGACGGTCTGATCCAGCAGGTCGACACGCCTCAGAACCTCTACGACTACCCGGCCAACACCTTCGTCGCCGGCTTCATCGGAACGCCTCAGATGAACTTCATCGACTGTATGCTGAAGAAGAACGGCTCCGACGTGTATATCGTCTTCGGAAAGAACGAAATCAAGCTTCCCGCCGACAAAGCCGAGAATCCCGCGCTTGCCGATTACATCGGAAAGCAGGTCATCGCCGGAATCCGTCCGGAATGGCTGAAGGATGAGCCCCTCGCCGTCAGCACCATGACCGACAGCACGATTGACGCTCACGTCGACGTCACCGAGCTGATGGGCGCCGAGATTTATCTCTACCTCTCGACGGAAGGCCTCGAACAGCACACCGCGCAAAACCTCATTGCCCGTGTGTCTCCCCTTTCCAAGGCGCGGACCGGCGACGACATCAAGATTGCCTTTGATGCATCGAGAATCCACCTCTTCGATAAAGACACCGAGAAGTGCATCATCCACTAAACGGAATCGAATGGCTGCCGCCGACCAGACCGGTCGGCGGCAGCTTTTGATGTTTTTCCGAGGGTGGTACGGCTCTCCTTTCGATACCGCGAAGAGCCCCCTGCGGACGCCTCGTCGGCTTCAAACGGCTTTCAAGCAAAGTCCGCACGGACTCCGCACGGAAAACTCCCGTCTTTTTTTGCTATTTTTCGGATAGATATTGACAAAAACACTTCCGTATTATATAATATTTCTATCTACTTGCTTTTTTCGCGCCGTGCGGCGGATTTTTCCGCCGTCGGCCCGCTCCGCGGCAAGCGTCGCCCGGAAAAGAATTCCTATCAGCGCGGTGTGCCTGCGGCGTTTGTAAGCTCACGGCGCACATCTTTGTGCCCTTCGCGGCAGACGTTTTGCGGCGCCTTGCCCGGCACTTCTTCTTGCTTCACGGGGCGCTTTTTCCAGAACCTCTTATCATTTGGCGTCCCTATCTTCCGCCACCGTAATTCAAAAATTCATGAAAGGAATCCCTTTTGGGAGTGTTTTAAGTCTATGAAAGACCGTACTCCACGGACCGAGCCGAAAACCGTTACCGACCTGCTCCAGCTTTCCCGCACCAGCGCCGAGCTGTACGGGGAGCGCAATCTCTACGTCTATATTGAAAACAAAGAGGAAAAACGCCTCACCTATAAAGAATTTTACGAGCGCCTTCTCTGGTTCGGAACCGCGCTTTCGGAGTTTGACCTTGCCGGAAAGGCGGTTGCCGTCGTCGGGGATACCCACCCCTTCTACATGACCTCCTTCATCGGCGTTATCGCCTCCAACGGCACCATCGTTCCCCTCGACAAGGATCTCGGGGACGACGCTCTGGTCGACTTCATGAACGTCGCGGGAGTCAGCGCCGTCATCTACACGGAAAAATTCAACAACCGTCTGATCCATGCGAAGGATCGCCTCCCCTCCGTCCGCTATTTCATCCCGATTCACGACGGAACGGAGGACTGCACGAAGGAAAACGTCGTTTCCTACCGGGAAATGCTGAATACCGGTCGGTCGCTTTACGAGGCGGGCAACACCTCCTTCACCGACGCCGAACAGAATCTTGACCACATGGCCGCCCTGATTTTCACCTCCGGCACCACCGGAACCAGCAAGGGAGTCATGCTTTCCCATCGGAACTTGGTCGCCGCCGTCAACTGCTCCGACCAGACGATGAATCATTTCAACGAAAACAGCGTCTTCGTCGACTGCCTGCCGATGAACCATTCCTACGAAATCTCCTGCGGCCAGCTTGCCATTCAGAACCTCGGAGCGACGATGGTCATCAACGACAGCATCAAGAACGTGCTTCGCAATTTCCAGAAATACAAGCCGAATTCCCTTCTTCTGGTTCCCCTCTACGTTGAGACCATGTACCGGAAAATCTGGGCGGAAATCGACAAAAAGGGAATGCGCCGGCAGGTTCGTGCGTTGATGAAAACGAGCGACGCCCTGTTGAAGGTCGGCATTGATATGCGCCGTCAGTTCTTCTCACAGATCACCGACGCCCTCGGCGGCAATCTGAAGCATATCGTCGTCGGCGGTGCGCCGATGCGCTACGACATCATCAAGGATTTCCGCAGCTTCGGCATTGCCATTCTT
This sequence comes from uncultured Clostridia bacterium, assembly GCA_947626065.1. Lineage (GTDB taxonomy): Bacteria > Bacillota > Clostridia > Oscillospirales > CAG-272 > Colimorpha_A. Next base: position 1,684 of record CANQQT010000084.1, on the reverse strand, counting down.
GAGGGATACGGCATCACCGAATGCTCTCCCCTCGTCGCCGTGAACCGTCTCGGTGCCGAACGCGCCCACTCGGTCGGCCCCGCCGTTCCCTGCTGTCAGGTGAAAATCGACAAGGTCACCGAAAACGACGAAACCGGCGAAATTCTCGTCAAGGGCGAAAACGTCATGATGGGATACTACAACAACCCCGAGGCCACCGCCGAGGTCATGACGGAGGACGGCTGGTTCCGCACCGGCGACATCGGTTACACCGACAAGGACGGCTACATTTTCATCACCGGCCGCAAAAAGAACGTCATCATCCTCTCCAACGGAAAGAACGTCTTTCCGGAGGAGCTGGAGGAGCATCTTTCGGTTCGCTCCGACGTCATCGCCGAGAGCGTCGTCATCGGACGCCCCAACGATTCCGGCGAGGTGGCCATTACCGCCGTCATCTACCCGAATCCGGAATTTTCGGCGGGCAAGACCTCCGATGAGGTGCGGGAAGGCGTTCGCCGCACCGTCAATGAAATCAACAAATCGCTTCCCGTTTACAAGCAAATAAGAGAAATTGAAATTCGGGACACCGAATTTGAAAAGACCACCACCAAAAAAATCAAACGCTTCCTTGTGAAATAAAAGGAAGGGAACGGAGGAACTACCCATGTACGAAAAAGTCAAAGAAATGCTCGTGAGCGACCTTGCCGTCAACGAAGAGGACATCCGCCCGGAGGCTGAGCTGATTAACGATCTCGGCATCAATTCTCTTGAGCTGGCCGACCTGATTCTCGTCTGCGAGGAAAAATTCGGCGTCGAGGTCAAGGACGAGGATATCCACAAATTCATCACCGTCGAGGACGTAGTGAACTATCTGGAAGAAAACATGAAATAATCCCCGCGCTGTTTCGTCCGGGCCGAAGGTTCCCGGGCCGGGACACCCGCGCCGGAAATTCTCTTGAAGAAGAAGGGAGAGAATTGCTTGGAGAAGTACATCAAATTTCTGATTACGGTTTCGATCATCATCGCCGTTTTGCTCCTTTTGGTTATCGTTGCCGTCGTCGTTTACTCTCTCAGGGCACGCGCCAAAGCCGAAAAGCTCCTGAAGGACGGGAAAAGAAGCGGAAATTTCATCTATGAGCTTCTCAGAACCTCCTTTCCGAAGGGACGCCTTTTCCGGCGGGTGATGCTTCCTCTCCTGCGTCAGGACGGGACGGCGGTCTCGGTTCCCGCAGACCTGATTCTCGTCGATCGCGGCGGCGTCTTTGTCATCCGGCAGAGAAATATCGGGGGAAACCTGTTCAATCCACGGGAAGGAAACTGGCAGGTACAGAACAGCCGCGGCATCGCCGAGATTCCCAACCCCTTCCGGCAGAATCAGGCGGCTTTACGTGCCCTTGAGGCCATTCTGCGGCAGGAAAACATCTACAACGTTCCCCTCCACAACCTCGTGGTTTTCACCGGAAAGAACGTCCGCTTCCGCTATCGGCAGGAAAATCTTCTGACGGCGGAAAACGTGATTGAGGCCATCCGCGATCTCAACCGCAACCGTTTTCTCAATCAAAACGAGATTTTCTCCACCGTCGCGGCCATCCGTAAGGCTCTTCCAAAACGGGAGCCGAGCGGCAATCCCCAATCGAGTAGGGCGGAATAGCTCCGCCCTCTCACACCACCGTACGTGCCGTTCGGCATACGGCGGTTCGGTTCT
>CANQQT010000083.1 GCA_947626065.1 uncultured Clostridia bacterium | reverse complement strand
TCGCTCTTGGGTTCGTCGACAACTACGCCCCTTCTGGACTTCCACCACAGACCGACGACATGCCCGTCATACAAAAAAGCGCGGAGGGTATTTTTCCCTTCGCGCTTATTTATACTTTTCGGAACACGTTTCGGTTGCCCGGCTCTGATCTTTTTTCAGCGATTGATGACCCGGAGGGTCTTTCCGTCGGCGACAAGCTCGCAGATTCTCGCCGTGCGGCGCTCCCCTTCCCGGCTTTCGGGGGTAAGATCCCGTCCGTGATAGAAGACGTAGAGGTGTCCGTCCTCGGCGAGCACGCTGTTGTGTCCGGTTCCCTCCTCGTTTTCGTTCTTTCTTATCAGCGGCGCATAGGTCTTTTCGTCGGGCACCTTCCGGAATTCCAGCTTCGTCAAATCGTCCTCTTTTCCGTAGGCCGCCGCGTACCCGATGTAATAATTTTCGTTCTGGTAGCAGTTTCCGGAATAGAGCAGGTAGTGCCAATCGCCGACGCGGAAGTAGAAGGCTCCCTCCAACGTGTGCCAATGCTGGCCTTTGCGGAAGCGGTCTCTCATGAAAATTTCCTCGTCCAGCGTGGCCCGCACTGCGATTTTCGGCTTCCCGCAGAGCTCGGTCGGGGAGCTCATTTTATCGACGACAATCAGCGTCCCGGCTCTCTCCGCCTCGTAGTCGTTGACGGAATAAAACATATAGAGTCCGTCTCCGCTTCGGACGCAGTGGGGATCGATGGAAAAGGACTCTGCGATTTCCCTGAGGAAGCGGTAGGGGCCCTCCGGCGACTTTGCCTCCGCGACCATGAGCCTCTGCTGATGGACGTCGTCCGACTCCTTCGGCATACAGGAGACGTAGAGATAAAAGGTTCCCTCCACCTCCGTCACGGCCGGGGCCCAATACTCCTTGAAGCCCTCTCGGGAAAAGCAGGAGCCTTCATAGCGCCACTCGGTGCGGTTTTCGCTCACGTAGAGCTGGACTCCGCTGTATCCCGTGGCGTACATATAGTAGTGCTCCCCTTCCTTGATGACGTAGGGGTCCGGCTGGGAACGCGGGGAATCAAAGGTGAGTTTCATATTTCCTCCAAAATTGAGAAGGCTCGCGCGTCGGTTTACGGCGGGTGCGTAGCTTTTTGCCGCAACGTGCGGCGGCGCGGTTTTCGGCCTTTGCGGGTTCCTTCTTATATGGGTTGGCTATGCGAAACGGCGGGCGCGGGCCGGGCATTTTTTAAAGAGACCCGGCGTATTTTGCGGTTTTTCTTTGCTTTGCGTATTTGCGCGGGTGCGGCACACCGTCATAAATGTTGTTACGACGGTGCGTCGGGCGTGGGCCGATAATACGGAAGAATCCGGGAAAGGCTCCGCAAAGGGTTAGAGTCATTCCGGGCAGGGCTGTGGGCGTCGGGAAAGCGCTTTGGGATCAGGGCTCGCGGCGCTTCTCCTCCTTTTCGTCCACGACTTCCTCCATTTCGGGCAGGAGCTCGACCAGCGCCGACACAACTCGGTGCTCCACGATGCTCTCGACCTGAATATGCAGTCGGTCGATTTCGATTTCCGGCGTTTCCCCGTCGGCGGGAATGGTGGTGAATCGGCTGAAAATCAGGCCCGACAGCGTGGTGAACTCGTCGTCCTCCTCGCTGAAATCGATTCCCAGTGCCTCCTCGATCTCGCTCAGCTCGACGCTTCCCTGAATCCGGTAGACGTATTCGCTCAGCTTGACGATTTTCTGCTCCTCCTCGCTCTGGTCGTCGGTCTCATCGTAGATGTTTCCGACGATCTGCTCCAGCAGATCCTCCATTGTGACCAGTCCGGAGGTTCCTCCGTACTCGTCCAGAACGACCGCCATGTGGGATTTTCGGCTCTGCATATCCCGGAACAGCGCGTCGGCGCGGACCGATTCCGGCACGAAATAGGGCTCGTAAACCAGCTCGGCCAGCGGCTTCGGGTCGGGAGAACAGCGGTTCAGCAGGAATTTTCTTGTGCTCAGGATTCCGACGATGCTGTCGACGGTTTCCTCATAGACCGGGAATCGGGAGTATCCCGTCTCATTTATGATCGCCAAAATCTCGGCGTCGGTGGTTTTGCTGTCGATCGCCGTCATCTCGGTTCTGTGTACCATGATGTCGGCCGCCGTGGTATTGTTGAACTCGAAAATGTTTTCAATCATTTCCTTTTCGTTCGTCTCAATGCTTCCGCCCTCTTCCCCGGCGTCGACCATCAGTCGGATTTCCTCCTCGGTCACCGCGTTTTCCTTATCGTTCGGGTCGATTCTCAAAAGGCGTAGCACGCCGTTTGTCGAGGCGGAGAGGAGCCAAACCACCGGCCTTGCCACCGCCGCCGCGAAGGAAATGACTCCGCAGACGCCGCGCGCGACCTTTTCCGGCTGCTTCATGGCGATTCTCTTCGGCACCAGCTCCCCGATGACGAGGGTGATATAGGAGAGGAGCAGGGTGACGACGATGACCGACACGGTATTCAGCGTTCTCTCCCCGATCGCCGTAAAGCCGAGGTCGACGTAGAGCCATCTTGTGAGCTTCCCGGCGAAGTTTTCGGCTGCAAAGGCGGAGCCCAAAAATCCGGCCAGCGTGATGCTGATCTGGATCGTCGAGAGAAATCTCTCGGGCTTTTTCAGCATTCCGAGCAATCGCTCCGCTTTTTTGTCTCCCTCTTCCGAGAGTTTTTCAATTTTCTTTTCGCTCAGCGAGACCACCGCGATCTCCGAGCAGGCGAAAAAGGCGTTGACAAGGATTAAAATCAGTTGAAACAGGAGCTGACCCCATAACGGATCCGGCAAAAAGAATTCCCCCTTTTATACGGTCGAAGGTTTTGCGCTTCCCCTTCCCTCCTCTATTCTCGGGAATTTGGGTACGCGTCACGTGCAATCTATAAAATTATACTATATTTTTCGGCATAAGTCAATATTTTTTGAAAAAATCCGAATTTTTTTCGGCGCGGGCCGCGCGGCGGGCGGGTTTTGGCGGTGCGGCGGGGCTTGGGCGGCGGTTTTCTTCACGGTGCGGCGGTGTTTGGGTGGCGTCCTTTCGCGGCGCGGCGGGCGCGGCTCGGCTGAAATGAGTTTTGACGTGGCCGGGGTTAAGAGGCCGGAGTCAGTTTTTCGTGGGGCGGCGGCGCTTGGTAGGGTTTCGGGGTCGGTTTTTCGCGGTGCGACAGCGTGGGACGCGCGGGAGTGCGTGGCAGGGGCCGGTTTTCGCGATGCGGCGCGCTGGGCGGCGGTATTTTCGGGGGCGCACGCTTGGGCGGGTATGCGGGAGCCGATTTTGCGGTGTGGGCAACGGCGGGGTGCTTTTGCAGATTTTTGCTTCCGAAAATTTCATTTTCCCCGGTTTATGAATAAAGCCGCGCGATTTGCCGATACTTTTCCTGACGAATCTCTTTTTGAAAGGGGTCTACGCATGAAGAAATCGACCGCTTACGCCAAATACGCGGAGGGCCGCGCGAAAAAATCCTCTCTTTTGGCCGATACGGCGCGGGCTTTTCTCGTCGGCGGGGCTGTCTGCGCCTTCGCCGAGGGGCTTTCCCTCCTCTATTCCTCCCTCGGTCTTCCTTCGGAGCAGGGGAAAATTCTCGTTCCCGTGACGCTGATTTTTCTCACCGCTCTTCTCACCGGCATCGGCATTTTTGATCGCCTCGCCCGCTTCGGCGGCGCCGGGGTTCTTGTTCCCATCACCGGCTTCGCCAACGCCGTCGTATCTCCCGCCATCGACGGCCGGGACGAGGGGCTTGTTCTCGGCCTCGGCTCCCGTCTCTTCGTCATCGCCGGGCCGGTCATTCTCTACGGCTCGGCGGCCTCCGCTCTCTGGGGCGTTATCCTCTTTTTGCTCACCCGTCTCGGGCTTCGTTAAAAATTCCGCTTTGCGGTTTGGAAAAATTCAACGGCGTAAAAAAAGGAAAAGCACGCGCGGCGGCGGGATTTTAAAAACAGGAAAATGGTAGCTTGCGGTGGCGCGGTTCCCGGCGGCGGCGGTGGGCGCTTGAGAATATGGCGGGGCTGGCGCTTGTTGTGACGCGTTTTGGCTAAATTGCGGCGGGATGCTTATGGCGGCGGGCGGCTTCTTTTTCAAGGCATTTTTCAGCTTTTCAAAACTTTTTTATCAAGGAGACTTCGATGAAAAACGGCATTCTGGTTCCAAAATTCTGCCCTTCGATCTTTTCCCACGCGTCGGCGGTCGGCAAAAAAGAGCACGCGGGGCCTCTCGGCTCCCTCTTCGACTTCCACGACGAAACCGACCGTTTCGGTCAAGAGACGTGGGAGCAATCGGAGAGTGAGATGCAGCACGTCGCTCTCAATCTCGCCCTGACCAAGGCCGGCCTTTCCTCCTCCGGCATCGACGCCGTCTTCGCCGGGGATCTCATCAATCAATGCACCGGCTCCTCCTTCGGTCTTCTTGACGTTCCCTCTCCCTATTTCGGCCTCTACGGCGCCTGCTCGACCTCCGCCGAGGCTCTGATTCTTGCGACTCTCTACCTCAACGCGACGGGGGCCTCGACCGTTGCCGCCGTCACCTCCTCCCACAACTGCACGGCGGAGCGTCAATTCCGCTTTCCCGTCGAATACGCCGCTCTTCGGACTCCCACCTCTCAGTGGACGGTGACCGGCGCGGCGGCCTTCCTTTTGGGGGATGGGCCGGGAGCCTATATCACCTCCCTTCTCCCGGGTCGAATCGTCGACCGCGGCGTCACCGACGCAAACAACATGGGCGCGGCGATGGCTCCCGCCGCCTTCGACACGCTTTCCCGCTATTTTTCCCTCTCCGGCAGCTCTCCTTCCGACTTCGACGGTATTTTCACCGGCGACCTCGGCTATGAGGGGCACGCCATTCTCACCGACTCGCTTTCCTCCTCCGGCTTCCCGACCTCCAATTTCTTCGACTGCGGCCTTCTCATCTACGACCGGGAAAAACAGGACGCGCACGCCGGTGGCTCGGGCTGTGGCTGTTCCGCCTGCGTTCTCTCCTCCTTCCTTCTTCCGAAATTGGAACGCGGGGAATTTCACGACATTCTCTTTGTCGCCACCGGCGCTTTGATGAGCCGGAAGTCCCTTCTTCAAGGGAACAGCATTCCGGGAATCGCGCATCTTATCCGCATCACAAAGGAGCGCAATTTATGAATCCGACACTTTCGCGTTTTCTTCTCGCCTTCCTCGTCGGCGGACTTCTCTGCGCCGTCGCTCAAATTTTCATCGACAAAACGAAGGTGACGCCCGCCCGCATTCTCGTTTCCTACGTGGTGGCGGGGGTGGCTCTTACCGCCCTCGGCCTCTATGAGCCGCTTGTCAAGGCGGCTGGCTGCGGCGCGACGACGCCTCTTACCGGCTTCGGCTATTCCCTCGCCAAGGGCGTCGAGCGTGCGGTGGGGGAAATGGGGCTTTTGGGAGCGCTGACCGGCGGGCTATCCGGGACGGCGGGCGGCATCACCGCCGCGATGGTTTTCGGGCTTCTCTCGGCTCTTCTCTTCCGCGCCAAGCCGAAATAATCGGGAAGTGAAAAAAGCCGGCGGGGCGTCGGCTTTTCTTCCTATTTATATATGCGCGTGTGTGGCGCACGTGGGCGCGGGAATGCCCGGCGGGCGTGAAATTCACGGTTCGGGCGCACGGCGGGGTGAGTTTCGCGGTGCGGTGCGGCGCGGGTTTCTTCCTATTTATATATATGCGCGTGTGTGGCGCACGTGGGCGCGGGAATGCCCGGCGGACATGAAATTCACGGTTCGGGCGCACGTGTCGCGGGTATATGCGCGTGCGGCGGGAGCTTTTGCTCAGAGGATATCGGTGACGGTGAGGAGGCCGTCCTTGACGACAAAGCGGATTTCCTTTCCTGCGAAGGGGAAGCCGTAGACTCTCTCCCCGTCGCTGTGGTAGCCCGGCCTCGGGTCGCCTCTCAGCACCTCCCGCAGGGCCCCCCTCTTCTCCTCCGGCACTCTTTCGAGGAGGTTTTCCGGAATCGCCACGGCGAGGGCGTCCTCCTTCACCTCCCCGGCGAAGCCTTCCCTTGCCTCCGGCACGCTGTCGGCAAAGGGCAGGTAGGGCTTGACGTCATAAACGGGGGTTCCGTCCATCAGATCCCCTCCTCTGACCTCCAGCACGACTCCCTCCTTCCCTTCCCGGATTCCGACGAGCTCGACGCAGCTCAGTCCGATCGGATTGGGCCGGAAGGGGGATCGGGTGGCGAACACGCCGACTCTTTTATTCCCTCCGAGGCGGGGCGGGCGGACGGTGAGGGAATTTCCGCTCCTTTTCGCCTCCGAAAAGCCCCAGAGGAGCCAGATGTGGCTGAAGCCCTCCAATCCCCGGCAGGCTTCGGGGGAAGCATATTCCTTCTCGAATACGACCTTCCCTTCAAGGCTTTTGACCAGCCCGCTCTGTCTCGGGATTCCGAATTTTCCCGGGAAGTCGCAGTGATATATTGCCACGGTTTTCAGCTCCATAAGCCTTCCTCCCATCGCTCCGCCGGGGTTTTCCGTCGGAGCTGAGTTCATTTTATTTTCGACAAAAAGGCCGCAAAGGCGGAGGGAATCGCGTATTTTTCGCGGATCTGCCCCTCCGTCACCCAGACGAAGTCCTCCGCCGCCTTCCGGCATTCGGCAAAAAAGCCCTTCATTCTCCACTCGATATGGCTGAACAGGTGCTTCCCCTCCCCGCAGGGGCGGAGATCCTCCGGCCCGATTCCGCAGTCGGCGAGAAAGGGCGCGTCGGTCGGCTCCCATCCGAGGCAATTCGGCAGCTCCCACGTATCGGCGAGGAGTCCGCTCGGCGGGCGCTTTTGGATCGCGTATTTTCCTTTATATCTCAGGAGAAAAACGCTTCTTTCCTCCACCCGCCGCGCCTTCTTCCCGCCCCGGACGGGGTAGGCGAGCGTTTCCCCGGCGGCGAAGGCTTTACAGAGTCCCCGGAGGGGGCATTCCTCGCAGAGCGGCGCGGCGTTCGGGAGGCAGACCCGCTCGCCCAGCTCCATCAGGCCCTCGGTATAGCGGGCGGCCTCTTTTCCGCTCGGATAGACTTCCCGGAGGGCTCGCGTGACCTCCCCCCGGACGCTCATCCGCATGACGTCCTCCCGGCAGGCGGCCAATCGCGTCACGACGCGGAGGACGTTTCCGTCGACCGCCGGTTCCGGCTTCCCGTAGGCGATGGAGGCAATCGCTCCGGCGGTGTAATCTCCGATTCCGGGCAGGGTTTTCAGCTCCTTCGCCTCCTCGGGGAGGTTTCCCCCGTACTTTACGGTGAGAAGGATCGCGGCCTTTTTGAGATTTTTGGCGCGGCTGTAATATCCCAGCCCCTGCCAGAGCTTCAGCAGTGCTTCCCCGTCGACGGCGGCGAGCGCCTCTACCGTCGGCAGGGCCTCCATAAAGCGGCGGTAATAGGGGAGCGCGGCCTCAATTCTCGTCTGCTGGAGCATGATTTCGGAAATCCAGACGGCGTAGGGCGTCGGGTTATCCCGCCACGGCAGGGGAATTCGGTGCGCCTCATACCAGCGGCAGACGGGGGCGACGGTCTCTTTCAGAAGGGGCGAAAGATTTTCCATGGCGATTCCTTTCGTGAGCGGTAAAAATGGAGGGCTTCCATGAAGCGTGAAGAAGGAAAAATCGGCAAGCGCCCGACGTCGCTTGCCGATCTTTTTGAACGGGTTACGAAAAGACCCCTCTCGGCGCGGGCAACTCGTTTTGGATAAAGAAAAACCTGCGGCGCGCAAGTTGCCCACCGCAGGCGTGTAAAGGGCTGCGAAAAGATCCCTTTTCGGCGCGGGCAACTCGTTTTGAACAAAGAAAAACCTGCGATGCGCAAATGCCCACCGCAGGTGTGTAAAGGGCTGCGAAAAGATCCCTTTTCGGCGCGGGCAACTCGTTTTGAACAAAGAAAAACCTGCGATGCGCAAA
>CANQQT010000082.1 GCA_947626065.1 uncultured Clostridia bacterium | reverse complement strand
TTCGGGGCTGATTTCGGCGGGCTTCCCGGAAGAAGCCCTGCGGCATCTTCTTCTTTCCGCCGTCGTTTCCCTCGCCACCTTCTGGGCCGGGAGCGTGCTCGGGGGCGGAATAGCCCTTCTTCGGGAGAGGAAGCATCTCCGCCTCTTCGGCTCGAAGGCTCGCCTGATTTTCTTCCTTTTTCTCTGGCCTTGGTTCGATCTGATTGAGGTTCCTCTGGCCATTTTCGCGCTCTTCCGCCGCGTCGGCTGGAAGCCGATTCGCCACGACTTTGCCCTCTCGATTTCGCAGATGGAGCCGGAGGAGGCAACGGAGCAAGAGGAGGAAAAGGAAAAAGAAGAGGAAGCAGCAAAGAAATGATGGTTCCCCTATGGGCGGACGGCGCGGGCTTCGCCTGAGGATAGCGGCTTTCCGAGGATATGGCCGTGGACGCATAGGGTGTGATTTTTTCGTTGAGTTTTCATCGGGTGCCGGGCAATCGCTCGGCGCCTTTTTTGATCCCTGCGGCGCGGATTTTGCTTGAAAAAGGGCCGCGCAAAATTCGCGCGGCCCGGTTGCCGGATCAAAGCGGTCTCCGATGGCCCGGCGGGGCTGTCGGCAGAGCTTTTCCCTTTTCTTTTTTACTCATGTAAGAACACTTGGATATCGATTTTTACCCAGCGGCCCTTTTTTTCCTTCCCGCTGATTTTCCCGAACAGGAGCTTTCCGGCGTCCATCAATCGGGAAAAAATCAGATTATCCTTCCTCGGTACATAGCCTATTTTGACGCCTTTCGGCGTCTTGATGACGATGGCCTGCTGATCGTAGCTGTTGTCCGGCTCCCGGAAAAAGGACAGTCGATCTCCTTCCTTCAAATAGGGCTCCAGCTCCTCGATTCCTTCGATATGGGTGGTTCCGGCCACGGTCGTATCGAAGAGAAAAATGTCCCTTTCGTAGGGCACGGGAATTACCCCTTCCCCGTTCTTCCCATGCAGGAGGCCGATCAGCTCCCCTGCCTCTCCTTTAACAATATCCGCCATTTTCTTCCCTCAACATTTCTTTGATTTTTTCCCGCCAATACTCCGCCTGTTTCCGATAGGCCTCCTTGGTTTGCTCCAGCCACTGCCTCGTTTCGGCGATTTTCTTTTCGTCTTCGAGGAGCTCCTTCGCGGTATAGGGAAATTCGCTCTTGATTTTTTCTATCTCTTCCCGTATCCTTTTCAGCGAGGCCTCTCGTCGCTCGACGGTTCGGATGAGCTCCGCCACCGCGTCGGTTTTTTCATAATTCTCTCCCTCTCCTATCGCGTCCCGTATGGCGCGGAGGGCTGTCAAATCCCCGCTTTGATAGGCCTCTACCGCATTTTCAAAGAGCCTTCTCTCCTCCTCCGCCGCGCCGGGATTGAGGTCGGGGTGAAGCCTTTTCACCACCTCACGATACAGCTTTTTTATCTCCCGCGTCTCCTCCTCCGACAGAGCCTCCATTCGGCTCCTTCTCAGCGCCTCGTTCAGCTTTTCGCTCTGCTCCTTCAGCCTTTGCTGATACTCGGCAAATTCCCTATCAAGGGTCTCTTCGATCTCCTTCTCAACGACTCTTTCCTGCCGGTTGCGTCTTGCCTGAATGAGTTCGGCCTTCCGTTTCAACCGAAGCGCCTGACACTGCGCCTTATAAGCCTGATATTCCAGTCCTCCGACCTTGAGCATATACGCGGCTTCAAGGTTTTTGCAGATGACGTATCTCAGCTCGTCGCGCTCCTCAAAAAGCATTGACAATTCGATTTTCAGCCTTTCGGCCTCCTTTTTCAGCTCTTCCGCTTCCGGAAAAAGGATGACTGCGACCTCTCCTTCGTCCATGTTTTCCCTCCGCATATATTCAAAAGCTTTCCCCTCCATTATACCACGTCCTTTGCCTTTTGTTAAGAGGAAAAAGAAAATTTTTTCTTTTGGGCGAAAGAAACCGCCGGCGGGGCTGGGTCGGTCTATAAAAAGAGGCAAAAACACAGCGAGGGATGCGGCGGCCCGGACTCGTGGGTCAAAGCGACACAAAAAGGCGCGGCGAGCGGCGGGGCGGCGGGAGCGAAACGCTTGCGGGCGTGTGCGTGCGGCGAACGGAGTGGGGCTCGGTCTTATGGGAAGTGGAGAAACGCGGTGAGCGGCGAGGACGGCGGAAGTAAACCGCTTGTGGGCATGGGATTCCTGCGGCGCGGATTTTGCTTGAAAAAGGGCCGCGCGATTTTCGCGCGGCCCTCAAAAGCGGGGGAATTTTCATGACTCCGGGTCGGCCCGGCTTCAAGCTTGTTTATGCTTTTTTCGGCCTCTGAGCTGCATTTTGCCGCTCCGGCGGATCCTCCTCTTTACTTTTCGGGGAGAATCAGGCCGTAGCCTCCGTCCCTTCTCTTATAGACCACGGCGTCGGCGCCGGTGTCGGAATTGAGGAACATATAGAATTCATGCCCCAACAGGTTCATTTGGAGAATCGCCTCCTCCGGCGACATCGGCTTCAGCACAAAGGTCTTTTCCCGGATGCGGAAGGGCTCGTCCTCCTCCGCCGCCTCGACCGGCAAATCCTTCAGCGCTCCCTCTCTCAGCCGCTTTTCGAGCCTCGTCTTATTCTTCCGAATCTGCCGCTCGATGGTGTCGATGGCGGTGTCGAGAGCGTTGGCGAAGGTCACGTCCCGTTCCTCGCTCCGGTAAAGCGTTCCGTTGCTTGAGACGGTGAGCTCGAGGCGTTCGGCATTCTTTTCGTGACTCAGCGTGACATAGGCCACGGCGTCGTCCTTAAAATACCGGTCGAACTTCTCCAGCTTCCGGAAAATTCTCTCCCGGAGCTTTTCCTCCACCTCCATACGGCGTCCGATGATGTTGATCTTCATAACAGTACCACCTTTACACGGTATTTGCAGATTTCCTGCATTTTCATTATACCATATTTTTGGCGATTTGTCATCTCTTTTTTTGTAAAAAATATAAATAAACTGTAAAATCTGAGCCGGTGAGAAGAAAAATCTCCTTTTTTCCCCTCCTCGGCAGAAAAAATTCGCCCGCCGATTGACAGTCCCCGCTTTCGGTGGTATAATGAAGAGTACCGTTTTCTTTTGAGGTTCTTATGGAAAATACTGCCCGCTTCAAGCCGACGAAGGTCGCCTGTTACCTCGGCTACATCGTTCAGGCCACCGTCAACAACTACGCGCCTCTCCTCTTCGTCACCTTTCAGAACATTTTCGACGTTTCCCTTGAGCGTCTGGCCTTCCTTTCGGCCTTCAATTTCATCACTCAGCTCACCGTCGATCTTCTGGCGGCGAAATTCGCCGACCGCATCGGCTACCGCCGACTTCTTGTCGCGGGTCAGCTTCTCTCGGCGGCGGGGCTTTCCGGTTACGCGCTCTTTCCCTATCTTCTCCCGCCTTTCTCCGGCCTTCTCCTCTCCTCCTTTCTCTCGGCGGCGGGCGGCGGATTGATCGAGGTTCTCATCAGCCCCGTCATTGAAGCCTGTCCCTCCGACAGCAAGTCCGGCTCGATGAGCCTTCTGCACTCCTTCTACTGCTGGGGTCAGGCGGGCGTCGTTCTTTTCAGCACCCTCTTTTTCTCGCTCTTTTCCCTCTCAAACTGGCGGATTTTAGCGGGCATCTGGGCGCTGCTTCCCCTTTTTGACGCCTTTCTCTTCCTCCGCGTTCCTCTGAACAAGCCGGGCAAGGACGGGGAGGGGGCCACGCTGCGGGAGCTTTTCTCCGATCCGACCTTCCTCTGCTTCGCTCTTCTGATTTTCTGCGCCGGGGCCGCCGAGCTCGGGATGAGCCAATGGGCGTCGGCCTTTTCCGAGAAGAGTCTCGGTGTTGAAAAGTCGATCGGCGACCTCGCCGGGCCCTGTCTCTTCGGCCTCTTCACCGGTGCGGTGCGTCTTCTCTACTCCCTTCTCAGCCGCCGTGTTTCCCTTCCGGCCTTTATGACGGTAAGCGGCGTTCTCTGCCTTGCCGCCTATCTTCTCGCCTCTCTTGCCCCTCATCCCGGCGTGAATCTCGCCGCCTGCGCCCTCTGCGGCTTCTCGGTCGGCGTGCTCTGGCCGGGGACTCTCAGTCTTTCGGCGAGGCTCTGCCCTCGCGGCGGCACGCTGATGTACGGGCCTTTCGCCGTCGCCGGTGACCTCGGCTGTATTATCGGCACCGGAACCGTCGGCTTTGTCGCCGACCGCTTCGGCGGCAACCTGAAAATGGGAATGCTCTTTGCCTCGGTTTTCCCGCTTCTTCTCCTCCTCGGCCTTTTCTTATGCGCTCCCCGTCTGCGGGCCGTCCGGGATCCGAAAAACGGCGCGGGGAAATAACGGGATTCCTCTTTTCGGCCCTGCGGGCGGCGCAAAATTTTCCGCCCTGCGGACAGCATGAAATTTCCGCTACTGTCGGTCGTCACGGAAGCTTCCGCCCTGCGGGCGGCGCGTTATCCGCGAAGGCAGGCGGCGCAATTTTTCAAAAGCCAAGGCTCCGCCTTTTCCCCAAAGTCAGCGGCTCCGCGTTTTCCCATGCGAAAACCGGCGCTTATCCCTCGGCGGTCGGCGGGCGCTCTCCTCTTTCGAGTCCGAAGCTGACGGCGATGGCCTCATTGACGCGGGTCATGACGGCGTCGTCGAGGTGTCCCATCTTCTCACGGAGCCTCCGCTTATCGATGGTGCGCACCTGCTCCAGCAGAATCACCGAATCCCTCGAAAGCCCCGGCCTTTCTCCTCCCACCGTCGATGTAGCGGCGCTTACGTCTATGTGCGTCGGCAGCTTGGCCTTCCCGAGGCGGCTGGTGATGGCCGCGGCGATGACCGTCGGGCTATAGCGATTGCCGACGTCGTTCTGTATAATCAGCACCGGCCGCAAGCCTCCCTGCTCCGACCCGACCACCGGGCTCAAATCGGCGTAAAAGATATCTCCCCGTTTACACGTCATGAAAAATACCGTCCTTCCCGGGACTTCCTCCCGCGCTTGCCTTTTCGGCTCTCTTTTATTTTCGTCATGCGTTCCGGGAATATTCGCGGGAAGGAAAATTTCACAAAAAATTCGGCGGCGTCCCCGTGGGGACTCCCCGCTCGAAGGAGTAGGCATGAACCGATCGTCTCTTTATCTCAGCGGCTTTTCCCTGACGTCCTCCCCTCTTCCCCTTCTTACCTGCCCGGCGCTCGGCGTTCCGCACGGCTTTTCGACGCGGCTCGGCGGGGTGAGCGAGGGGATTTTTGCCACCCTCGACCTCGGCGCCGAGGCGGGGCCCTTCGGGACAGGGGCGTCCGGGGTCAGTCAGCACGTGCTTCTCAACCGTCGGCGCTTTGCCGAGGCGCTCGGCTTCCCGGCGAACCGTCTGATTTGCGCCAAACAGGTACACGGGCGGGAGATTCTTTCGGTTTCGCTTGACGGGGCCGGAAAAATCCGCGCCGTCCGGGTCGGGGATTCGCCCGGCGTTTTCTTCCGCGGCGATTCCGTTTGCGAAGAGTCGGCTTTGAACGGCGGCGGCGGGCAAAATCTGCCGTCGGATTCGCCTGTGAGCGGATGCGGCGGGCGCGGTCTGCCGTCAAACTCTCCTTTGAGCGAAAGCGGCGGGCGAAATCTGCCTTCGGATTCTCCTTTGAGCGAAAGCGGCGGAGACTGCCCACCCTCCGGCGGTGAATCGGGGGCCGGTTTTGTCTGCGACGGCTTCGTTTCCGCCACGCCGGGGCTTCTTCTTGCCGTGAAAACCGCCGACTGCGTCCCGATTCTCTTTTCCGACCGGGCCGCCGGCGTCGTCGGCGCCGCGCACGCCGGTTGGCGGGGAACGGTGGCCGGTGTGGCCGCCTCCTGTCTTGCGGCGATGGTCTCCCTCGGGGCAAGGCCGGAGCGCACCGTCGCCGCCATCGGGCCCTGCATTCACCCCTGCTGTTACGAGGTCGACGATCCCTTTGTCGCGGCGGTTTCGGCCTCCTCCTTCTCCTCCCTCTGCCTTCCCCATATCCTTCGCACCGGCGCGGGGCGTTACACCGCCGACCTTCCGGCGATGAACCGCTCGATTCTCCTTGCCTGCGGGCTTCGGGAGGAAAATCTCTTCACCAGCGGCTTCTGCACCGGCTCATCGTGTGCGCTCTTCTTTTCCCACCGTGCCACCGGCGGCAAGCGGGGGCTGATGATGGCGGGGATCGGTCGGCTCTGACGCAGGCCTCCCCGGTGGGGGCGCTTCCCTATGAATTTTATGCCCCTCGGCATAATTTTCTCCGCTCGGCGCCTTTTCCTTCCGCAATCTTTTCACGGATTGGCGATTTCTTCCCTTCCGTTGGAGGCTGACTCACAGGTAGGCAATTATCCCTTTCGTTGGGGCTGACTACGGGTCGGCGATTTTCCCTTTCCGTCGGGGCTGACTACGGGTCGACGATTTCCCCTTTCCGTCGGGGCTGACTACGGGTCGGCGATTTCTTCCCTTCCGTTGAGGGTCTGACAAAGGGCTTGATTGGCCTTCATAATGTTCCAGACCGAAACCCCTGCGAGGCCGAAGTCCTCGACCAGTTTCAGCTTGGCCTCGGCGCTTCCCGCGCTCTCAAACCAAACGGTATGCTCTGTCTCTCCTTCCCGGTAGTGAAAATAGGGTGCCTGACTGACCGGGTCGAACTCGATGACCGCCCCGGTTTCCCGCGCACGGTCGAGGGCTCCTTCAACCGAGAGCGATTCGGCCTCCGTTTCCCCTTTCACGAAGGGGAGCGGCCAGTCGTATCCGTAATTCGGCAGTCCGAGGAGAATTTTTTCGGGCGGGATTCTTGTGACCGCATAGGAAACGACCTCTTCCACCTTATCGGCGGGGGCCACCGCCATCGGCGGGCCGTAGCGGTATCCCCACTCATAGGTCATCAAAAGGACGAAGTCGGCGACCTCTCCGATGGCGCGGTAATCGTGCCCCTCATACAGGGCCCCCGGCTGACTGTCGGAGGTCTTGGGCGCCAGCGCGGCGAAGAGCAAATATTGCTCTCCCAGCGCCTCCTTCAATCTCCCCAAAAAGCGCCGATAGGGCGCGGCGTTTTCCCTTCCCAGAAATTCAAAATCGACCTCGACGCCGCTGTAGCCCTCCCTTTCCAGCGCCGCAAGCAGCTCTTCAAAGAGGCGATTCTGCGCCCCCTCATCCTCAAACAGGCGGCTTGCCGCTTCGTTGTTGAAATTTCCGTCCTCTCCCAGCGTCGAGAGGAGGAGCAGGCTCCCGGCCCCGGCCCTTCGGGCGGCCTCGGTGAGCTCCCCGGCTCCCTCGGGAGAAATCAGCGCTCCCTCCTCGGTAAAGCCGTAGGTGAAGACGGTGAGGTAGGTGAGATAGGGGAGGAAGGCGTCAAGGGTGGGGCGTTCGATGAAGGGATAGGCGTATCCGTTCACGAGAATGCCCCGCCCTTCCCCTTTTGGCGGCGGGACGGCGAGGGTCTGACCGGGGTACAGCAGGGGATTGCCCCGCAGGCTCGGGTTGTCTCGGAGAAAGGCGCGGACGGTGGTTCCGTTTTCTTTTGCGAGGGAATAGAGGCTGTCGCCCTCCTCTACGGTGAGGGTCTTTTCGGGGAAAAGCAGGACCAGCTCCTGCCCCGGGACGAGGGAATCCCCCGGCGTCAGCCCGTTATCGTCGAGCAGCTTTTTCAGCGGGATTCCGGCGCTTTGGGCGATTTCCTCGGGGCCTTGCCCCTCCCGGACGCGGCGGACCGTCAGACGGTTTTTCATAGAGCGCTTGACCGGCGCCGGTTTCTCTCCTCAGACTCTCTGCGGGAGCGTTCCGGCGCCTTTTCCTTTCCGATGGTTTCATTTCAGTATATGCGTCGGCGGAAATTGGGTGCGCGGGGGGGGAGGGACAAGCGCTCGCACGGGCAAAATGGAAAAGAGCTCTTTTCTCTTATGAGAGAGCCACGTGTGCGTGGAAAAGGCCCTGCGCGGGAGGAAAAAGGCGCGGCGGGGCTCGGCGGGCATGGCGCAAAAAACAGCGGCGGGGGCGTGCGGCAAGAAACTTGCGGCCTTGAAAGGGCCGACGATCGAGTAGGGCGGAATAGCTCCGCCCTCTCACACCACCGTACGTGCCGTTCGGCATACGGCGGTTCAATTCAAGTA
>CANQQT010000081.1 GCA_947626065.1 uncultured Clostridia bacterium | reverse complement strand
ATCTTTTCCATTTTTCATCCCTCCGGGTCAGAATACCTTTATTTTACCCGGGAATGATGAATAAACTCTCATTCGTGGCGCTTTTTGTCTTTAACGAAAAAAGGCTGTCGCAATAAGACAGTCCAAACAGAAAAATGGCCGGTCGTACAAGCGAAAAAGCGCTTGCGCGACCGGCTTCCCAGTCAATGTTTTTCTTACCTGCTCAGCAGGAAGCGCGGCAAACCGTCGGGGACTTTGCTTTCCCGTGCGAAACGGCTTCTTTTGAACGACCTGCTCGGAAAATTCTTTTCCGGCAAGTCCACCCGGGTACACCGACTCAGGTACTCCTATTTTGGCAAGCCCGCTCGGGTGCGCCGCTTTTCATCCTTTCCTTGTAAACAGCATCGCGTTCCAGTCGTTTTCCTCTCTCAGAAGGCAGAAGGTCAGCCCGCCGTCCTCCAGCGCCTTCTTCACTTCCTCCGCCTGCCGGTCGATGATGCCGGAAACGGCGAGGAGGCCGCCGGGGGCCAGATAGCGGAGGATATCCCCCGCCATGCGGAGAATGATGTCGGCCACGAGGTTGGCGCAGACAAAATCATAGCGCCCGCCGGCAAGATCGACACCGGTCAGCAAATCGGAGACGCCGCAAACGATCCTTTCACAGCCGTTTTCTTCGGCGTTTTCCTTGGCCACCCGCACCGCGACCGGATCGATATCGTAGGCGTTGACCTGTCCGGCGCCCAGCTTGGCGGCGGCGATGGCGAGAATCCCGCTCCCGGTTCCGATATCGAGCACCCGTGCGCCGGGCTTCATATATTCTTCAAGGAGCATGGCGCAGAGGCGCGTCGTCTCGTGCGTCCCGGTTCCGAACGCCATGCCGGGATCCATCCGGAGCACCAGATCGTCCTTCCCGGCGGGGACTTCCTCCCATGTCGGCACGACAAGGAGCCGATGGCCGATACGCACCGGCTTATAATACTGCTTCCAGGAATCCGCCCAGTCCTCTTCCTTCTTGTCGTCGAGCGTCAGAGAGAATTCCACTCCCTGCGCCCCCAGCCGTTCCCGGATAAAGGCGACCGCGTCGGTCACGCTTTTTTCCTCCGGCAGATAGATGCTGACCGCCCCGTGCGTCCGGTCGGCCTTTTTCATTTCCTCGTCGATCAGCTCGCCGTAGCAGGTCTGCATCCGGTCGATCTCGTTGGCGTCTTCGATCATCAGGCCGTTTTCGATCATGCTCATCACCGCGCAAACGGTGTCCAGATCCTCCGTTTTACAGCCGACCCGAATCTGTGTCCATTTTCCCATTCGAAGCTCACCCTTATTTCTTCATCTTCTTGAAAAACGACTGCCGTTTTGCGTAATTCTTTTGCCCGCTCTCATCGGCAAAATCACGCAGCAGCTGCTTTTGCTTCTCGCTCAGACTCTTCGGTACCTCGACAAGAACACGGAAAACGAGGTCTCCCTTCCGGCCGGTTCTCGTCGATACGACGCCTTCCCCGCGCAGGGTAAAGGTCGTTCCGGTCTGCGTTCCCTCCGGAATCGTATATTTCGCGGTTCCGGTAAGAGTCGGCACGTCGATTTCGGCGCCCAGCGCCGCCTCGACGAAGGTGATGGGGATTTCACAGTAGAGGGTGCTTCCGTCGCGCTCGAAAATCGTGTGCTTCCGGACGCTCACCGCCACAATCAAATCGCCCGCCGGGCCGCCGTTGCGGCCTTCGTTTCCCTGACCGCCGACCCGCATATATTCCCCGTCGTCAATTCCCGCCGGAATGGTGACGGTAATCTTTTTCTGAATCTTTACGTAGCCCTTGCCGTTGCAGTTCCGGCAGGGGGTGCGGATGATCTTCCCCATCCCGCGGCAATTTTCGCAGGGATGCGTCGACTGAAAGACGCCGAACGCCGTTCTCTGCGCCGTGCGAACCTGTCCGGTTCCTCCACAGGTCGGGCAGGTTTCGGGCGAGGTTCCCTTTGCCGCACCGCTTCCTCCGCACTCCGAGCAGCGCTCCACGCGCCCGTAGCTGACGTCCTTTTTACAGCCGAAGGCCGCCTCCTCGAAGGTCAGGGTAATCCGGCACTGCAGATCCTCCCCGCGCATCGGCCCGTTCCGACGGGTGGAGCCTCCCCCGCCGCCTCCGAAGAAGCTGCTGAAAATATCGCCGAAATCAAATCCGCCGAAGTCGAAGCCTCCGCCTCCGCCGCCTCCCATCGTGGGGTCAAAGGCGGCATGGCCGAACTGGTCGTATTTGGCCTTTTTATCGGGGTCGGAAAGAACCGCATACGCCTCGTTGACTTCCTTGAATTTTTCCTCCGCGACCTTGTCGCCGGGGTTCATATCGGGATGATACTGCTTTGCCAGCTTCCGATAGGCCTTCTTTATTTCATCGTCCCCCGCGCCCTTTTTCAGGCCGAGGACTTCATAGTAATCTCTTTTATCCGCCATGTTCCTCACCGTTCCCGTTTGGAAAACAGGTTTTTCCGCCGCCGTGGGAAAATTTTTCTCTTATCCCCGTCCGGCGCTTTCTTTTTTCGTTCTTTTTATTTGTCCCGCAGACCGACGCCGCGCCTTCCCGCGCGTTGGGGAAGCGGCCCCGGATTCCGGCTTCATGAAAAAGCCGCCCTTCCGCGCAGGGGAGAGTCTCTTGGGTACCGCTTCTCCGCCGACCCCGGAAAAATCCGCCGCCGAAGAGGCGGGAGCTCTTACCTGCGGGATCTCCGGGGCCTCCCGGTCAAGCCGATAAGACCGCCGGCATCTCCCTGCCGGGGCTTTTCCGCGGCGGGGAAACTCCTTTTTACACCGCCGCGGAGCTGCCGCGCCTTGGCGCGACAGCTCCCGCTTTTGCTTAAGGCTCGGATCCCCTCGCCTTATCCGTTGTCGGTTTTGTCCTCGTAATCCGCGTTGTAATAGCCCTGCGCGTCGGGGCCGCCGTTTGCGCCTCCGTTGTTGGCTCCGGTGTATCCGGATCCGGCGTTTCCGGCTCCCGCGTTCGGATCGCTTCCGGCGCCTCCGGTCTGCTGATAGAGCTTCTCGGAGAGCTTGTAGAAGGCCTTCTCCAGCGCGTCGGTGTCGGCCTTGATCGCCTCGACGTTGTCGGTCTTAACCGTTTCCTTCAGCTTTTCGATAGCGGCCTTGACCTCTTCCTTGTCGTTTTCGGAGAGCTTGTCGCCGACCTCGCCGAGCGTCTTCTCACTCTGGAAAATCAAGGTCTCGGCGCGGTTCTTGGTTTCCACCGCTTCCTTCGCCTTTTTGTCCGCGTCCGCGAACTGCTCCGCCTCGCGCACCGCGCGGTCGATGTCCTCCTTGCTCATGTTGGAGGAGGAGGTAATGGTGATGTGCTGTTCCTTGCCGGTTCCCTTATCGAGCGCCGAAACGTTCACAATGCCGTTGGCGTCGATATCGAAGGTGACCTCAATCTGCGGCACGCCGCGAGGCGCCGGAGCGATCCCGTCGAGGACGAAGCGTCCGAGGGTGGTGTTGCCGTTTGCCATTTCGCGCTCGCCCTGCAGGACGTGAATCTCCACCGAGGTCTGCCCGTCAGCCGCCGTGGAGAAGACCTGACTCTTCTTCACCGGGATGGTCGTGTTGCGGTCGATGATCTTGGTGCAGACGCCGCCGAGCGTCTCAATGCCGAGGGACAGCGGGGTAACGTCGAGCAGGAGCAGATCCTTGACGTCTCCGCCGAGAACGCCGGCCTGAATGGCCGCGCCGATGGCCACGCACTCGTCGGGATTGATGCCCTTGAAGGGATCCTTTCCGATGAATTTCTTCACCGATTCCTGAACGGCGGGAATCCGGGTGGAACCGCCGACGAGGAGCACCTTGTCGATCTGGCTCACAGTGACGCCCGCGTCGGCAAGCGCCTTTTTGGTCGGGCCCATGCAGCGGTCGACAAGATCCGCCGTGATGCGGTCGAATTCCGCGCGGGTAAGGGTGGCGTCGAAATGAAGCGGGCCGGCCGCCGTCGCGGTGATGAAGGGCAGGTTGATGTTGGTGCTGGTCATGCCGGACAGCTCGATCTTCGCCTTTTCGGCGGCGTCCTTCAATCTCTGGAGCACCATCTTGTCGTTTCTCAGATCGATGCCGTTTTCCGCCTTGAAGCGGTCGGCCATCCAGTCGATGACGCGCTGGTCGAAATCGTCCCCGCCGAGGTGGGTGTCGCCGTTTGTGGCGAGAACCTCGAAGACGCCGTCGGAAATTTCAAGAATCGACACGTCGAAGGTACCGCCGCCGAGGTCGAAGACCATAATCCGCTGGTCGTTTTCCTTATCCATGCCGTAGGCAAGCGCCGCCGCCGTCGGCTCGTTGATGATCCGCATGACCTCAAGGCCGGCGATTTTTCCGGCGTCCTTCGTCGCCTGACGCTGAGCGTCGGAGAAGTAGGCGGGAACCGTGATGACGGCCTTACTCACCTTGCCGCCGAGATAGGCCTCGGCATCGGATTTCAGCTTTTGAAGAATCATCGCCGAAATTTCCTGAGGCGTGTAATTCTTTCCGTCGATGCTGACCCTGTAGTCGGAGCCCATATGCCGCTTGATCGACATCACCGTCTTGTCGGGGTTGGTAATCGCCTGACGCTTTGCCACCTGACCGACAATCCGCTCGCCGTTCTTCGTGAAGGCCACCACGGAAGGCGTGGTTCTCGCCCCTTCGGGGTTGGGGATGACGACGGGCTCGCCGCCCTCGTAAACCGCTACGCACGAATTCGTCGTACCAAGGTCAATACCTATAATTTTTTCCATTTTCATAATCCTCCGTATCAGAAAATATTCTCAGTTCGCAACCTTAACCATTGCGTATCTTATGATTTTTTCGCCTCTTCTATAACCCTTCATCAAAACCTCGGCCACTTCGTTTTCTCCGCGGCTTTCGTCCTCGGCATGAAGAATGGCGTTGTGCAGATTCGGGTCAAAGGCGTCGCCCGCGGCGCCGAATTCCTCAACGCCGAGCTTCTTTAAAATTTCACCGAATTTCGTCAGCGTCATCGTGACGCCCCGGGAAAATTCGCTGTCGTCGGCGAATTTCATCGCCATTTCAAGACTGTCCTTGACGGTCAGCACTTCCTTCAGCACGTCGGTGCAGGCATCGCTGTAAACGCCGTCCCGCTCCTTCTGCGCTCGCTTCCGGAAATTGTCGTATTCGGCAAGCATCCGGGTGTATTTGTCGTTCAGCTCGGAAAGGGACGCGCGAAGCGCTTCGTTCTCTTCCTTCAGCTTTTTTTCCTCCCGTTTGGCCTCCTTTTTACTCTTTCCGTGAGGGGCTTTTTCCTCCTCCCCGCCGTCCTTTTCGCCGTCGGGCGTCGACTCTTCCTTTTCGGCCTCCCGGGCCTTCTCGGTATTCTCCGGCGCCTTTTCGGCTTTCGGTTCCTCGGCGGTTTCGGCTCCGGCCCCGCTTTCCTTTGGTTCCTTTTCTTCGTTGCTCATGCTCACTGGCATAATCCTTTCCCTATGAATTCTCGCCGTTTCCCGAAGGCTTTTTTCCCTCCGGAAGCTCCGGAGAGCCGTCCAGCAGCTCCGACAGATTTTCGGCTATATATTCTACGGTCGAAACGACCTTTGAATAATCCATCCTGCGCGGCCCTAAAATTCCGATGGCCCCGATAACCCGGCCTCCCGACCGGATTTTCTGAAAGACCAGCGCCGAATCCTGCATTTCCTCCACGCTGTTTTCCGAGCCGATGATGACCCGGGGGCGTCCGTCCTCGGTTTCGGTCTCGGTGACGAGCTTCAGAATATCCCGCTTCTCCTCTAGCACGCCGAGGAGCTCCTTGAACTTGCGCGCGTCGGAATACTCGGGGTATTCGAGAAGGTGATTGACGCCGGAAATCTTGACCTCGCCGCTTTCCCCTTCGCCGCCCTCCAGCGTCTGGCAGATGCATTTCAAAACCGGGCTGACGAGGCTTTCGGCCTCCGCCGCGGCCTTCTCAATCGCAAGAGCCAACGGCATCGTGATTTCCTCCGCCCGTTTGCCGCAGACCTGACTGTTCAGCACAAATTCCAGCCGCTCAAGCATATCGGCGCCGAGCGTCATTTCCGAGCGGATCTGCGCCGTTTTTACCGTACCGTCCGACATCAGCATGATCAGCATCAGCCGCCCCTCGTCGAGGAGCACCGCCTTGAAGCGGTCGACGGTCAGCGTACTCTGCCGCGGCTTGACGGCGATGGAGGTGTAATTTGTCAGCGCGGCGGCAAGCTGTGTCGCCGATTCGAGGAGCTTGTCGACCTCCGCGAGCCGACTTTTCACCAAGGCGTTCATGCGGAGAAGCTCGTTCTGCGACATCCGGTATTTCTGCATCAGGCTGTTGACGTAAAACCGGTAGCCGTACTCCGAGGGGACGCGCCCCGCCGAGGTATGGGGCTGTTCCAGATAGCCCATCTCCTCAAGCTCCGACATCTCGTTGCGAATGGTAGCAGACGAAAGCGCGATCTGCTTGTTTTGCGTCAGATATTTGGAGCCGACCGGCTCCCCTTCCCGGACGTGCGCTTCAATGATGGCCTTGAGAATCATTTTTTTTCGCTCGTTCAGCTCGCTTCCGTCTCCGCGCATCTCTTTTCCTTTCCTTTCTGCCGTTCGGATTAGCACTCCGGCGTGTCAAGTGCTAAACGCTGTATTTAATGTACCATTATTCTCCCGTCTTGTCAAGAACTTTTTTAAGACAAAGTGTTAATTATTTGTAAATCAAAAGCGGACCGCCTCTTCGGCGACCCGCACGGTCTGTCAAAAATGGAATTTATCATTAAAACCGTAAAAAATGCGGCGCTCCGGATTCTTTGCCCCTCACGGTCGCGCAGACTCCGCCTATGCGGCGCCAAGCAGTCGCTTGCGCGGCAATTTTTTCACAAGGAACGGCGCGGCGATTTCCCGCTTGTGAACCCTCCGCGCAGTCCCTTCCTACCGGAAGGCAAGGCTTTTCGGCCTCCGCTCGTTCATCCGAGCGCCTCTTTCAGTACCTCGGCGTTGGCCCTCATCAGCGAAAGATAGGTTGCCCCGCTCCGCCATTCCTCAAGCGTGACGTTGGAGCAGGAGTGGAAAAGCCGCTTTTGCGCCCCCGTCGCCTCGCAGACGGCGTCGGCAATCCGACCGGAGGACATTTCAAGGCAAAAAACCGTCGGCGTGCCTTCCTCCTTCACGGACTTAATCAGCCCCGCCACCGCGGCCGCCGACACGTCGCTCTCCTCCCCGCACCCCGCGTAGGCCGCGCGGCAGGTCAGCCCGTACTCCTGCGCAAAATACCGGAAGGGGAAGCGGTCGCCGAAAACGAGGCACCGCCGCTTTCCGCTCCCGACGATTTCCTTGAAAGTAGCGTCCAGCGCCTCCAGCTCCTCCCGATAGGAGGCGGCGCGGGCAAGATAGCCGTCGGCGTTCTCGGGGTCGGCCTCGGCAAAGACCGAGGCGATTTTTTCCGCCATCCGAGCGGCGTTTTTGGGGGAGGTCCAGATATGCTCGTCGTATTCCCCCTCCTCTTCCTCCTCCGAAAGGAGCGGCACGCAGTCAAACATCGACGCCGCCCGGCGGTCGGGGCTATCGGTGGAGGAGAGAACCCGTTCCACCCAGTCGTCGCTTTCCCCTCCTATATATAAGAAGACGTCGCAGTCCCGGATTTTCAGAATGTCCTGCGGGGTCGGCTCATAGGAATGCGTCTCCTCGCCGGGACGGAGGAGAAGAGTGAGGTCGGCCTCCCCGCCCGCGACCGCGCGGGCAAAATCGTAGAGGGGAAAGGAGGCCGTCACGACCTTGAGACGGGCCTCGGGCTTTTCATCCCCGCCCTTTCCCGCACAGCCCGCAAGAAAGAGCAGAAGAAGCGCCGCAAAAAGGGCCGCCCGGCGACTTCCCTTCCTCTTTATTATATTTTCTCTTTTTCTGTCGGTATGGCTCATCACGCTCTGCCGTCCTGCCTGTTTTCGCTTTGCCGCCCCCTCCCCGCTTACGCGCGGTGGAGCTACGGCGCCCGGCGCGCGGTTTTCCGTGGCGGCGCCGGTATTCTTATTTTTTGCAAAAATCCCTCCCCGCGTCCCGGGGAACGCTTCCGCAGAAATCAGTATACAGGTTTTTCTTCCAAAAGTCAAGAGAAATTTGAGAATTGTTCTCAATTTCTTCTACAATGTCAATTGATATGACCCATTTTCCTTCAAAAAAAGAAATCCTTTGTATGGTATCGCATTTGGCAGGCA
>CANQQT010000080.1 GCA_947626065.1 uncultured Clostridia bacterium | reverse complement strand
CGCGGGGATTCGGCGCGGGGATTCGGCGCGGGGAGCGGCGGCGCGGCAGGAAAACCGGCGGCGCGGGCGAGAAGCCCTCCCGCACGGCAAAAAAAGCTGTCCCCGGCAAGGGTCCGGGGACAGGCAATCGCTTGGACGGACTTCTCAGAGAATTCCCGAGAAGACGGGGCGGCTCGGGCGATTCTTCGGAATGAGGAGAACCTTTCTCCCCGCGAGATTTTCGTCGGTCATTCCGTTGGCTTCCATGATGCTTTCGACAGGAATCTTGTAATATTTGGCAATCTCCCAGAGGCTTTCCTCCCCCGACGGATAGCAGAGCGTCAGCGGGGCGGTATTCCTTTCGACCTTCGCGTTTTTGTTCAGCTTCAGCGCCGTGAGAACTTTTGTCGGGCGCTTTTCGGTGGCGCAGACGGCGACTCCGACCTCAAAATCCGCATAGAGGTTCTGCGCGTCGGCCCGGAACCGGAGATCGCTCACGGTAAATTCCGGCATCAGGTCGGCGTCTGTCAGCTCCTCCCCGGCGTCAAGCTCGCACTGGAAGGGATACTCGAAGGAAATCGGCGAGAAGAGCTTCTCGTTTTCGACAAGCACGTCGTTTTCCCCGACGAGGGAGATCTCCGCCTTCCCCTCCGCAAGAAGCTTTCCCTTCTCCCCGTCGTAGCGGACGCCGGTATTTTTCAGGCTCACGCGACCGGTGAAAATACTTTTTACCTTCTCTCCGCCGACCTCGGTACGGGGCGCGGAGGCGTTGACCGACAGGCCGGTTCCGTATCTCCTTTTGAAGACGGTGACTCCGACCTCTCCTTCCTCCTCCTCGCATTCGTATTCCGTCGAATAGATGTCGCGCACCGCTTCCGCCTCGGCGTTTCCCATGCCCTCCAGCGTCAGGTCATAGGCAAAATCGACCTCCAGAATTTTCATCTCCCCGTAGCTGTTCGCCGCCGCCTTCACCGACACCGTCCCGGGCGTGGCCCTCGCCGTCCACTCCTTCTCCTCTTCCCCGACCGGCATCAGGTGCCGAATCGGAAATTTCCTTTCGAGGCTGTAATAGTTCCCCTCCGGCGTCCCGTAGAGGCAGTTGAGCACCGCCTGCGAGGTGACCTCGGCCTCCCCGTCGCGCACCTTGATTTCCCCCGGCAAAAGGGTGAGGCGGCTGAGGAGAATTTCCTGTATCTGCGGGCAGGCGCTGTCGAGCTCCAGATCCTGCGCGGCGGTGACGCCTCTTTCCTCCACGGAGAGCGGCGCGGCGGTCTTTACCGGCAGGCTGAGTCGCCGGAGGGCCTGATCGTCCTCCACCGTTTCGGCTCCTATGATTTCGGGGCGCAGGCGGCGGGCCTCCCAGACCCGGACGTCGGCGTTGACCTGACAGCGCAGGCTGACCCTCCGGGGGTTGAGCAACCGCGCCGTAGCGTATTCCATGGTGGGAACGACCTTGAGCTCGGCGTCGGGCTTCCCGTCCCGGTACTCCGCTCTTCCCTCGAAGGGGAGGCGGTGGGTGAGAACCTGGAGCAGATTTCCCTCGGCGGAGAGGAGGAGGGAAAATTCCACCGTTCCTTCGATTTCAAGGCCCTTTTCCCCGACGAATTTTCTCTCGATGCGGGGCGTGGCGTCGAGGAGCAGGACGGCCTCGGCATCGGCCATCGAATCGGGGAGAATGGTTTCACCGCTCTCCTCCAGTCTCAGCGTTCCGGCATAAACCTCACACAGAATGCCCTTTTCCCGGGCTTCCTTCAGATTGTTTTCCATTTTCGTACCTCGCTCTTTTTTTGTTCCATATCTATGCGGGGCGTTCGGAAAATATGCCGGGATTTTCAAGACCTTTGGCCTCGGCTGTCGCAGGGCGTTTACGGAAGGCCGCAGGACGGTAGGCGGGCAAAAAAAGAGCGGGCCGCGGGGCGGTCTTGTGGAAAGAGAAAAAACATGGTGTCGCGGCACAACGGAGGCGCGAAAGTTTGCGGGAAGGTGCGCTACGCGGCGGGCGGAGAAACAAAAAAAGAGGTAGCGGGGCCGTCTTTTGGGGAAGCAAAAAAGCGCGGGGCGGTGGCGCGTGCGGCTGGGTCGGGACGGACGCGGCAGCGGCGCGGGCAACCGGTGCGGCGTGACGAATTTTTTATTGCAACCGCCCGTTTCGGGGGGAAAGAATCTTCTTTTCGGGTCGGGACGCAAAAGCGATAAAAAAACATAAAAAAGTCGAAACAAAACCGTAACAAACACGTGTTATAATAGGGTCAGACGCTTTATTTCAGACCCCCGAGGAGGTTCCATGAAAAATCCGGAAAACAAAAAATACTTAAAGGCGGGCATTACCGGCGTCGCCGTCGTCGCCGTCAGTCTTCTCTGCTTCTTCCTTCTCTTCCGCCTTCCCGCCATCACCGGCTGGATAAAAACCGTTTTTGCGATCCTCTCCCCTTTCTTCATCGGCGCGGTCATCGCCTACATTCTCGCGCCCTTCTGCAACCGTCTGGAGGCGCTTTTTGCCCGTCTCTTCCGCGGTAAGGGGAAAAAGGTCATTCCCTTCCTCTCGATTCTCCTCGCGCTCCTTCTCTCCCTCGCCCTCGTTTTCGCCCTGATTTTCATGATCCTTCCGCAGGTCTGGCAGAGCATCGTCGGCATCGTCAACGCCATTCCCTCCCAGCTCGCCAGCGCCAACGCCAAGCTCCATGAATTTCTTCAGGATTCCCCTGAGCTTCAGGACGAATGGGACGCCCTCTACAAAAGCATTTCGGAAAAATTCAACACCTGGCTGTCGGATCTTGAGCTTGTGCCGATGGTGGGCGAGCTGGTCACCAGTCTCGGCTCCCGGCTTCTCGCCTTTTTAAACTTCATCAAGAATTTTCTCATCGGCATTCTCGTTTCGGCCTATTTTCTCGCCAGTCGGAAGAAATTCGCCGCGCAGAGCCGGATCCTTCTGAGTGGGATTCTCCCGAAGCGGGCCGCCGACCTCATCGAGGAGGAGGTGCGCTACGCCGACCGGATGTTCAACGGCTTTCTGATGGGCAAGCTTCTCGATTCCGCCATCATCGGCCTTCTCTGCTTCATCGCCACGACGCTGATGGGCTTCCGCTCGGCGGTTCTGATTTCGGTCATCGTCGGCCTGACGAATATCATTCCCTTTTTCGGGCCCTTCATCGGAGCCGTTCCCTGTGCGCTTCTTCTGCTTTTGGAAAATCCCATGCACTGTCTATACTTCCTGATTTTCATCGTGATTCTCCAACAGCTTGACGGCAACGTCATCGGGCCAAAGATTCTGGGAAACACGACGGGGCTTTCCAGCTTCTGGGTGCTCTTCTCGATTCTCCTCTTCGGCGGCCTCTGGGGCGTCCTCGGCATGATCGTCGGCGTCCCTCTCTTCGCCGTGATTTACGACGTTCTTCGTCGTCTGATCTTTTTCGGCCTCCGCAGGCATGGCCGCGAGGATCTGATTGAGGCCTACGGCAAGAGCTTCCTCTCAGCAACGGCGGAAAAAAAGGAGCGGCTTCCGCTGTGGAAACACCTTCGCAAAAAGGGGAAGTGACCCTTCCCCGCCGTCCGACCCTCTTCGGCCATTCCAAAAAAAGCCCCCGGCGTTCTCATGATGACATAATCCCCATAATGTAGTCTTGAAATCTTTTTTCAAGTGCCTACTCTATGGGGATTATATTATATCCATCCGCGCCGGGGGAAAGTTATCCTTGGCTGTTGTAATGGACGGTGGCGGTGTCGGGAACCTCAGCCACCTTGGCCAGCTCCGCCCACTGTATCTCAGATCCACCGTAGTAAATGTCGGTCAATGATGAGCAGCCAAATAAGGCATTGCCGCCGATCCACGTCACACTGTCCGGGATTGTGATACTTGCAAGACCGGTACAGCCGTAGAAGGCTTGATCGGCAATCCCCGTCACACTGTCCGGGATTGTGATACTTGTAAGACCTGTACAACCTCTAAAAGCGCTTCCGCCAATCCCCGTCACACTGTCCGGGATCGTGATACTTGTAAGACCTGTGCAACCATAAAAGGCCATGTAGCCAATCTCCGTCACACTGCTCGGAATCGTGATGCTTGTGAGTCCTGTGCAACCTATAAAAGCATACCAGCCAATCTCCGTCACACTGTCCGGGATTGTGATACTTGTAAGACCTGTACAATTCTCAAAGGCATTGTTGCCGATCTTCGTCACACTATCCGGGATCGTGATACTTGTCAGACCCGTGCAGTCTTGAAAAGTATGTTCGGCAATCTCCGTCACACTGTCCGGGATCGTGATACTTGTCAGACCCGTACAGAACCAGAAGGCATAGTCACCGATCTTCGTCACGCCGTCTGAGATTGTGATACTTGTAAGACCTGTACAGCCTATGAAGGCATCGTAGCCAATCTCTGTCACGCTACCCGGGATCGTGATACTTGTAAGACTCGTACATTCAGAGAAGGCCCCTGCTCCGATCAATGTTACACTGCCATCATTTGGAATTACGCTGGTTTTGCACCCAGCGACAATGGTTTTTCCTTGAATCAGACAGTTCCCTGCGCTACGATAGACGGGGTTTCCGGCGGCAACCGTAATGCTTGTAAGCCCTGCACAACCGGCGAAAGCACCGGAACCAATCCTAATTATGCTGTCCGGAATCGTGATACTTGTAAGACCGGTACAGTTGTCGAAGGCACAGACTTCGATTGCTGTTACACTACCATCATTCGGAATCTCACTGTTTTTGCACCCTGTAATCAGCAATTTTTCTTCCGTATTAATCAGACAGTTCCCTGCGCTGTGATAGACGGGATTCCCATCGGAAACAGTAATACTTGTAAGCCCAGAGCAACCCTCGAAAGCAAGCTCGCCAATCTCCGTCACGCTGTCCGGAATCGTGATACTTGTAAGGCCTGTACACCACTCGAAGGCATACATTCCGATTTCCGTCACACCGTCTGGAATCGTGATACTTGTAAGACCTGTGCAACCATAGAAGGCCATGTAGCCAATCTCCGTCACACTGTCCGGGATCGTGATACTTGTAAGACCTGTACAACCATGGAAGGCATCACTGCCAATCTTCGTCACACTGCCGTCACTCGGAATCTCGCTGTTTTTGCATCCGGCAAAAAGCTCCTTTTCTTCTGTTTTGATCAAACAGTTTCCTGCGCTGTGATAGACGGGATTCCCGTCGGAAGCCATAATACTCGTCAGACTTGTGCAACCCATAAAGGCCCACACGTGAATCTCCGTCACACTGTCCGGAATCGCGATACTGGTCAAGCCTGTGCAGTCATTGAAAATAAGGGCGCCAATCCTCGTCACGCTGTCCGGAATTGTAATACTGGTCAAGTTCGTGTAGCCATCGAAGGCATGGTCACCAATCGCCGTCACAGGGAGTCCCTCATGTGTTGCCGGAATTCCAATCTTGGTATCGGTACATTCCCCGATTCCGATAACGGTATACGAATCCCCTGTAAAGTTCAGCTCGTATTCCAATCCCTCACTATCGGGAATCGGCTCTTGCGGCTGCGTTGTGGTGTCGGATGTCCCTGCCGATTCGGCTGTTCCCCCTGTGCCTTGCGTGTCCGAGGTATTTTCCTCATCTCCCCAGCACGACGCAAGAACCGCCGCTATGGTCAAGGCTAAAATGAGTATAATGATTTTTTTCATGTTTTTCCTCCTGCTTTTTTTGGGGCAATGTTAATAATACATATATTGTAAACTATTCTTTCCTTTTTGTCAACAGTTTTCAAATATATTTTGCCCAGAAAAACGAAAAATTCAAGGAGAGGCCACTGACCGAGGGCCTTTGTAGGCGAAATCGGGTAGGAGGAGGGGCGGTGAGGCGGCGAAAGACCGGGAAAAACAGCACCTGTCGCCGCTGAACAGAACCGGGAACCGGGGCCGCACGGGCAAAACGGCGTGCGGCGAGCCGTCAAGGCGACGCAGAAAACGGCAACGGCGAAACCGCCGGTGAGGCGCACAACCGAAAAAGGAGGGCCCTTCGCGGGCTCCTCCTTTTTGTTTGACGGCGCCTTCCCTTCCCTTTCAGAAGAATTTTCCTCCCGCCCGCTCAAACTCCGCCCGGATTTTGTCGAGCGCCGCCTTTTCAATTCTGCTCACGTAGGAGCGGGAGATTCCGAGGGCGGCGGCGATCTGACGCTGGGTGACGGGGCGTCGATTATTGAGCCCGTACCGGAGGACGACGACCTGTCTTTCCCTTTCGTTCAGCGCCGACTTTATGATCTCCATCGCCCTCTTTCCGCTGAGCTTTCGGTCGAGATCCTCGGCGATGGTATCCTCGCACTTGATAACGTCCATATAGGTGAGAGGATTCCCGTCCTTATCGACGTCAATCGTCTCATGAATCGAGACCTCGCAGGAATTTTTCTTCTGGGAACGAAAGTACATGAGGATTTCGTTCTGGAGGCATTTGCTCGCGTAGGTGGCGAAGCGCGCTCCGTTTTCAATATTGAAGGAATCGATGGCCTTGATCAGCCCGACGGTTCCCACCGAGACGAGATCCTCCTGATTTTTGGCGGAGGAATAGTACTTTTTGACGATATGCGCGACAAGGCGGAGGTTATGCTCAATCAGAATTTCCCGGGATTTTGCATCCCCCTTCCGGGCGCGTCGGAAATGCTCCGCTTCCTCCTCCGGGGGAAGGGGCGGCGGGAAGGAATTGGCTCCCGAGACGCGGAGGAAGAGGCAGAACAGCCTTGACAGAAGTGCCGGAATCATCTTTTATCCTTCCTTTCTTGTTTTCGGAATTTATAGGACTTGGGCCGCTTTAAAGGCTTCCGCTTTACCTTATGCGGCTTGCCGCCTGTCCTATGCCTCAAAAGACCTGCAGTATATGGTGCAAAAGCGATGAAGGGCCCCGGGCCTTTCTTTTGCCTTTTGCCTTTTCGGCGAATCCTGTGAAAAAAATCCGACAGAACTTGACAGAATCCCCGCTTTGTGCTATAGTATACAGGCGACTATCTCGGCGTCGCCGAGATATTACGCCGCGACTATCTCGACGTCGCCGAGATATTACGCCGCGACTATTTCGGCGTTGCCGAGATATTACGCCGCGACTATCTCGGCGTCGCCGAGATATTACGCCGCGACTATTTCGGACTCCGCGGTTGCGTCCGCCGAGATATTGCGCCTCAAGCTCCCGCCACGGGCCTACCCGCAGATGCTCGCCGCGCCTTTTGCGCCCTTTCCGGCGCTCTTAAAGAATTTTACGTTCGTTTTTTGACCGTTGACAGAGAATTTTGCTTTTCAGAAAGACACGTCATGATTTTAAAGTTTTTAGTCACCCTGACCGCCATCGTTTCCGTCCTCACCTTCTTCCGGGCTATTTATACGGTTCTGGGCTTCTTTTTCCGCTCCAAGACCTTCCCTCCGGCGAAAAAGGCGCTTTCCTACGGCATTGTCATTGCCGCACGGAACGAGGAGGCCGTCATCGGGCGGCTTCTTGACAGCATCCGTCGGCAGGATTACGACCCCTCGAAAATCAAGGTTTTCGTCGTCGCCGACAACTGCACCGACCGCACGGCGCAAATCTGCCGGGAGGCGGGGGCGACGGTTTACGAGCGGGTGGATCCCTCCCATGCCCGCAAGGGCTACGCCCTTCAATATCTTTTCGACAAAATCAAGCAGGATTTCGGCATCGACAGCCTCGACGCCTACCTGATTTTCGACGCCGACAACCTTCTCCGGAAAAATTTCGTCACGGAAATCAACGCGGCCTTCTCGGCGGGCGCTGAGCTTTGCATCGGCTACCGCGCCACCAAAAACTTTGACGAAAGCTTTGTCTCCGCCGCCTACGGCATTCATTTTATGCGCTCGGTACAGGCTCTTCACCGTCCCCGGACGGTTCTCGGGCTCTCTACGCACATTGCCGGGACCGGTTGGGGTGTGCGGAGCTCCCTTCTTCGCGGCGGCTGGGACTGCACCTATCTGACGGAGGACACGCAGTTCACGATGAAATGCGTCACCTCCGGTCTCCGTGTCGAATTCTGCGAGGCCGCGGAATTTTACGACGAACAACCGCACACTCTCCGGATCGCGCTCCGTCAGCGCCTTCGCTGGATCAAGGGGCGGCTCTGCTGCTTTGCCTCCTACGCCGGGAAGCTCCTCTCCGGCATCTTTCGTCCCTCCTCCCGGCCCCGCACCCGCGCGATCTGTTACGATATGTTCTTCTATCTCTTCCCGGGCGGGCTTTTTACCGCTCTCTGCTCGACGGTTCCCGCCTTCATCAC
>CANQQT010000079.1 GCA_947626065.1 uncultured Clostridia bacterium | reverse complement strand
GGTGTGGTCATGAGTATGCTGTCAAAGCTCTTTATGGTGGCTGTTTTTGTGGGGATCAGCTTGCTGATCAGCGTTGCGGCCAAAAGCAAAACGTGGCTTTCGGTCACAGCGGGCCTGATGGCCTCCATGCTTCTCTACACGATGGTTCCGATGATCACGCCGCTTACCGCAGGGCCGATGAACGTGATTCTCTGCCTTGTCGGCGGCCTGCTGTTCAGCACCGGACTGGGGGCGGGGAGCGGCGCCATACTAAATAAGACGAGTCTTGTCGGATAGCATTCTCCTTTTGGGAGCGGGGCGAAGGAAATTTTCGCCCCGCTTTTTCAAATTTCTTTAAAAAATGCCAAAACGCAAACAAAACTTTAACATTTGTATGCTAAAATAAGAAAAAAACGCGGGAGGGACGGGTTATGTTCAAAATTTTGGTGGTGGAGGACGACCGGGAGCTGAACCGCACGGTTTGCTCCTTTCTGAACGCCAGCGGCTATTCTACCGTGGGCTGTCTCGGCGCGACCGAGGCCTACGACGCCCTTTACGAGAACACCTTCGATCTGATCGTCTCCGACGTCATGATGCCCGGCGTCGACGGCTACGAATTCGCGAAAACGGTGCGCTCCTTAAACGAGGAGATCCCGATTCTCTTCATGACGGCGCGGGACGATTTTTCCTCCAAGCAGAGGGGTTATCGGATCGGGATCGACGACTATATGGTCAAGCCGATCGACCTCGACGAGCTTTTCCTTCGGATCGGGGCGCTTCTTCGCCGGGCGAAGATCGCCGCCTCTCACAAGCTTGAGATCGGCAGGCTGAAGCTCGACATGGACGAGCGCACGGCGGTGTATGACGGGAGGGAGATTTCCGGGGAAGCTCCAAGGGAGATTCCCCTTACCGTCCGGGAATTCAACATTCTCTACAAGCTTCTTTCCTACCCCGGCAAGACCTTCACGCGCACCCAGCTTATGGACGAATTCTGGGACGCCGACACCGACACCGCGCCCCGTGCGGTGGACGTCTATATGACGAAGCTTCGCGGGAAATTTGAGTTCTGCCCGGAATTTGAGCTGAAAACCGTTCACGGCCTCGGCTATAAGGCGGTGATCAAATGACCGTGGAAACGACCTCCCGGAAGAAACGGGCGCTTGCGGCCCTGCGCAGCTACGCCGTCTTCTTCCTTCTGATCGCCTTTATCATCTCCTGCTGTATGCTCCTTTTTCTGCATACGATACAGGCCTCTCTGGGGATTGTCTTCACCGAAGACGGCATCCGCACCGCCGCGATTCTGACGATGGGGAACGTGCTTTTTCTCAGCTTGTTGTGTACCGTCATCGATGCGGTGCGTAGGCGCTTCACGGTCGAGCGCCCGGTGCGGCGCATTGTAGAGGGCGCCGAAAAAATCATGCGGGGGGATTTTTCGGCGCGAATCAAGCCGTTTCACAGCATCGACAGCGACGCCGGGTTTGACGTCATCATCGACTGCTTCAACCGCATGGCGGCGGAGCTTTCGGGGGTGGAGACGCTTCGGTGTGATTTCATCGCCAGCGTGTCCCACGAGCTGAAAACCCCGCTTTCGGTGATGCAGAATTACGCGACCCTGCTCAAGACCCCCGACCTTTCGGAGGCGCGTCGGGTCGAATACGCGGAGGCGATTGCCGGGCAGTCCCGGCGGCTGGCCGATCTCATTACGAATATCTTGAAGCTGAACCGGCTGGAAAATCAACAGATCTACCCCACGGCGGCGCGGTACGACCTCGGGGAACAGCTGGCCGAATGCCTCCTTGGCTTTGAGGACACGTGGGAGAAAAAGAATATCGACATCGAAACCGACCTTGCGGAGGGGGTTTTCGTCGAATCGGACGGGGAGCTTCTGTCTCTGGTCTGGAACAACCTCTTTTCCAACGCCCTGAAATTCACCGAGCCGGGCGGCCGGTTTTCGGTGGCGCTTGAGGCCGCCGGGGATTTTGCCGTCGTCCACGTCCGTGACACCGGCTGCGGCATTTCGCCGGAAACCGGGAGGCACATTTTTGAGAAATTCTATCAGGGGGACACCTCCCACGCCTCGCAGGGCAACGGGCTGGGGCTGGCTCTTGTCAAGCGGGTGATCGACATTGTCGGCGGGGAGATTTCGGTTCAGAGCGAGGTCGGGAAGGGAAGCACCTTCACCGTGAAGATCCGGAGGGCGTCGGATGGAGATGTTCAAGAAGATTCTTAAAAAGCTATTCTGCCTGCCGCCGCTTCCGACGGTTTTGGTGGCGCTTTTCGGCTACGGGCTTGTGATCGCCGTGTTTGCGCTCGGCATACAGAATCCCGTCCTGAAATACGCCTCCTATGGCGCCTCTGCCTACGCGCTGGTCGTGACCTGCACGGGGCTTTCCTACCTTCCGGCGGCGGTCGGGGCCGTCAAGGGATGGGTCTCCTCCCATCCGCTGACCGAAAAATTCCGCTCCACGGCGCTGGGGGAGAAATTCCTGACCGACCCGCGCTTCCGGGCGGGGGTTTCGCTCTATCTGGGCCTTTTCATCAATCTTCTTTACATCGCCGTCAAGCTGGCTTCCGGCATTCTCTACCGCTCCCCGTGGTTCCTTGCGCTTTCGGTCTACTATCTCCTGCTCGCGCTGATGCGCTTTCTGCTTGCGCGGCGGCTGAATAAGCGGGAGACGGCCTCGGAATGGCGGCGCTATCGGCTCTGCGGCTTCCTGCTCCTCTTCATGAATCAGGCGCTGGCCGGCATTGTGATCTTTATGGTGCATCAAAACCGGGGGTTTGCCTACCCCGGCCTCCTGATTTACGCGATGGCGGCCTATTCCTTCTACGCCGTCTCGGTCGCGGTCGTCAACATCGTAAAGACGCGGAAGCACAAGAGCCCGGTGCTTTCGGCGGCGAAGGCGGTGAATTTTGTCGCCGCGCTCGTCTCGCTCCTTTCGCTGACCACCGCGATGCTCTCCCGCTTCGGCGGGGCGGACGACGCGGAATTCAACCGGGCCATGACCGGCGCGGTCGGCGGCGGGGTTTGCACCGTTGTGATCGGCATGGCGGTGTATATATATGATTTTCCGGGCGAATAAAAATCTGAAAAAAATGGAAATTAACAATTCTCAAACATAATTTAAGCGTTTTTCAAACGTCGGTCGGCTACAATACCGGCAGAATCCCTGAAAGGAGCCATGAGACATGGACGAAAAGAAAGAAGCCTTTACCTACACCTATTCCGCCGCCGAGCGGGAGAAAATTCAGCGCATCCGGGAAAAATACGCCCCTCCGGCAAGGGAGGAGAGCCCTCGGGAGCGGCTTTTCCGCCTCGACAAAAGCGCCACGCGGGGCGCGGCGCTTCTCTCGCTGATCGTCGGGGTCGTCAGCGCTCTGATTCTCGGCGTGGGAATGTGCTGTACGATGGTCTGGGGGGAGGCGCTTTTTCTCCCCGGCGTGGTCATCGGCGCTTTTGGCATCGGCGGCGTAATCGCGGCCTATCCGCTCTATAACCACATGGTGAGGCGCAAGCGGGAGAAGCTGGCGCCGGAGATTATGCGGTTGGCGGACGGGCTGTTGACGGGTCAGGGGCTGACTGGTCAGATGCTGACTGGTCAGGGGTTGACTGGTCAGACGCTGACTGAGAATCCGAAAAAATAGAAGGGAAAAACGAAATCCCGCCGCTTCTGCTTTCGTGGAGGCGGCGGGGGACTTTCGGGCAAGGATTTTTCACGGGCAGGCGCTGGCCGATTGGTGAAAGACGATACTCTGGGCGATCAGAAGTTATTCCGTCGGCTTTCGATTGTGTTCCCCGAAGCTGTTTTTGACCCCGGCGAGGAACCGTTCAGCAATCGGCGTGAAGGTCTGATACTTATTCCAGATAAGAAAGAGCTTCGTTTCGAGCCTCGGCGTGAGCGGGCGGAAGACAAGTCCGCTATCCTCTGTGGTGTTCACAAGCCCTGCGAAGGTCAGCTGATAGCCGAGTCCCTCTTTGACGAAAACCGACGCATTATAGGCCAGTCGGAACGAGCCCTCCAAGTGCAGGTCATGGATGCGCTCCCCGCACCATTTGGCAATATCGTTTTTCCACCCCTGCACAGAGGAAAACAGCGGCAGTCCCACAAGGTCGTCCACGGTGACGGCTTTTTTCTTTGCAAGCGGAGCGTCCTGCGGCATCACCACACCCCAAATATCCGCCTCCGGGAAGGGAAGATACTCGTATTTCCGGGCGTCTGGCGTATCGCACACGACGGCAAAATCCAAGAGTCCACGATCCAGTTTTTCGGTGACTTGCTCGGTGTCGCCGCTTGTGATGTGGTAATTCAGCCCCGGATAGACCGTTTTCAGCTTGCGGATTTCCCTTGCAAGATAGCGGATCTGATAGGATTCCGCCAATCCCAAATAAAGCTCTCCGCCCGTGATGTCGTCCAGCGACAGAAACTCCTTTTCGATCTTGTCCGCCATGGTGACAAGGCTTTCCGCCCGGTCACGCAGGAGCATCCCTTCCTCGGTCAGCGAAATGCTGAAGCTGTGCCGGGTGAAGAGCTTTTTCCCAAGCTCGTCCTCCAATGCCCGCAGTGTTTTGGACAGCGTGGGCTGTGTGACGTGCAGAATCTCCGCCGCCTTGGTCATGTTTTCTTCCCTCGCAATGGCGAGGAAATACCGCAGGGTGCGAATTTCCATACCGGCTCCTCCTTGATATGCGCAAAAAGAATATCACGATATTCATTATAACCATTAGCGAAGAAAAAGTCAATATGTTATACTGTAAATGTAGAAAAATCGGACGAAGAAAGAGCGAAAAAGTCGATCACAGCAGGATGCTGTTCCGTTTGACAAGCTCACGCAGTTCTTCACGGAATATTTGAAGTAAAAATCAAGCGGACAGAAACGGAGGGGTGAAGGTGAAACGTCTGATTTCGGCGGTTCTCTTATGGGCGATGATTTTCTGCTGCACTGCCTGCGGCAGAAATGCGGGACAACAGGCAAGTTCAAACCATGATGCCGCAAGCGATGAAAGCACAGCGCCGAGCTCCGATCAAGGGGAGAAATCGAAAGAAGACGACATAAAACCAAGTGAAACAACCGTTTCCGCCGAGGTCGGCAAATTCGACTTTGAAAAGAAAACCGTCCTGCTGAACAGCGGCTATGAAATGCCGAGCATGGGGCTGGGAACCTACAGCCTTTCCGATGAAGAATGCTACGATTCGGTGACGGCTCTGCTTAAGTCCGGCGGACGGCTCATCGATACGGCGTATATGTACGGCAACGAAGCCGCCGTCGGTCGGGCGGTTCGGGATTCCGGCCTGCCGCGAGAGGAAATCTTCGTTATTACGAAAATTTACCCCGGCGAGCAGTTTGCAAACCCCGAAAAGGCGATTCAGGATGCGCTCGACAAGCTCGACATCGGCTATATCGACATGATGTTGCTTCATCACCCCGGCGAAAACGACGTGAAAGCCTATCTTGCGATGGAAAAATTCGTTGAGAACGGAAAAATTCACTCGCTCGGTTTGTCAAACTTCTACGTGGAGGAGCTGAAAGAGTTTCTGCCGCAGGTGAACATCACCCCGGCGCTGGTGCAGAATGAGATCCACCCGTACTATCAGGAAAACGACGTGATCCCTTATATTCAAAATCTCGGCATCGTCGTGCAGGGGTGGTATCCCTTCGGCGGCAGAGGACACACGTCGGAGCTGCTCGGCGACAGCGTCATTTCGAGCATTGCAAAAGCGCACGGCGTGACTTCTGCACAGGTGATTTTGCGGTGGAATCTGCAAAAGGGCGTGGTGGTTATCCCCGGTTCGAGCAATCCCGACCACATCAAGGAAAATCTTGATTTGTTTGGCTTTGCGCTGACGGATGAGGAGATGAATCGGATTCGCGCATTAAATCGAAACGAAAAACATGACTGGTATTAACCAAGGGGCCCTTGCGCAAAACGAATCGAACAAAGGATGACAAAACGCGGGCGCACCGGGCGCTTCTCACAACTTGAGCGCCCGATTCATGCTTCCCATTCGATAACCGTCGAGGTCCAGCGTCACATACAGAAAGCCGATCTCATGGAAGCGCTTCGCGATTTGTTCCGCCGTCTCAGAAGCTGAAAACCGGCTCATTTCGGATTTCTCGACTTCAATTCTTGCCAGCTTTCCGTGAATCCGCACCCGCACCTGACGAAATCCGAGAGAAAACAGTGCTTCCTCCGCCTGCTCTACCATCGCCAGCTTTTCTTCCGTAATCTCCTCTCCGTAAACAAACCGGGAGGCCAGGCAGGCATAGGACGGCTTGTTCCAAGTCGGCAGTCCCTCCTCGCGGGAAAGCGCCCGGATTTCGTTCTTCGTAAGGCCGGCTTCCCGCAGGGGACTTTGGATTCCCAGCTCCTCTATGGCCCTCAGCCCCGGCCGGTAATCGCCGACGTCGTCGGTGTTGGAGCCTTCTGCGACGGTTTCGATTCCGCGCGCCCCCGCCGCCTCCCGTATTTTTTCCATCAGGGCCCTCTTGCAAAGGTAACAGCGGTCGGGCGGATTTTGCTTGAAGCCTTCTATGCAGAGCTCGTCCACCTCCACAAGGATCTGTTCGATCCCTTCTTTTCGGCAGAAGGCGACGGCCTCCTCCAGCTCCCATTTCGGGAAGGAATGCAGCTTGACGGTAACGGCGACGGCCCGGCTTCCCAGCACATCATGCGCGGTTTTCAGAAGAAAGGCGGAATCCACCCCCGAGGAGAAGGCAACGGCCACGCTTCCGAGGTCGCGCAGGGATTCCCTCAGGCGTTCCAGCTTTTGATGCATTCTATCCATCTCTTGCCCTCTCCCTATAAGTCCTCAAGAAGCTTTTTCACTTCTTCAAGGCGGATCCCCTGCTCCTGAGCGATTTTGGCGAGGTCGTCGTATTCATACTTCGCGCGGGATACGCCGTAACCGGAGGAAAGCTTGCGGCGGATTTTTCCGTAGGGAGTTTCCACCGTCTCAATCCGCCGGTCGAGAATATATCGGCGCGTCGGCGTTTGACGCACCCCGAGGGTAGAGGTGTATTTGAAAATCAGATGAAGCATTTTTTCACGATCCGGCTCCCTGCACATGACCCGGAGTAAGTTGCCGGGGCGGGATTTTTTCATGCCGATCGGAATCGTAAAGACCTCGTTTGCGCCGCCTTCAAACAGGCGATCCATCGCAAAGCCGATCTCCTCCGCCGTCATATCGTCGACGTTGCAGGAAAGCTCGAAAACCGTGTCGGTTTTGTCCTCGCCTTCGCCAAGCATGGCGCGGACGCAGTTCGCGGCTTCAAAATCCTTTTTCCCCATTCCGTAACCGATCGCCTGTGTTTTCATCATCGGCATATCGCCGAAGCGCGTGACAAAATGCTTGAGCAGAGCGGCTCCCGTCGGGGTGCAGAGCTCCCCCTTGACGCCGCCTCCATACGTGGGGATCCCTTGCAGAAGGAAGGACGTGGCGGGGGCCGGAACCGGCAGAATTCCGTGCGCGCATTTGACCTGCCCGCTCCCGACGTGAACGGGGGAGCTTATCACCTCATCCGGCGCAAGCTCCTTCATCAGCAGGCAGACCGCCGTGATATCCGCGACGGCGTCTGTCGTGCCGACCTCGTGAAAATGAATCTCGGAAACGGGGACTCCGTGCGCATGACTTTCCGCCTCGGCAATCCGCTCGTAAACCGCAAGGACGTCCTTTTTCACTTTTTCGGGGAGCTTCAAGTCCGAGACGATGTGTTCGATTTCGTGCATCCCGCTGTGATGGTGGTGCCCGTGTTCGTGCGTGTGCTCGTGCTCATGTTCGTGCTCATGTTCGTGCTCGTGTTCGTGGCCGTGTTCATGCTCGTGCTCATGTTCGTGTTCACGTTCATGTTCATGTTCATGCTCATGCTCATGCTCATGCGTGTGCTCATGGCCGTGAAGGGGATCCTCCACGCCCTCTTCCTCGCCGTGAACGAGAACCGTCATCCGCGTGCCGGTGATTCCGCACTTGACCGCTTTTTCTCTTCGGAATTCCACGCCGGGGATTCCGAGCGCGTTCAGCTTGCCGACAAATCGGTCGGGGTCGGGCAGAAGCTCGAGCAGTGCGGCGGTCAGCATATCTCCCGCGGCGCCCATTCCGCAGTCCAAATATAGCGTCTTCATTTTTTTGCCTCCATATGGTTGATCCTATTTGCAAGATAGCCCGCGCCAAAGCCATTATCAATATTGACGACCGATACGCCGCTGGCACAGGAATTGAGCATCGACAGCAAAGCGGATAATCCGCCGAATGCCGCCCCATATCCTACGCT
>CANQQT010000078.1 GCA_947626065.1 uncultured Clostridia bacterium | reverse complement strand
CTTCCTTTGCTTCTATTATACCATATCTCGCTAAAAAAATAAAGCCCTTGGGGGGGACTTTGTCTTCAGTCTGAGCGACGCAGAAAACTGCGCCGCTTTTTTCGTTTCGAGAAAGCCGAAAAGCCCATTCCCAACGGGAGAAAAGGCTCCCAACAGACACTGTTCATCCCATGCTTTTCCAAAAATGCTAAAGCCACGAAAATTCGTGACAATTCCAACCACGTTGCCATTCGGTGTCATTCAGAATCGCGTCAAAAACAGGTGCGAGAAAGGTCTGAATTCCCTTAATCACGGAAGAAAATTCAAGAGTGTCGTCTTTTATGTTTTTCAAAAAGTACCGCCACCGTTTCCGCATAGCCTCGTCATCGGAAAGCGCGGCAATACGCGGAAAACTGCCCTCGCCGTAGGGGGTGCCGCGGTGCCGCAGGATCCGCCATTACAACCACACTCCAATCAGTTCCCGCACTCGTTTCTGAACGTGAAGCTCTTTTGCATATCGCAGGAGATTGGGAATGTTTTTCTTTGTATCCTTCACATATCCTTGAATCGCCTTGTTAAAAATCTCTCGGTCCATCTTGTTCATGTTCCGAAGGACGTCGCAAACGGTACGGTCGCGGTCATAAATTCGGACCTTGATAGAATCGATTTCGCCGACTGTCTCTCCAAGAGGGAGCAAAAAAGGCTCCATGCGATAGACTTTTATAAAAGGATAATCCAGTTTTGCGCGCTCTTTTGAAACGTTCTTACTCAGAGCGAGATGCCACCGGGAAGAATTACGGTCGCTGTAGCTGTAATAAAACAGAGCGGTTTCCATACACAAAACAGCGTCGGGGAAGAGGCGGTTGATAATCAAAACCTCGCTGCCAACCGCGTCTTCCACCCAATGGTAGTACCCGCGCTTGACCTTCTCGATCAAGCCCTCCCGAAGCATGAGCTGAATGTCCGCATAATACAGCTTTTCCGCCTGTAGCTCGGCGGTCGTCATGATATCGTGATAGCTCAAAAAAATATGCCGAAGCGCACTTATCGTATTCAAATCCAACGTCTGCTCACCTCGATACGAAACCAACCGAAAACAAATTCAGCGATTGGGTGGTTTCATATAGTATAGCATATTTTCGGAGAAAAGTCAACCGTAGTAAATCACCCCAATGCAAATTCAGCGATGGGGTGGTTTCGTAGAAGGAAGAGGCACGCTTGCCGCCGGATTCGCTTGACCCGTTTGTCATTCGCTATCCGCCTTCTCA
The DNA here is from genome assembly GCA_947626065.1 of uncultured Clostridia bacterium. Classification (GTDB taxonomy): domain Bacteria; phylum Bacillota; class Clostridia; order Oscillospirales; family CAG-272; genus Colimorpha_A. The sequence goes on along the minus strand of CANQQT010000078.1, from coordinate 7,051 downwards.
CCGGAACCTCGCGAAGCAAACCGCAGGGACGCTTGCGGATTCGGAGGAAAAGACGCCCCGTGTGGACGTCAAGCACAGACCGAAGGCATATCGGACACGCCAAAAAGAGGAAAGAAAGTCATTCTTTCCCGCTCAAAGGCATAAAATAGAAGGGCACGAGGGAAGGAAACCGCCGCGCCAAAGCGCAAAATTTCTCCTGCGCACAAGAACTGTCCGCCGTGCCGCACGTCCGCCGCCTCGGCTCCCTTTGTCTGACCGCGCACGACGGGCCGCAAATTGCCGACGGAAAAAAGCGCCGGAAACGCCCGGGGCGCAAAATTTTCTGCCGCCCGTCCGCCGTCGCTCCTGTTCCTTTTGTATGGCCGCACGCGGCGGCCCCGTTGCTTTTATTTGCCCAACGGGCCGCCAAGTGCGGCAAGCCAAACGCGACGAGTCAAGCGCGGCAAGCCAAACGCGGCAAGTCAAACGTGGCAAGTCAAACGTGGCAAGCCAAGCGTGACAGCCAAGCGTGACAGTCACGCCGCCGCTTATTTCACAACGCTGTTCAGCTCAGAGATGCAGTCGCTGCAAACCAGCTTGCCCTTGTAGTAGTTCACGTTGTCGGCGTTGCCGCAGAAAATGCAAGCAGGCTGATACTTCTTCAAAATGATGCGATCCTCGTCGATGAAAATCTCAATGGCGTCCCCTTTGCGGGAAATATCCATGCTCTTGCGAAGCTCAATCGGAAGAACGATGCGGCCGAGCTCGTCCACTTTACGTACAATACCTGTCGATTTCATAGGAATCTCCTGTCGCCCATGAGGGCAAGCGGCTTTTGTGAGAAAAAGACGCAAAAACAAATTTTGTGATGGAAAACGAGGGAATCCCGCGCCTTTCGAGGGGGTCTCTCATTTATCGACAACAGTTTACCACAAAATGGAACTCTTGTCAATAGCTTTCTTTTATTTTTAACCGAAATTTCATAAGCTGTTAATAATTGGATATTCTGCAATTATCTTAACGCCGAAAGAAGCGCCCATTTTCCCCAAAAAAGCCGTAAAAAAGGGAAAATCGGGAGGAAAAAGCGCCCCTCGCGGGGAAAAAAGCCGCAAGCCACTGCCCCAAAAGCGCGAAAAAGGGGAAATCCGAGACCGAAAAAGAAAAAAATTCCCGCCCCGGCGAGACAGAAAATGGAAATTTTCCGCGCCAACAACCAATTCGCGCACCATTCGCGCCGCACGGCGCAAACCCGCGCACCCAGCGACTGCAAACCCGCGCCGACCGGCGCACCCCACCGCGCAAAACGCAAACCGCGCCCTTCCCTTTCGCGCCTCTTCGCCGTCCCAAAACTGCCCGCGCCGAAGTCAAAATTCCGCCATCCCAGCGCCGCACGGCGCTGAATTGAATTCCCCGCACAAATTCCCCAACAAAATCCCAAAGAAAGAAGATTGTTTATGGCCATGCGCATTTCCGGAGGCCTGATCGCCGCCTCCTTCCTCTTCGCGCTCGTCAGCGGAAACCTCAAGGCCCTTTCGGAGGCCGCTATCAGCGGATGCGCCGGAGCCGTCACCCTCACCCTCTCCCTCCTCGGGCTGATGTGCCTCTGGTCGGGCCTCATGAGGGCCGCCGAGGCCTCCGGGCTCCTCGAACGCCTCAGCAGACTCCTCTCCCCTCTCCTCCGAATCGCCTTCCCGAACGCCGCAAGAACTGGTAAGGGAATCAAGGAAATCGCGGCGGCGGTGATCGCCAACATTCTCGGTCTCGGGAATGCCGCGACTCCCCTTTCTGTCGCCGCGATGAAGGCTCTCGACGACGGAAGCGGGGAGATGAGCGACGACATGGTAACCTTCACCGTCCTCGGAACCGCCTTCCCGAGCCTCCTCCCCACCACCGTCCTCGCACTGAGAGCCTCTTCGGGATCCTCGAACCCCTCCGATATTCTCCCGGCGGTCTGGGCCTGCTCCCTCGTCCTCTCCTGCGTCGCCGTCCTCTCCTCACGCCTTCTCAAGAAGTTCGTCTGACTCGGGTTTTTCCGGGGGACCTTTCGGAAAAGGTCCCCCGGACCCCCCGAAAGGTTTAGGGGATTTTTTGGGGTGGGTGGAAATGGGAGAGGAAGCGGGCAAAGGTGGGACTTGTACAGGGGCCGGGGAGGAATTTTGGAGGAAGTGGGCAGAAGCAGAACTTTGCGGATATCCGTTATTTTTCCGCACAGCCTGCAAACTCGTACCTCGCGAAAGTTGATGAAGAAACAAACGCTTTAGGGCGAAGCCTCTCTGGCCGCCCGGCCTCCGGGCCGCCCGCCTCCCTTTACCACACAAAAAGACAAAACGCGTGCCCGTTTCCCCGCACAGCCCGCAAATCTGTACCTGCAAAAATTGTAGAAGAAACTGAAATTTTAGGGCGAAGCCCATTTGGCTGCCCGGCCTCCGGGCCGGGCTCCGGGCCTGCCCGGGCCGCCGGAGGTCACCATGCAAACCTTCTCTTCCCTCATCATCCCTGCGATTCTCACATTCTTCGGAATCGGTTGCCTCTTCTCAAAAAAAGACCTCCCGGGAGCCTTCACAGAAGGAGCAAAGGAAGGACTCCGATCCTGCATCGGACTTCTCCCGACCCTCGTCCTCCTGATGACCGCCGTGGCCATGTTCCGGGCGAGCGGAGCCGCCGAAGCCCTCGCAAATCTCCTTCGTCCGGCCGCCGAAAAGCTGGGAATCCCTCCGGAAATCACGACTCTTCTCCTCGTCCGTCCCTTTTCAGGGAGCGGCGCCACCGCGCTCCTTTCCGAGCTTTACGAAACCTTCGGGCCCGACAGCTTTCCGGCAAAGTGCGCCTCTGTGCTCACCGCCTCCTCCGACACCCTCGTCTACGTCCTCAGCGTCTGCCTCACAGCGGCGGGAGTCAAAAAATCCCGCCATACCCTTCCCGCCGCCATCCTCACCATGCTCACCGGGATCTTCCTCTCCTGCCTCGCCGTCCGGCTTCTTGGAAGTTAGTTCGGATCGGTTTTCCGGGGGACCTTTCGGAAAAGGTCCCCCGGAACCCCCGAAAGGTTTAGGGGATTTTTTGGGGTGGGTAGAAATGGGAGAGGAAGCGGGCAAAGGCGGGGCTTGTGCAGGGGCCGGGCGGGGATTTTGGAAAGAAGCGGACAGGGCCGGAAATTGCAAAAAGCCGGGCGGGGATTTGGGAGCCGGAGGACAGTGGCGACGCCCGTTCGGCCCCGGCGGATTCCCGCGCGTTTCACGTGCGGGAAGGAGGCCATGCACCCGCTTGCTCCTGCTTTTCGTTTGTAAAAACCTGCATGGCCAAAGCGCGGCATCAAAAAACGCCCCCTCTTCTCCCGGTGAAAAAACAAAATACCGGGAAAGCCTCTTCTCCCACCTCCCATTGCCGCGCTACGCCGGGGCCCTCCACCCCGCGCACCGTCCAAGAAAAAAGCATAGCAGAAATTCCCGCTATGCTTTCGATACACACATTTTGACAAGTCAAAGCCTGTTCAGGAGCCAAAGGACAAGCCCTGCGCGCCGTTTAGGCCAGAAGCCGACTGCCGATTTTGACAATATCCCCCGCGCCGGTCAGAATCACAAGGTCGTCGGAGGTGGTATGCCCCTTCAAATAGGAGACAATGCTGTCGAAATCCCCAAGGTAAAGACTCTGACCGCCGACGGCGTCGCGGAGAAGCTGAGAGGAAACCCCGTAGGTGTTCTGCTCGCGGGCCGCGTAAATATCGGCGAAAATCACCTCGTCGGCGTCCCCAAAGGAGGAGGCGAAGGCCTCGAAAAGCCCCGCCGTGCGAGAATAAGTGTGAGGCTGAAAGACGCAGACAATCCGCTTGCCGAAGGAACGGGCGGCGGAAAGAGTCGCCTGAATTTCGGTGGGATGGTGCGCGTAATCGTTGTAGAGAAGCGCCCCGGTCGGCATTTTCCCCATGAATTCAAAGCGGCGGCGCGCCCCGTGAAAGTCGCTGAGACCGTCGGAAATCGCGGCAGGAGAGACGCCGAGGGTGTGGGAAAGAGCCGAGGCGGCCAAGGCGTTGGAAAGGTTGTGCTTCCCGGGAACCGAAAGGGAAATATCGACGAGGTGCCGCCCCCTGCCGATCAGGGAAAAGGAGGCGCAACCGTCGCAGAATTCCACGCGCTCCGAGCGGTAGTCGGCGGAGGGATCCTGAAGAGAGAAGGTCACCGTGCGGCCGGAGGGATAGGAGGCGGCCCGGCGGGAGAGAAGCGCGCGGGACTCGGGGTCGTCGAGATTGAGAACCGAAAGAGGCGCGAGGGAGGTGTAACGGTCGAAGGAAGTCCGAAGCTGGGCCATGTCGCGGAAATAGTCGGCGTGGTCGTATTCAATGTTGGTGATCACGGCGGAGGTCGGGCAGAAGGAGAGGAAGGAGTCGCAGTATTCGCAGGCCTCAAAGATGAAGAAATCCTCCCCGCCGAGGCAGTAGGCGCCCCCGAGATCGCTCAGCTCCGCGCCGCAAACCACCGTCGGGTTGAGACGAGCGGAAAGGAAAATTTCAGAAATCATCGAGGTCACCGTGCTTTTCCCGTGGGTACCGGCGACGCCGATTCTCTCGCGGTAAGCGCTCATCAGCCAGCCGAGGTAGTCGGCGCGGGAGAAAACCGGAATGCCGCGGGAAATCGCGCCGAGAAGCTCGGGATTGTCGGGGTGAATCGCCGCCGTGTAGACGAGGAGATCGGCGCCGGAAGCCCCCGCCTCGTCGTGGCGGTAGGCAATCGGAATGCCCTCCTTTTCGAGACGCTCGGTCATAAGAGAGCGGTTTTTGTCGCTCCCGGTCACAAGGTAGCCGCGGCGTTTCGTAATCGCGGCGAGGGAGGACATACTGATGCCCCCAATGCCGACAAAATGAACGCGGCGAGCCGTCGCCATCACCTCAGCCACCGTCAAAGAATTCTGTTCCATCCTGTGTTCCTGCCCGCCCCCGAAGGGGAAGAAAGGACTCCTTTCTCAGTTTTGCCGGACAAAGCCGGATTTTCGATAATCTCTACCGGGAGACGCCCCGCGCGGTTTACGCCCCGCCGTTTTGCGCAAATTCCGCACTTCCCGAAAGCCAACCCCGCGAACACGCGGCGGAAAATCCCCGACCACACGGCCCGAAGCTTCCCGGGCCAACCGCCCCACTCGCCAACCACACGAACCGCAGGTTCCCCCGCCTTTTTTCGCCCACGCCCGCCGAGCGCGAAATCCACACTTCCCAAAGGCCAAACCCGCGAACGCGCGGCGGAAAATTCCCGGACACCCGGGCCCGAAGCTTCCCGCGCCAACCGCCCCACTCCGCCAACCGCACGAAGCAGGTTCCACGCCCCGCTTTTTCGGCCCGCGCCGCGAAAAATACACCGAGGTCGCCGGGATTCCCGAATTTTGCCAAAATCCCCGAAAAAGGGAAAGGATGCCGGGGCGAGAAGCGGTGGGCGAGACGACGCCCAATTTGCTCTACAATCTTTTTACTCTCATAAAGGATTTTGTTCAGTTGCCTTGACCTTTTTCCAAAGCGGAAAAGTTTTTATTACTCTTATAAAGGATTTTGGTAATTTACAAAAAATCCAAAATTATTTTACATTTGAAAATCATTCGGTTTCAGCGAGGACACAAATACATTCTATAATAAAGGTACAAAGCATTTTTCCCTATTCTTTTTGGAGGTTTGCCATGCAGATCACAGACATCAAAATCCGGAAAACGTTTTCAAGCGAAGGGCCCATGAAAGCCGTGGTCTCGGTGACGTTTGATAATGAACTGGCGCTCCATGACATTAAAGTTATCAACACTAAAGATAAATATTTTATCGTGATGCCGAGTAAGAAGAATCCCGACGGATCCTTCCGGGACGTCGTGCACCCCATCAATTCCGAATTCCGGAAGAGACTGGAGGATGCCGTGCTGGCGTCCTATTTCGACGAGCTCGAACGGCTGGAAAGCCTCGGACTGATGACGGAAAGCGCCGAGAAGCCGGAAGCCCCCGCCGAAGGCCAAAGCGAAGAAGGCTGATAAGCCGCGCCGCAGGACCGCAACCGCGCGGAGCGAAGAAGCTTGAAGCGAAAGCCGAAATCCCATGAAACAATGCCACCGTCGGACCCCTCCGGGCGGAATTTCCGCCCGGATTTTTTCCGTTTGGATTCGGTCGGATGTGTCGCTTGAATTTGCCCGGTTGAATCGCCGGTCGGATACGTCCGCTCGGATTCGCCGGTCGGATTCGTCCGCTCGGATAAATCCGGTCGGAAAGCCGGGGAACGGAAAGCCCGACGCGCTGCCTTGCATCATACCGCGCGAAACGCAATTACGCGAACCCGCACCGCGCCGAAGCGAAGAACCGCGCCGGAACGCCAAACCCGCGAAGAATCGTACCGCGCAGACAGCGCCAAGCGGCTCCCGCCAAGCGCGGCCCGCAAGGGCCAACCCTCGCCAACCCGTGCCAAAGCGATCAAGAAAATCCGCGTGAAATTCAAGCCGAAAGAGTCCCCTGCCCCGTTCCGAAAGCGCGGCCCGGGAGCCTCGCGCCGAAAGCGGAAATCCGAACGGTTCCCCCGCGTGGGCGCACCCGAACGGGCGTACCCGAGCGGGCGTACCCGAGCGAGCGCACCCGAGCGGGCGTACCCGAGCGAGCGCACCCGAGCGGCCTCACAGGAGCAACCGCCCGCCGCGAAGGCCAAAAGCGAAGAGCAAAAATCAAAAGGAAGAGGAAAAACGATTCCGAAAAGCCCGCATCACAGCCGCGAAGCCTCGCGCCGTGATGCGCTTTTATTTTGAGGATTCTCATCCATTCATATGCAAAAAAAGGGAAAATCATTCGCCGCCGCGCCGCTTTCCACCCGCGCCGCGCCATTTTGGCCGATTTCCGGCCCCGCACCGTCGGCACCTCGCCGCAAATTCCCGCGCCGCACCTCCGCGCCAGCCGCAAAAACCGCCGCACAGACCGCCCGGCCCGAAGCTTCCACCCCGGCCACCGGCCAGCCGTACCCTACGACCCGCGCCCGAGGCCCGCCCCCGGCCTGCAACTGCGACCCGCCGCGCCAAAAAATCCCCATTCAGAGACCCCAAGCGCCGTCACGCCGCGCCGCTTTCC
>CANQQT010000077.1 GCA_947626065.1 uncultured Clostridia bacterium | reverse complement strand
CAGCGCCCGCCCGTCACCGACCCGCCCGTCACGGCCCCGGAGCCTCCGCCCGCCACCGAAAGACCGACTACAGACTCTCCCGGCACACAGCCGCCGGAGCCGACCGAACAGGCCTCGGAGAGTGTCCCGGAAACGCCGGGCACCGTTTCCTCCGAAACCGATTTCCCCGGGACTTCCCCGGAGGAGAGCCAAGCGGAAACCGGGAAGATCACTTTCTTCCCTGGAGAGAGGAATCCGGGGGACACGACCTCCGCGCCGGCCCCCTCCGGCAGGATTTCGGCGATGAGAATCGTCCGCACCGCCCTTATCGTGACGGCGATTGCCGCCTCCTTCTGCATCGTCTTCATCATCCTGATCCGGTTCTCTCGCAGTGAGAAAAAATAAGGAAAGCGCCTCTTAATCCGGGGAAGCTTGAAAGCCGCCGGAAGCAGAAAGCGGGAAACGCCTCCCTTCGTCATCGAAAGCTCCAAGCGCGGTGAAAAAGCCGGACGCAGGGGCAAATCTGGGCGCGGCGGGAAGCGTACAGAGAAAAAGAGGCGCAGAGGAAAATCAAAGCGCCGGGCGGAAAATCTGGGCGCAGTGAAAAAGCCGGGTGCTGAGAAAAGCCCGGTGCGGTGAAAAATCCGAGCGCCCGGCGAAAAACAAAAAGAAAAAACGGCAAACCTTTTTGCAAGGATTGCCGTTTTTTGGCCCGCTCTGCAGGATTCGAACCTGTGACCCTCAGAATCGGAATCTGATACTCTATCCAGCTGAGCTAAGAGCGGATTTGTTCACGTTCTCTATTATACCACATCCGAGAAAAAAAGTAAAGAAAAATTTAGTTTTTTTTTTAAAAACCTTTTCAAACGGCTCATTTTGTGGTATGATAAAGGGGTTAAAGTGTTTTGTCCTTCTTTGGAAGAGGCTTGAAAGGGCGGTGAGGCGTCATGAAGGGGTTTCCCTGTACGGTTTTTTCGGAAAACGTCACCGAAACCGAGCGAATCGGGAAAAGGTTCGGCGAGGCGCTTCTTGCCCACGGCAGAGCCGACGCCTTCCTCGCCATCGACGGCGACCTCGGGGCGGGAAAAACCGCCTTTGTCCGGGGCTTTGCCGAGGCGGTCACGCCTGGGGCGCCGGTCTGCAGTCCCACCTATACCCTCGTCAACGAATACCGGGGAGGAGGCCGCCGCCTCTGCCACTTCGATTTTTATCGGGTGGAGAGCGAGGAGGATCTTCTCTCCATCGGCTTTTACGATTACACCGACGGCATGATTGCCGCCGAGTGGTGCGAGAAGATTGAAGAGGCGCTTCCGCTTCCGCGGTTTGTGCTCAAAATCGAAAAACTGGGAGAGGAGAGCCGCCGCCTTACCTTTGAGTATCTTCCGGCGGAGGGAGAAGAGGAGGAGCCATGGTAATTCTTGCCGTCGAATCTACGGAAATCACGGCCTCGGCGGCGCTTGCCGACGGCGACCGTTTCCTCGCGCAGACAAATTTTCACACCGGGCTGACGCACAGTGAAACCCTGCTTCCCGCCGTCGAAGGGCTTCTTGCGGGGGCCGGGCTCACCTTCCGGGATATCGACCTCTTCGCCTGCTCGACGGGGCCGGGCTCCTTTACGGGAGTGCGCATCGGGGCGGCGACGGTCAAGGGCCTTGCCTTCGGCAGAGAGAAGCCTTGCGTAGGCGTTTCGGCGCTTGCTTCGTTGGCCTACAATTTCCTCGGTCTTGAGGGGCTTGTCTGCCCCGTCATGGACGCCCGTCGGCAGGTGCTCTATAACGCCCTTTTCCGCCTGACAAAGGACGGGGAAGGAAAGGGCCGGATCGAAAGGCTGACGGAGGACCGGGTCATTCCGGCAAAGGATCTCCTTGGGGAGCTCTCTACTTTTTCTGAGCCGATTTTTCTCTGCGGAGAAGGGGAGGGAATCCTTCGGAAAGCATGGGAGGAGGCCGCCGGACAGGCAGGGAAGCCGCCGGAAAAGGCCGGGGTAGGCGCGGCCTTCCCGCATTTTGCCGACACCCCGCCGCTTCTGCGGCATCAGAACGCCTTTTCGGTCGCGCTCTGCGCCTATGATCTCTACAAAAACAGCGACGATCCCTCCCGTTTCACCGATCGCGCCCTCTTTCCCACCTACCTTCGCCCTTCCTCGGCGGAGCGCATGAAAACCGGGGGCTGAAAAGGTCTTCCGCCGGAATCCCGCAGGAATCCATCGGAAGCCTGCCGAATCTCGCTCAGAATCCTGTTCGGAAGCCTGCCGGAATCCCGCTCGGAATCCCACCGGAAGAATTTTCGGGATCTCACCCGGAATATATTCTGAAATCCTTTGAAAGGAGCAACGCTCTATGGAATCCCCCAAAATCATTGCCGTCGGCTGCGACCACGGCGCCGTCCTGCTGAAAGAAAAGGTCAAGGAGCACCTATCTACCAAGGGCTTCAAGGTCCTTGATTTCGGGACGAACGGGACCGAATCGGTTCACTATCCGATTTTCGCCCACGCCGTCTGTCAGGCCATACAAAACGGGGAGGCGCCCCTCGGCGTCCTTCTCTGCAGTACCGGTATCGGTATGAGCATGGCCGCCAACAAGCACCGCGGCATCCGCGCCGCTCTCTGCGCGGACACCTATTCCGCAAGATATACGAGAATGCATAACGACGCAAACGTCCTCTGCATGGGGGCGCTGACGACAGGCGTCGGTCTCGCCCTCGATATCCTTGACGCCTTCCTCGGCGCGGAATTTGAAGGAGGCCGCCACGCCGTCCGGGTCGGAATGCTTGCCGATATTGAGGACGGGGAGCTCAAGAGCTGATATGGCGAAGGAAGTCTGGAAGGGAACGGTTCTTACGGCGCCGGTTCCCCCCGTCATGGTCTCTTGCGGCAGTGGGGAGAAGTCCAACATTCTCACCGTCGCATGGACGGGAACGGTGAACACCAAGCCCCCCATGACCTACATCTCGGTCCGGCCCTGCCGCTATTCCCATGCCCTTCTCCTTGAAACGAAGGAATTTGTCATCAATCTCACCCCGGCCTCCCTCGTCCGGAAGGCCGATTACTGCGGCATCTATACAGGCGCCAAGGTCGACAAATTCCAAAAATGCGGCCTCACAAAGGCCCCCGCCTCTATCGTTTCCTCCCCGCTGATTGCCGAATGCCCCGTCAATCTCGAATGCCGGGTCACACAAATCCTCCCGCTCGGGAGTCACGATATGTTTCTCTCGGAAATCGTCGCGGTGGACATCGATTCCTCCCTCCTTGACGGGGAGGGAAAGCTCCATCTTGAGCGCGCGGGGCTGGTTGCCTTTGCCCACGGGGACTATTACGCGCTTGGCCGCCGACTCGGCCCGCTCGGATGTTCGGTGAGGAAAAAAGGGCCGCCGACCCGCTTGTGAGTACCGGTGCCGAGGCCTGCGGATGACGCGGGGCCGGAGGACTTATGAAAAATGCTGTTTTGAAAACAGCTTCAATCCATATAAGAAAGGAAGCAATCCCCTTGAAAAGAATCACAGTCAAAGAGCTATACGCCGCCCCGGAGGCCTACGCGGGGCAGAAAATCACCGTCGCCGGCTGGTGCCGGTCGATTCGCGCCAACAACAATTTCGGCTTTCTCGACCTGAACGACGGGAGCACCCTCCCCTGCCTGCAGGTGGTCTTTGAGGCCGACCGGGTGGAGAATTACCGGGAGGTCGCGAAGCAGAACGTCGGCGCCTCCTTTGTCGTCGTCGGCACGCTGGTGTTGACGCCGGAGGCCAAACAGCCCTTCGAGCTGAAGGCCGACGCCGTGGAGGTCGCCGGAACCTCCACCCCCGATTACCCGCTCCAGAAAAAGCGCCACTCCGACGAATTTCTCCGCACCGTCGCCCATCTCCGCCCCCGCACCAACAAATACGAGGCGGTTTTCCGCGTCCGTTCGGTGGCGGCCTATGCCATTCACAAATTCTTCCAGGAGAGGAATTTCGTCTACGTCCATACCCCCATCATCACGGGGAGCGACTGCGAGGGCGCCGGGGAAATGTTCCGCGTCACCTCGCTGGATCTGGACAACCTCCCGAAGACGGAGGACGGCAAGGTCGATTTTTCAAAGGATTTCTTCGGGAAGAGCACCAGCCTGACGGTGTCGGGACAGCTCAACGTCGAAACCTACGCCATGGCCTTCGCGAGCGTCTATACCTTCGGCCCGACCTTCCGCGCCGAAAAGTCCAACACGCCCCGCCACGCCGCCGAGTTCTGGATGATGGAGCCGGAAATTGCCTTTGCGGATCTTGACGACGATATGGACCTTGCGGAGGATATGCTGAAATTCGTCATCTCCTATATCATGGAGCATTGTCCTTACGAGCTTGAGCTTTTCAATAAATTCATCGATCCCACCCTGCTTGACAGGCTGAACAACATTGTAAGCAGCAGCTTCGCAAGGGTTAGCTATACGGAGGCGGTCAAGCTCCTGAAGGAGAGCGGCGTTGCCTTTGAGTATCCCGTCGAGTGGGGAATGGATCTTCAGACGGAGCACGAGCGGTATCTTACCGAGCAGGTCTACGGCCGACCCGTCTTCGTCACCGACTGGCCCCGCGATATTAAGGCCTTCTATATGCGGGTCAACGACGACGGAAAAACCGTCGCCGCGATGGATCTTCTGGTTCCCGGCGTCGGAGAGCTGGTCGGCGGCTCCCAGAGAGAGGAGCGGCTGGAGGTGCTGAACGAAAGCCTGAAAAAGTTCGGACTGAAGGAGGAGGAATACCGTTGGTACGTGGATCTCCGCAGATACGGAGGAACGAAGCACGCGGGCTTCGGCCTCGGCTTTGAGCGGCTGATTATGTACGTGACCGGCATCTCCAACATCCGCGACGTCGAGTCCTTCCCGCGCACCACCGGTTCGGCGGATTTTTAAGCGTTAGCCTTTTTCGCACCGGGGAGTATGAGCGAAAATCGCCCTCCCCGTCGCCGACCTTTCTATATTCATCTTTTTCTGCTTTTCAAGGAGATTTTTTCATGGGCGGTTTATTCGGTGTAGCTTCCAAAAACGACTGTGTCTTCGACCTGTTTTTCGGAACCGACTATCATTCCCACCTTGGGACAAAACGCGGCGGCATGGCCGTTTACGGAAAGGAGGGCTTTGAGAGGGCCATTCATAACATCGAAAATTCTCCCTTTCGGACGAAGTTTGAAAGGGACGTCGATGAAATGACGGGAAACCTCGGCATCGGCTGTATTTCCGACAACGAGCCGCAACCGCTGATCGTTCGTTCCCACCTCGGCAACTTTGCAATCACCACCGTCGGGCGCATCAACAACGTACCGGAGCTGGTAGAGGAGGCCTTCACGAAGGGCACGACGCATTTTCTTGAAATGAGCGGTGGGGAAATCAATCAGACAGAGCTGGTCGCGGCGCTGATCAACCGGCGGGATTCGATCACGGAGGGAATCCGTTACGCGCAAAGCCGCATCGACGGCTCCCTGTCGATGCTGGTTCTCACGTCGGAGGGAATTTTCGCCGCCCGCGACCGCTACGGAAGGACGCCCGTTGTCCTCGGAAAAAAGGAGGGCGCCTTCTGCGCCTCCTTCGAGTCCTTCGCCTATCTGAATCTCGGGTATGAGGATTACCGGGAGCTCGGCCCCGGAGAAATCGACTTTCTGACGCCGGAGGCGGTGGAGGTTCTTCTGCCCCCCGGCGAGGAGATGAAAATCTGCACCTTCCTCTGGATCTATTACGGCTATCCTTCTTCCTCTTATGAAGGGGTCAACGTCGAGAAAATGCGGTATGCCTGCGGGGATATGTTGGCAAGAAGGGACAACGTCGAGGCCGACTGCGTGGCGGGAGTTCCCGATTCCGGAACCGCGCACGCCATCGGCTACGCCAACCGCTCCGGCATTCACTTTTCCCGGCCCTTCATCAAATATACGCCGACGTGGCCCCGCTCTTTCATGCCGCAGAAGCAGAGCCAGCGCAACCTGATCGCCCGCATGAAGCTGATCCCCGTTGACGCGCTGATCCGCGACCGGCGGCTGATTCTCATCGACGACTCGATCGTCCGGGGAACACAGCTGAGGGAAACGACGGAGTTTCTCTACCACAGCGGCGCCAAGGAGGTTCACGTCCGTCCAGCCTGTCCGCCGATTCTCTTCGGGTGTAAATTCCTGAATTTCTCCCGCTCCACCTCCGAAATGGATCTGATTACCCGGCGGGTCATCGCCAAGCTGGAGGGCGCCGCCGCCGAAGGAAAGCTCTGCGCATACGCGGACCCCGATTCCCCGGAATACGCGGCGATGGTGGAGGAAATCGGACGCGAGCTGAAATTCACCTCTCTGAAATATCACCGCCTCGACGATATGATCCGCGCCACCGGCATTTCCCCGTGTAAGCTCTGTACATATTGCTGGAACGGGAAAGAGTGAGAAAGAGAAAAAGAAAATTCCCGGCCTTTTTCCGGAAGGAAAGGGCCGGGAAAATTTTTTGTGCGAATCCTTTTGAAAGAAGGAGGGCCCGGAAAGCCGGGCCCTCGGGATGATTTTGCTTCTAGAAAATATTATTATAATACCACTAATGCGGCGTATTGGCTGGTCGTTCAATCGAATCGCTGAATAGAGGTGTTTTCGTGTTATTTTTCTTTTGTGTATGACTGCTATCTACGATTTGTTGAGTTTTATCGCTTTGTTGTCTCGTGTACCAACAATTTCAAATAAACAAAATTGTTAGAATTCTCGGCAATTAGTTTTTCTGCTGAATGTAGCGCAAAAATCAGATTGTCTGCTGCTCAGCATTTACCGATTTGCGAGAAAATAAACCAAATAAGTAAAGCCTCCCTTTTAATAGGACTGTGTCAACATGGATAACAAATCTTTTATTCGCTCTTTTAAAGATATGTAATTGACCCTCCGTTATCAGAAAGATTAAACAATATGCCGGGATGTGTTTGATTATAATTTTGCAAATATTTATGAAGGCATGAGATGGCAATTTTGTATCCTCGTTTGTATCCTCGAGATTCAATTCTGTCGGTTTTTGCAACATAGCATCCTTCATGTATTGGATCCGGATTAAATATTTTAAATGTAAACGCATCGCTCTCCAAATATTTTATGAACCAGTCATTGCACAGAACCAAATAAACATCATAACCGCATCTTCCATTTTCATCCATTGTAAATATTTTAAGACCAACAAGTTCGCTCTGATAACCTTTAGACGTTATTTCTTTAATTGCTTCAAATGAAAAATTTAGAAGCGAGTCTAACTGCATTTCTAAAACCGGATCCATCGTATAATTATTGTTTTGTAAATTGTTAAATTTATTTCGAAACAAATCAAGAAAAGACATATAATTCACCTCAATATTTATCTGTTCTTATAAACCGGGCATTTTTCGTAATCATCACCATAGTCGGTTTTGCACTTGTTTTTCACTTCGGATTCCGATAATGTTTTCCGACAAAGCTTGCAGTAATAATCGCCTTGAGAAAAAAATGCTCCTCTGGATTCATAGTCTAAATACGGACAACGAGCCATTGTAAATACCTCCTAAACAATAACAGAATCGATATTATGTTGCTTCTCCGGAGCTTTTTTTCAAAAAGCGCTTTTCTCCGGCATTTTTTCGGCAAAAAAGGGCACAAACAAATCCGCCTTTTTCCTTTTCAAACTTTTTGAAAGGGGAAAAAGGCTTTTCGTCGTGCCGTATGTAAAAAAATCGTGAATTTTTTCGTTTTTTCTCTCCTTTTCTCTTGCTTTTTTCGGGCGGATGTGTTATACTGAACGAGTAGAAAAGAAGATGCGTAGAAGGTGTTTCGGATTTTCTGCAACATAATATCGATTCTGTTGCCGTCGGTCTCTGTCGGCTTTTTCTTTTATAAAATCAGCCTCATCCTCTCCATTCGTTTCCGATGCTCCGTCCCTGTGGAAATGATATAAATCCGCGTCGTTTCGATACTGCTGTGACCTAAAATATCCGCCAGCTTGGCGATGTCCTTTTCAATCCCGTAAAATACCCGCGCGAACAGGTGCCGCAGATTGTGGGGAAACACCTTTTGCGGGTTGACGCCCGCTTCGACGCATAGGCCCTTCATCTCTCGCCAGATGTTGGTGCGGCTCATCGGCTTTCCGGTACGGGTGACGAAAACCGGGCCGGATTGGATTTTCTGCTCCGCAAGATAGCGGAGCAATTTCTTTTGCAGGGGCTTCACGAGAAAAACTGTCCTCGTTTTGCCTTTGAGCGAAACGACCGCCTCGCCGCTTCTGACCGCTTCAGCGGTGATGAAGGACAGCTCGCTCACCCGGATGCCCGTCCCGCAGATCGTCTGCAAAATGAGGTTCAACCGCTCGTTGTGTTTCCCCTTTGCCGCCCGGCAGAGGCGTTCGTACTCGGCTTTCGTCAGCTCCCTTTCCTCCGGGCAGAAAATCTGCCGCTGGAGCTTCAAGGCTTTCACACGGCAGTCATGCCAACCGAGAAAGGCAAAC
>CANQQT010000076.1 GCA_947626065.1 uncultured Clostridia bacterium | reverse complement strand
ACTTGAATTGAACCGCCGTATGCCGAACGGCACGTACGGTGGTGTGAGAGGGCGGAGCTATTCCGCCCTACTCGATTGCTGAATGGCAAAGATCCGCCGCGGCGGAAAATTTCACCGGCCCAAAGGCTCGCAACCTGCAACTTTTTCGTAAACTTTTGCCACGAAATTTCTTCGCCGCCCGGCGCAGGGTTCTGCCTTGCCGCCGCTCGCGTCAGCACCGCATACCGATTTGCCGCCGCACGCGCCAGCATCCTGCACCATTTTTCATGCTTCCACCCGGACGCCACCCGTGCGATTGTCTGACCGCCGGTTTGGCACCGACTTTTGGCGCCCCGGCGGCTCTTTCCCCTCGTTGCAGACTTCCACCGCGAAATTTCTTCGCCGCCCGGCGCACGGTTCTGCCTTGCCGCCGCTCCGCGTCAGTGCCGCACGCAGGTTTGCCGCTACCATGCGCCAGCACCCCGCACCGATTTTCCCGGCTTTCGTCCGGCTCATCGCTACCCGGCCATGCCGCACATTGAACCTTTACCCACTTGCCCGGTTTTGTGAGGCCTCCACCCATTCGCGCCGCCGCTCCGCGTCAGTGCCGCACGCGGGTTTACCACCCTCAAGAACCAGCGCCCGCACCGATTTCTCAGAATTTCGCCTGGCTCACCCGGATTGCCTCAATTTGAACTTTTGCCCCGGCTTTTATCGTTGAAATGTCGGCTTCCACCGAAAACCGCTCACCCTTCCGGCGGCGAGGAAGAGCATTTTTTGCTCCGCCTTGCCTTGTCGCAGTACCTTGAATTTTTCCCCGTTCTTTAAAACAAATCCTTCTTATCTTGCTCTTTCTGTCCCGAGGCCTTTTGTTCCGATTTCTGCAAATATTCCCGCCGCTCGTCGGGATAAATCGCCCGGCGGATACGCCCAGCCAAGGAGGCGCAAATCAGACAGGAGACGATATCCCCCGGGAGCGTGATGAGGAAGCAGTACCAGAGCAGGAAGGGAAGCGACTTCGGCTCACCGAGGTAAAAACGGCAAATCAAAGCGTAGTAAATGACCCCGAGGAGGTAAATCACGGCGATGCCGAGAAGCCCGGCGAGGGTCCGGCGCCAAAAGCCGACGCCCTTCCTGCCGCAGAGGTACCCGACCAGCGCCGACGCGAAGAGGAAGCCGATGAGATAGCCGAACTGCGGATTGAAAATGTACCAAATTCCGCCGCCCTTCGAGAAAATAGGGAAGCCGAGAAGCCCGACGGCGATATAGAGAAGAACGCTTACCGCCCCGCCGCGCCAGCCGAGGAGCATTCCCGAAAAGAGGACGAAAAAGACCTGCATCGTGAAGGGAACGGTGCCGACGGGAATCCGGATCCAAGCCCCGACGGCAATCAAGGCGGCGAAGAGAGCGCAGAGTACCGCCTGACGGATGTTGTTTTGTGTTTTGCTGTTCATAAAAAGTTTTCCTTTCCGAAAAAGAAATTTTAAATTTGAGTATGTGAAATTGAATTTGCCCGATTGACTTTTAGAGCTGAATTTGTGCAGTTGATTTTGCAAACGAGCGCCACCGCGCGAAACAGTCAACGCACCCCGCCGCCCAATCCCGCAAAACCGCCTTGCCGCGCTCGTAAACTTTTAGCGGAACACCGGTTTACGATAATCCCATAAAACCGCCCCTTTCTTCTCCCGCCGCCGACTCCGCACGGCGGAAACGCCTTTTTCTCCGCTTCGCGTTGATTTTTCGCCACGCGTCCCGGCTTTCCCACCGTCGCACGGCTTGCGCACGCTTGGTAGCGTTGTCGCCTGTACCCTTGCCGTGCCCGCCGCGCCCGTCGGAATTTTTTAACCCCATCCGAACGCCGCGCGAAACATTCAACGCATACCCCGTGCCCGCCGCGCCCCAAAACGCCGATGAAACCGCCTGTCAACCGTCATCCGCCCACTGGTTTACGCCATTTGTAAGCGTTCGCCGTCAACGCGCGAAAAATGCACCCCCGACCGGGTCGTTTTAAGGGATTTTTCATCGGATGACCTTCCCCCATGCCTCTGCCGCGCGGCCGCTTTTTTGCCCCGCCGAACGCTCCGCAAAAATTCGCCGCCGAAGTTCGCCCGCCATGCCGATCTACGTTCATCTTTCCGCCGTGTTTTTCGCCGCGCTTCCGTTTCTCCGAGCTTTCCCAGCGAATATCCTGCCGGATTTTCCCGAAGGAATCCCCGTTGAATATCCTGTTGAAATCGCCGTCTCGCGCCGTCCTGCCGAAGCTCCCGCCGTACCCTCCACCGCGCCGACCTCTTTCCTCTTTTCGCCGTGTCTCTTTTCTCCGCGCACCTTTTTCTCCGCGCACCTCTTTCGCACTCTTGAATCGATTCAATTGGCCAGATCGTAAACCAATATATAAAATTCGGTTTACAGCAGTCCCCGGCAAAAGCCCGCCGAAGCGGGCAGGGAAGCGTTGAAAAGGCCGAAAAGTGCCGAAATGCCGGTTCATTCGATGAAATCGGGGATTTCCCAAAAAATTCCGTGAGAATCTCGGGAATCCCGTGAGAATTTCGGAAACCCCGCGAGAATCTCGGAAACCCCGTGAGAATCTTGGAAACCCCGTGAGAATCTTGGGAACTCCGCGAAACTCTCGAAAATCCCGTGAGAATCCCGAAAAAATTCGCAAGAATCTCGGTAAAATCTCGGAAATTTCGGGTAAATCTCAGAAAATCCGGAGAAATTTCAACCCCGAAAACCACGGGCCGACGGCGTAAAACGACAACCGGGGAAGCCCCGGAGAGCCGGTTCAGGCCTCGTCCTTCGGCTTGCCGTCGGGGCCGAAAAGCGGAATGCCGGTGAGATAGACAATGTCCTTGCGGGAGCGAGCGTCCCCTTCCGCGATGACGCAGAGCTTCCCGGCGATGATGCCGCCCGCCTTCTCAACGAGCGTTTCAATGGCGCGGAGCGATTCCCCCGTCGAAACCACGTCGTCGACGATGAGGATTTTCTTCCCCTTCATCCGCTCGGCGTCGGCGCCGTCGAGGTAGAGATGCTGGTCGGCGTCGGTGGTGATCGAGCGAACCGCCGTCTCAAAGACGCTCGTCATATAGAGCTTCGGATGCTTACGCGCAATCAGATAGAAGGCGTCGCCGTGCTGGCGGGCCATTTCATGGGCGAGCGGAATCCCTTTGGCCTCCGCGGTGATGAGATAGTCGTAGGAAGGAGCGCGGGCAAGAAGCGCCTCGGCACAGGCAACGGTGAGAGGCGCGTCGCCGAAGAGAATGAAAGCGCCGATATAGAGGTCGTCGTTTACGCGGCAGAGGGGAAGCGCCCGGTCAAGCCCGGCCACCTTGATGGGATACGTCATAAGAGAAACCGCCCTTTCGGAGAATTTTCAGAGAAGGCGCGTCGGCCAACCGCTGGTCGCCCCGTGACAGGGAAGCCTTCGCTTTTCCGCCGCTTGCCTCCTTTTTCCATTATCTCACAAACGCGCCGAAAAGTCAAGAGCAAGCGCAAAATTTCCCGCAGAAAAAGAACTTCTACACAAAAAACGCGCCCCCGCGCAGCCCAATCCCGCCGAACCGCCCGCCGCTCGCGCTCGGAACGCCGCCTCGCCGCACACGCCAAAATTCCGCCCCCGCGCCCCGCGCGCCCGAAAACGCAGAACCCTCCGCCAAAAAGACTTTGCCGCGCAAAGAACCGCGCCCCCGCACGGCCCAATCCCGCCGAACCGCCCGCCGCCGCGTCCGAAACGCCACCCCACCACGCCCAATTTCCGCCCAAAATCCCACCCCACGCGCCCAAAACCGCGCCCAAGAAGCGAACGCCTTCAAAATCAAGCGCGAATGAAAATCCGAATTTCAGAAAATTTCGCGCTTCTCCAAAAGAAAGAGGGAAAAACCCTTGCAATATTTTAAAATATTTGGTATAATAGAAGAGAATAATCTGTATATATGGAGATGAGTCGGTGAATATCGGTCTGATTGGCTTCGGAAGCATGGGAAGAACCCACGCCTACGCCCTGTCGAATCAAAAATTTTTCTATCGCCCGCCACTGCCCGACGCCAAAATCGTGGGAGTCTGTACCGCCCACGCCGAAACCGCCGAGGAGGCCGCGCGGCTCTGCGGCGCCCCCCTCGCCGTGACCGAGGAGGAGCGGCTGATTGGTGACCCTAACGTCGATATCATCGACATCTGCACCCCCAACGCCTGCCATTTTGAGACGGCGAAAAAGGCGCTTGCCGCCGGGAAGGCGGTCTATTGCGAGAAGCCGCTGGCCGTCAGCTTCGCCGAGGCGGAGAAGCTCGCCGCTCTCGCGGAAGAGAAGGGAGCCGTCGCAAGAGTCGTCTTCAATAACCGCTTTCTCCCCGCCGTCCGGCGCGCCAAGGCCCTGCTGGACGAGGGAAGGCTCGGCAGAATTCTCACCTTCCGCTTCGCCTATCTGCACGCAAGCGCCGCCGACCCGAAAAAGCCGGCGGGATGGAAGCAGACGAAGGAGGCGGGAGGCGGCGTTCTCCGCGATCTCGGATCCCACGTCATCGACCTTGCCGTCTACCTGCTCGGGAGCTTTTCGGAGGTCGCGGGAAGGGCGCAGATCGGCTTCCCGATTCGCGCAGGGAAGGACGGGGAGACGTGGCGCACCGACGCCGAGGAGGCTTGTTATCTTACCGCCGCGCTCAAAAACGGAGCGGTCGGAACCGTCGAGGCCAATAAGCTGGCGACGGGATGCAACGACGACCTCGAATTTTCTGTCTACGGAACCGAAGGCGCCCTCCGTTTTCATCTGATGGAGCCGAATTTTCTTTTCTTCTACGACGGGAAAAGAGAAGGAGGAGACCTCGGTGGGGAAAAGGGCTTTACCGCCGTCGAATGCGTCGGAAGAACGCCGGCCCCCGGAGGAATTTTCCCGGGAGTGAAGGCGCCGGTCGGATGGCTGCGCGGCCATATCGGCTCGATGCACGCCTTCCTTGACGCCGTCGCCGGAGGAGAGGAGCCGGGGCCGGATTTCCGGGAGGGAGCCTACGTGCAGCTCGTGACCGAAAAAGCCCTCCGCTCGGCGGAAAACGGAGGTCGCGCCGAAACGGTGCCCGACTACCCGACGGGAAAGTAAAGTCCACCGCGTTGCCCCTTTTTACTCGTTATATTCAGAGGCACCCATTTGTTCGCCCGGGCGGGCTTCCGCCCCGCGTCGAAACGGTGCCCGACTACCCGACGGGAAAGTAAAGTCCGCCGCGTTGCCCCTTTTTACTCGCTATATTCAGAGGCCCCCATTTGTTCGCCCGGGCGGGCTTCCGTCCCGCGCGGCTCGAAAGTAAATTGTATGTGAACAGTAGGTTTTGTATGTTGACAGTAGGTTTGACCGGAAGCTCCGGAAGCGGAAAAGGCTACGTTTCCTCCCTCCTTGAGAGGGCGGGAATCCCCTGCCTCGATACCGACCGCGTCTGCCGGGAGGTCTATAAAAAAGGGAATCCCTGCTATCAAGAGCTGGTCGCCGCCTTCGGGGAGGGAATCCTCGGGCCCGACCGGGAGATCGACCGGGGAGCTCTGCGAAAGACGGCCTTCGCCGCCGAGGAGCGCTATCGGAAGCTCAACGAAATTGCCTTCCGGCATATAAGAAAAGCCACCGTCGCGTGGCTGGAGGAGCAGAGACAAAAAGGGGAGAAGGTCGCCGTCATCGACGCGCCGATGCTCTTTGAAAGCGGATTCGATTCCCTCTGTGACAAAATCGTCGCCGTGACCGCCGATACCGAAACGCAGATCCGAAGGATCGTGAAGCGGGACGGCGTCGGGGAGGAGGTCGCCGCCGAGAGGCTGAAAAAACAGAAGCCGAACGCCGAGTACCTCGCCCGCGCCGACTTTGCCCTCGACAATTCCGACGCCGTCGGCGATCAAATCAAAGAAGACGCCGCCGCGCTGGCCGAGAAGCTGAAGGCCCTTGCCGAGGCGAAAGGAATGCCCGGCGAACGCTCGCAAGAAGGCAAGCCCCCGCTTTCCCCGCACGGGGAAAGGAAGGGGTGACAGGCCGGGGAGGACGTGTAAAATCCCGGAAGGGAAAGGCCCCCCGCCGCCTCCTGTCGGCCCTCCTCGCCGCCGTGTTGCTTGCCGCGGCATGGAGCGGAGCCGTCGCGGCCTTTGGCTTGATTGAGCTTTCCCTTCATCCCATCCGCTATTCTTCCCTCGTCAATTTCTACGCCGAGAGCTACGGCGTGCCGAAGGAGCTGGTCTACGCGGTGATTCTCACCGAAAGCCGCTTCCGCCCAAACGCCGTGTCACGGGCGGGGGCCGCCGGGCTGATGCAGCTCATGCCGGAGACCTACCGGGAAACCGCCGAGAAGCTCGGAAGAGTCCCCGACCCCGACGCCGTCTTCGAGCCGGGAATGAATCTCTGCTGCGGGATCTTCCTCCTGTCGGAGCTCTACGCAAAATACCGCGATTGGGAGCTCGCCTGCGCGGCCTATAACGCCGGGGAGACGGCGGTCGACCGCTGGCTGGCCGATCCCACACTCTCGGAGGGCGGAAGGCTGACGCATATCCCCTACCGGGAGACGGCGGAATACGTAAAAAAGGTGCGTGAGGCCGCTGAGGCCTACCGGAAGCTCTACGGCTTCTCCACAGGCGGCGAAGACTCCCCAAGTGAATGAAGTTCACGTAAACAAAGCTCCTGTGAACAAGGTTCACACGGCTGAAATCCGCGCCAAGACAAAGCCCGGACGTAGCCGGACGACAATCCCACAAAAACGCCCCCTTCGGGAATCGGATTCCGGTTCCCGCAAAGATAAACGAAAATCAAAGATAAGGAGAGAAAAAATGGACACAAAGGAACTGAAAAAACAGCTGCTCTACAAAAACAAAAGCGCGTTTGATTCGATCGGGGAGGACGAGCTTGAGAAGTCCTACGCCTACGCGGAGAGCTATAAGCTCTTCCTCGACAGCGCGAAGACCGAGCGCGAGGCGGTGAAATACGGAATCGCCATGGCCAAGAGGCGCGGCTACCGGGAGTACCGGATGGGCGACGAAATCCTCGAAGGAGGAAAGTATTACTACAACAACCGGGGAAAGATGCTGATTCTCTTCCGTGTCGGAAGCGAGCCGCTCGAAAGAGGCGCGAGAATCCTCGCCGCGCATATCGATTCCCCGCGCCTCGATCTGAAGCAGAATCCCCTCTATGAGGAAGGAGGCTTCGGACTGCTGAAAACCCACTATTACGGGGGAATCAAGAAATATCAGTGGACGGCGGTGCCGCTGTCTCTCCACGGAGTCATCGTCAAGGGAGACGGAAGCACGCTCGACGTCTGCATCGGAGAAGACGAGGACGAGCCGGTCTTTTACGTCTCCGACCTGCTCCCCCACCTCGCCAAGGATCAGATGGCAAGAACGCTGGCCGAGGGAGTCAAGGGAGAGAGCCTCAACCTCCTGCTCGGATCGGAGCCCTACCGCGACGAGGAGACCGACGGGGCCATCAAGCTCAACCTGCTGAGGATTCTCAATGAAAAATACGGAATCTGCGAGGAGGATTTCCTTTCGGCGGAGCTCTGCGCCGTCCCGGCCTTCCGCGCACGCGACATCGGCCTCGACCGGTCGATGATCGGAGGCTACGGACACGACGACCGCGTCTGCGCCTATCCCGCGATCACCGCGCTCCTCGATTCGGAGGACAGCGAAAAGACCGTCTTCGCCGTTCTCGCCGATAAAGAGGAGATCGGAAGCGAAGGGGTCAGCGGAATGCAGTCGGAGGCCTTCACCGACCTCCTTGCCGAGGTCTGCGAGGCGAAGGACGCGAATTTCCGCGTCGTGAAAGCCCATTCCCGCTGCCTCTCAGCCGACGTGAACGCCGCCTACGACCCGAATTATCCCGAGGTACTCGAAAAGATGAACGCCGCCTACGCCAACTGCGGAGTCGTCCTCTCGAAGTTCACAGGCTCCCGCGGAAAGAGCGGAACCTCCGACGCGTCGGCGGAATTTACCGCCTCGGTGAGAAACCTCTTCAACGAAAACGGAGTCATCTGGCAGATGGCGGAGCTCGGAAAGGTCGATCAGGGAGGAGGAGGAACGGTGGCGAAGTATGTGGCCAACCGCAACATCGATACCCTTGACGTCGGAGTGCCGGTCATCTCGATGCACGCGCCCTACGAGGTAATCTCCAAGCTCGACCTTTACATGACCTACCGGGCCTTCTCCGTCTTTATCGCGTGATGGCCGATCTGCTGTCCCGACTGGAGGAGACAAGACTTCGCTGTCAAGGGCTGGAGGAGAGACTCGCCCTGCCCGAAACGGCGGCAAACCCCGCCCTCTTCCAAAAGCTGATGAAGGAATATACCTCCCTCACCCCGATTCTATCGGAATATGAAAGCTACCGAGAGGCCGAGAAGCGGGGAAAAGAGGCGGAGGAGCTACTTACCGCTGAGGGAGACGCCGAGCTGAGAGCCCTCGCCGCCGAGGAGCTGGAGGCCGCCCGGGAGGAGTGCCGGGCCCGCTATGCAAGGCTGGAGGAGAAGGTGAGAAGCTTCTTCAATCCCCCCGACCCGAACGACGAAAAAAACGTGGTCGTCGAAATCCGGGCCGGGGCCGGAGGGGAGGAAGCGGCGCTCTTTGCTGCCGAGCTCTACCGGATGTACGGAATGTTCGCCGACGCCGAGGGCTATACCGTCGAGCCGGTGAGCAGGAACGAAACCGGCCTCGGAGGCTTCCGGGAAATCACCTTTCTCGTCGAGGGAGAGGGGGCCTATTCCCGGCTGAAATACGAAAGCGGCGTCCACCGCGTCCAGCGCGTGCCGCAGACCGAGACGCAGGGCCGCATCCATACCTCCACCGTGACGGTCGCCGTCCTGCCGGAGGCCGAGGAGGTCGAGGTGGAAATCAACCCCGCCGACCTCAAAATCGAATCGATCAAGAGCTCGGGGGCCGGAGGACAGCACATCAACAAAACCGAGTCGGCTGTTCGCATCCTCCACCGCCCGAGCGGCCTTGTCGTCGAATGTCAGGAGGAGCGGTCGCAGTTTAAAAACCGCGATAAGGCCCTGAAGCTTCTCCGCTCCCGCCTCCTCTCCCTGAGAAGGGAAGAGCAGGAGGGAAAAATCGCCGCCGAACGCCGCGGACAGGTCGGAACCGGCGACAGAAGCGAAAAAATCCGCACCTACAATTTCCCGCAGAGTCGGGTGACCGATCGCCGTATCGGTTATGCTTCCCATGATCTGGCGGGCTTCCTGAACGGAGGCATCGGGCAGCTGATTGACGCCCTTGCC
>CANQQT010000075.1 GCA_947626065.1 uncultured Clostridia bacterium | reverse complement strand
CGGCGGGCCTCAAGCCCCTTCCCGTGGACGGAGGAGGGATTGCCCCAGTTTTCCGTCAGGGAAGAAACCATGGCGGCGGCGACCCTTGCCGACACTCTGGTCGTGGCGCTGTTGTCGAAATAAATTTCCTTCATGTCAGGAATCGATCGAAAGGTAGCCGAGAATTTCCTCGACGCTTTCGATATGCTCATCGTACTTGTCGGGGAGCGCCGTATAGGTAAAGACGTAGACCGTCCCGGCGTCAAGAAGCACCACCTGCATGAATTTGTAGGAAATGCCGCTCACCGTCGCGGTGAAAACGTAGCGCTTGGCTTGCTTATTGGAAAGAAGAAGGTTTTCCCCTTCGACCTCATAGACCATGTCCGGGAAGGTTTTGGCGAAGGTTTCGGAATAATAGTCCCAGTACTCCTCGACCGAGGAAATTTTCGGCACCGTCTCGGCACCGTCGGATTCGCTTCCCTCCTCCGCATCTACCGTTTCGCTCTCCGGAAGCGTTTCCTCCACCGTTTCGGGAGCCGGCTGCGACTCTTCTTCGGAGGTTTCCGCCCCCGCGATGGTCGCGCTGATCAGAGCCGAATCGACGCTGAAGGCCATAAAGCTGATATTCGAGCGATCCCTTTCCGAAACGTAGGCGGTCGTCACGCCGGTGGAGATATCGGGGATCCATCCGTTCGGAACGTAGAGGTGATACCCACAGCGCTCGGGGGAAATCTTCTGAAATCCCTTCGGAACGTAGCTATCCTGACCGCAGGCAGCAAGAAGCCCGCAGGCAAACAGAGCGGCCAAAAGCAAGCAAACAATTCTTTTCATTTTCGATCCTTTCTTTTTCCCGAAAGCGGGAAACCGCAGCCTACGCCGAGGGCCTTCCCTCTCAGCGCTAGAAGGCTGAAATTTTACTCTTTCCTACTATTATACTATCTTTGGAGGCAAATGTCAATCGACCGGGCAAAAGTAACAATTTGTTCAATCCTGCCGAGCCACAGGAAGGCCGCGAATGCCGGGGGCCCGCCGCACCTCGGGGCTTCCTGAAAGTCCTTTGTACTTTTTGCCTCCCGCGCCTTCGCCCGTCCCCGGCTTTTCCCGCGCAAAACGGTTGTTGTGCCGAAAATATTGAAAGAAAAGCGCTTTCCCCTTGCCAAATTCCCGGGAATCTGTTATAATGGAAACATCTTCTCTTTTGACGAAAATTTTTCCGAAAGGTCAACAGACGGTTATGCAGAAAAAGACTCTCCTCAAAAACGGACTGCGCGGCGTCCTTCCCCGGATTTTTGCCTCGTGGATCACCGTTCTTGCCCTCTTTGCCCTCCGTTATCCCTACGACATTCTGACGCTGGAGCGAACCGACGCCATCGGCCTTCTCCCCTTTCTTATAACGGTTCTGCTCGTGTTCCTGATCCTCACCCTGCTCTCCCTTTTCCACCGCGCCGACCCCATCAACAAGGCGGTGCTGATCCTCTCCTCCACCCTCTACGCCTCGGTCGTCGCCTATTCCTCCGCAAGCGTTCTCACCGCCGCGGTGGCGGTCTGCGTGCTCTTTCTTTTGTTCTGGTACTGCCTGTCGGGAAGAAAGAAGCCCTTCCGCGCGCTCCCGGCTCCGCTCTGCTTCGGCGCCTCGGTGGCCGCCGGAATTTTCTTCGCCGTCTTTGTCGGAACCGTAACGGTTTTGCGTTATCGCTGTTTTGCCTCCCCCAACTACGATTTCGGCATCTTCTGCAATATGTTTTACCACATGAAAAAGGAGTTTCTCCCCATCGTGTCCAGCGAACGGGACAAGCTCCTCTCCCACTTTGCCATTCACATTTCCCCCGTGTACTATCTGATTCTCCCCTTTTATATGCTCTTCCCCTCTCCCGTCACTCTGCAGGTCGCGCAGGCCGTGATTCTCGCCTCCGGCGTGATTCCCGTCTATTTCCTCTCGAAAAAGCTCGGCTTCTCGGGGAAAACCGCCTTCCTGTTCTGTTTCCTCTACTCCCTCTACCCCGCGCTGTCGGGAGGGTGTATGTACGACATCCACGAAAACTGCTTTCTCACGCCTCTTCTGCTCTTTCTCTTCCTCTTTGCCGAGGAAAAGAAAACGGTGCCGATGCTGCTCTTCGCCTTCCTCACCCTGACCGTGAAGGAGGACGCCGCCGTCTACGTCGCCTTTTTCGCTCTCTTCCTCCTTCTCGCCAAGCGGCGCACACGGGACGGTGTGATTCTACTCTCGATGGCGGTGGTCTGGTTCTTCGGGGCCACGGCGCTTCTTGAGCATTACGGCGAGGGCGTGATGAATTACCGCTATTCCAACTATTTCACCGGGGACGGCAACATGGTAACCGTTCTCCTCAATGTTATCAAAAATCCCTCGCTGGTTCTGAAAACCGTCTTCACCGTCGAAAGGCTGGAATTCATCCTCCTCATGCTCCTGCCCCTTGCCTTTCTGCCCTTTTTCGTCAAGAGAAAGCCGGCGCGCCTCCTGCTGGTCTGCCCCTTCCTCCTCGTCAATCTCATGCCCGACTACGTTTACCAGTATTCCATCTATTTCCAGTATGTTTTCGGCTCCACCGCCTTTCTGATTTATGCCGCCATGCTGAATGTTTCGGATTCCAAAGCCCGGCAGAAGCGCACCCTTCCGGCCCTCTGCGCGGTGGCGTCCCTCGTGCTCTTTCTCTCAAGCACCGCCCAGCGCGGCTACCTCATGACGACCTACCAGACGGGAAAGGAGAATTTTGCCAAAATGGAGGAGGCCCTGCAAACCATCCCGAAGGACGCCACCGTCAAGGCCTCTACCTTCCTCATCGCGCATATTGCCAACCGTGACGAGGTCTACGTCATCACCTCCGAGCACGACACCGACTATATCGCCATCGACCTCTACCACACGGGAGAGAACAGCGCAAAGCGGGACGCCGCTCTGCAAAACGACGAAAATTACCTCTGCACCGTCCATCTTGACGGCCTGCTGTCGATCTATCAAAAGAAGGGGAGCTGAGGGGACACAAAGCGGGTACGCCGCGTGGCCTTCGCCCTTTTCTCGTGGCTTTCGGCCTTGCTCAAGGGCACTTTCGCCGCCCCTCCCACATGACCGCCGCAAAAAAAGCCATTCTTTTTTCTGCGGTTGCCTTAAAAGCCGTCCGGATATTGCCGCGAGGCCGCCCCGGCCTTTTCCGTTACGTCGTCGCGGCGTTATCCTACCCTTCCTTCCGGCCTTCCCGTGATATTTCGCGTGATATTTCGCACGATATCACCGGATATTTGTTCCACCCTCATTCGCGACGTTTGCCGCCACATTGCCTTGACGGTTCCTCTGACCCCTGCCTGTGACGTTTGTCGTAACATTTGTCTTACAAAACGTGTTTTGTCTTGACAAATGCGCGGAAGATATGGTATAATAAGAAAAATTCAAACGACTGACTGCGGAGCACAACAAGGAGGGATTTATTTTTATGGAAGAAAACATCCGAAACGAACAAACAGAACAGCTTTTCCGGGCAATCTTAACGCTGAGCAACGTCGACGACTGCGCCCGTTTTTTTGAAGACCTTTGTACCGTCAGCGAAATTCAGGAAATGGCCAAACGGCTGACCGCGGCGAAAATGCTGATAAGCAACCGCATTTACTCTGAGATTTCCGAGGAGACGGGCCTGAGCACGGCGACCATCAGCCGTGTCAACCGCTGCCTGAAATTCGGAAACAACGGCTACCGCGAGGTTCTGACCCGTCTGGAACGGAGAAGATGAACGCGCCGTATTCCGCGCTTGCCGCCTGCTACGACCGGCTGAACGCCCATGTAGACTATGGGAAATGGGCCGATTTTCTTGTGCGAATGTTCCGGAAATATGCCGTCCCCGAAAAAGGCCTCGTCCTGGATCTGGGATGCGGAACCGGAAACGTCACCCTTCCTTTGGCACGGCGCGGGTACGAGACGGTCGGAATTGACCTTTCCCCCGATATGCTCGCGGCGGCGAGAAATAAACCGGGCGGGGAGCGCGTGCTCTGGCTCTGTCAGGATATGCGTTCCTTTCGTTTCCCCGAAAAGGCCGACGCCGCCGTCTGTTGCCTCGACAGCATCAACTACCTCACCGATCGGGCGGGGCTGGGAAAATTTCTCACGCTTGTCCAAGAGGCGCTGAGGCCCGGCGGACTCTTCATCTTCGATATCAACACGCTGTACAAATTCCGGAACGTCTACGGAGACCGGCACTATATTCTCAAGGAGGACGGCATCTATTGCGGATGGGAGAACCATTTCGACGAAAAGGCCGGACTCTGCGACTTTGAGCTTTCCTTTTTCCTTGAAAAAAACGGCGTTTACCACCGTTACGACGAGCTGCACCGGGAGCGCTACTGGGATCCGGACTATCTGGTTGCGGAGCTTGAAAAACGGGGCTTCCAAATCCTCTGCGATTTTGCCGACACCGACGAAAGCCGATGGGAGGAGACCTCCGAACGCCGCTTTTTCGTCACCTGTCTGGGAGAGGCCACCCCGACCGGAAGGAGCCTTCGACAGAAAAGGGCGCGAAAAAGCGCACACCGCAAAAGGCTGTTCACAAAGGGCGAAGAAGAGGCCGCGCTAGAGCTGAGGCAAGAATCCGACCGCGAAAGCGAGCCGGAAGCCGGACAGGCCCCCGTGCCGGAAGAGGCGCATACCGATACGCAAGGCTGAATTGTCCGGCGCTTATCCGCGATTTTCTCTACATTTTTGCCCATTTCGCACTTATTTTGCGATTGTTTCACGCTTTTTCGCGCTTTCCCTATATTTTTTGCTTATCTTGAACTCATTTCGCGATTGTTTCGCGCTTCCCTGTGATTTTCCCTACATCTATTGCTTATCCCGGGCTTACTTCGGGTTTATTCCGCAATTGTTTCGCGCAATTCCCTAACCTTTCCGCGCCGATTCGGCGCTTGTTTTCCTTGCTTCACGTAAAAAAGAAGCCGGTATTTCCGACTTCTTTTTTGATTTTGTTCCGATATCCGACCGGAAGCCCTCGCGGCCGCGGTCCCTACCCTTGCTTGCGGACAATCGCCGTAATGCTTGCCGACTTGCTCTCTTCCTGAGGCGAGGCCGTGACAGTCTTTATCACAAGCCGATAATCCCCCGCTTCCAGACGAGCCGTTTCAACCAGCGACGCCGTTTTCAAATCCGAAATCTGCGGACTTCCCGCCGTGGGGGACTCCAAAACCGTCTCCCCGTCCTTTTCAAGGAGGATTTTGAGGGAATTTTCCGCCACCGCCGTCACCTGAAAGGCGTAATCCCCCTCCTCAAGGGAGAGCTCATAGGCCTTTTCCAGCGAGCCCTGATAGGCTACCGTCTCCACCTTCATCAAAACCGGATGCCCGAAGGCTGTGACAAGAATCGTTCCGTAGCCGCCGGTCACCAGCACGGCGGCGGCTGAGAACGCGGCGACGGAGGATTTGAGGCGGAACTTCTTCCCGAGGAACCATTTTCCCGAGAAAAAGAGGAAGGCAAAGGCAATCCCGAGGTAGAAAAGGAAATACCCGACCGTCTGCGCCACCGGCATACTGTCCAGCGATCCGACTGCGGCCTCGGCGTCCCCGTCCACGAAATAGGCGACGAGGACCGACAGGGCGTTGTTGAAGAAATGCAGGAGCATCGGAAGAATCAGCGATTCGGTTTTCCATGCGATAAAGGCGAACAGCCCGCCGAGAAGCGCCGTCGGAAGGAAGGAATAGAGGTCGAGGTGCATGGCGCCGAAGAGAACGGCGACGAGGACGATCGACAGAACCGGCTTCTTGATGGGCCGGAAGGAGGAGAGGAGAAAGCCGCGGCAGAAGAGCTCCTCACAGATGGCGGGAGCGACGGCCACAATCAGAATGGCGAGCACGGGGGACATGGCGAGCACCATCGCGTTGACGGAATCGCCGCGTGCCGAATAATCGGGAATCAGGCGGCTTGTCAGAAGCCCGATCGCCCCGTTCAGCGCCACGACGCCGATATACATTCCGATGGCGCCGAAAAAGGCTTTAACCGGCGGGAGCTTCATCGGGAAGGTGTCGCGAATATCGCCGCGAGCCAGAAGGAGAAGCACCAATCCGATAAGCGGAATCAGAACCTCCCCCAACAGGGAGCCGTAAACGCCCAATTTTCCGAACAGCGGCCCGCCGAAAATCAGCATAAGAAAGACGAGGGCCGCGCCGATGATGCCGTGATAGGGCTGTAGTCCGCGCTGTTTCATATCGATTCCTCCTACAAAAGCAAAAAGTCAAATGAACCGCACCCGGGAGCAGAGCCAGTCCGGAGGCGGTTCATTTTTGTCTTTCGGTTAGTCTCAGCCCAGCTTGGCAGCGTTAATCTTCACACCGGGGCCCATCGTCGAAGCGACGACGCAACTCTTGATGTACTGACCTTTCGCGGAGGCAGGCTTTGCCTTGATCACCGCGCCCATCAGCGTGTTGAAGTTCTCCGCCAGCTTTTCGGCTCCGAAGGAAGCCTTTCCGATCGGGCAGTGAATGATGTTGTTTCTGTCGAGACGGTATTCGATCTTACCGGCCTTGGCCTCGGTCACGGCACGCGCCACGTCGGGCGTTACGGTACCGGCCTTGGGGTTCGGCATCAAGCCCTTCGGGCCGAGGATACGGCCCAGACGTCCGATCACACCCATCATATCGGGGGAAGCGATGACGACGTCGAATTCAAACCAGTTTTCCTTCGTGATCTTTTCGACGTAGTCGGTATCGCCGACGTAATCGGCTCCGGCGGCACGGGCGGCGTCGGCCTTTTCGCCCTTGGCGAAGACCAGCGTTCTCACGGTTTTACCGGTTCCGTTCGGAAGAACCACCGCGCCTCTTACCTGCTGGTCGGCGTGGCGGGAGTCGACGCCGAGGCGAACGTGAAGCTCGACCGTTTCGTCAAACTTCGCCTTCGCGGTCTGGCAGACCAGAGAAAGCGCCTCGTCGGAATCGTAGAGTTTGGATTTGTCAATCAGCTTTGCGCTGTCGGTATATTTCTTTCCCATTTTCACTCACCTCAAATTCAGTCGACTACCGTAATGCCCATGCTACGCGCCGTTCCGGCGATCATGCTCATTGCGGATTCCAGAGAGCTGGCGTTCAGGTCAGGCATTTTGGTTTCGGCGATCTGACGAACCTGATCCTTCGTGATCGAGCCAACCTTGGTCTTGTTCGGGGTGGCGGAAGCGGTCTCGAGGCCGCAGGCCTTCTTGATAAGAACGGCGGCGGGCGGCGTCTTCGTGATGAACGAGAAAGAGCGGTCGGCGTAAACGGTAATGACTACCGGAATAATCAGACCGATGCTGTTCTTGGTTCTTTCGTTGAATTCCTTGATAAAGTTCGCGATGTTGACGCCGTAGGCACCGAGCGCGGGTCCTACAGGCGGCTGTGCGGTGGCCTTGCCGGCATTAAGCTGGAGCTTAATATAACCGCTGATTTTCTTTGCCATGTTTCTTTACCTCCAATGTGGTTTTTTCACGGGAGACAAAAGATTTTCTCCCTCCCACTCCGCGGAACACTCGCCGCGGAAACGATGATTTTTGCCGTTTGCCGACCGATACGGCGGCGACGGCGCGGCTCCCCGGTTTCCCGGGCGCCGGATTTTCGGATCTGTTTTTCGGTCAAACCCTGCCAAAGCGGGATTTCCCAGTCAGCGAAAAACGCTCTCACGCCCCGCGCGGCGGTTTCCCGGCACGGCGCTGTTCAAGCACTGTACTGTTCCAAGCGTTGCGCTGTTCAAACGTCGTGTTTTTCAAGCACTGTGTTGTTCAAGTACTTCGTTGTTCAAGCGCTACGCTGTTTAAGCGTTGCGTTTGTTCAGCACTGCGCCCTTCAAGCACTATGCTGTTCAAGTATTGCTCGGTTCAAGCGCTGCGTTATTCAAACACTGCGCTGTTCAAGCACTGTACTGTTCAAGCGTTCGCTATTTTAGCACAACACCGTTTAAGCATGGCGCCGTTTATGCGCTGTGCTTCAAGCACCTTCGCCGCGGCGGTTCAGCCGTTAAACTTCTCCGCGCTTTCGGAATCGAGCTCAAGCGGCGTTTCCCGCCCGAACATCGAAACCAGAACCTTGATTTTCTTCCTGTCCTCGGAAATCTCCTGAACCACGCCGACCCGGCCCTTCAGCGCGCCGCTCTTGATGGTCACGCTGTCACCCAGCGAGTAATCCAACTGAACGGTATGCACCTCGACGCCGATGGCGGCGACCTCCTCCTCGGTAAGCGGCACGGGCTTTGACCCGGGGCCGACAAAACCGGTCACGCCGCGGATATTGCGGACAATATGCCACGTCGCGTCGCTCATCTTCATCTTGATGAGCACATAGCAGGGGAAGATTTTGTTTTCGATTTCCTTCTCGACGGGATTTCCCTCTTCGTCGGTCTCGTCAGACTCTTCCTTTACAATCTCCACGGGAATGCGGATGTCCATGATAACGTCTTGAAGTCCGCGATTCTCGATGATTTTTTCAAGGTTCGCCTTGACTTTGTTTTCGTAACCGGAATAGGTATGGGCCACATACCACCGTGCTTCCGAGCTTATCTCATCGAAATCACTCATACCGGCACCCGATTACACAAGACTTCCAATCCACATGATGAGATTGGAGAGACCGAGGTCAAGAAGGCTGATGACGGCGCTGACGACCACAAGGGACACAATGACCAGTCCCGTGCTCTTCACCAGCTGTTTCTTTCCGTACCAGACGACCTTTTTCAGCTCGCTCTTGTAGTCCTTGAAGAACTTCGCGATTCTCTTTCCGAGGCCGGGCTTGCCGCTCTTCGGACGTTTTTTCTTATCTGCCTTTTCCTTGCTTTCCCCGGCGGCAGTCTCCGCGGCTTCGCTGTTCTTTTTTTCCAACTCTGCCATCGTTGCTACCCCCTTACTTCGATTCCTTGTGAACCGTGTGCTTCTTGCAGAAACGGCAGTACTTGCTCATTTCCAGTCTGTCAGGGTCATTCTTTTTGTTTTTCATGGTGTCGTAGTTCCGCTGTTTGCATTCGCTGCACGCCAATGTGATTCTGACTCTCATTGTTTTCCTCCCGATCCTATGACGCTGCCGGGCAATGCGGTCAAGCCCCCGCCCGACCGGTCGGCGCCGGACTAATATCTCCCTCAAGACGGAAAGGTACAACAAAAAAGCCTCTCCGCAGAGGTATTATAATTTTATCACATTTCTTCCGGCTTGTCAATAGTTTTTTTCAAATTTATAGAAAAAAGTTCTACAATGTCAATTGATATGACCCATTTTCCTTCAAAAAAAGAAATCCTCTGTATGGTATCGCCTTTCAGGCTGCC
>CANQQT010000074.1 GCA_947626065.1 uncultured Clostridia bacterium | reverse complement strand
ATTGAGGACGATTTCCCACTCGCTGAACTGATGCTCGCCGGTCGCGGGAATGTCGGTCTGGGAAACGGTCACGCCGCAGACGTCGCAGATCTGGCGGTCATAGCCCGCCGCGCCGCAGGTGGGATCCTCGTGCTCGGTGTGCGTCGTCGGATGCTCGCAGGCGCTCGATTTGACCGTCAGAGGGGAGGTCGCCACCGAGAAGGCGTTGCCGAAGGAGACGACCACCGTCTTGCCGCTGTCGCTCATTGCGAGGGATTTGCCGTTCTTGACGTCGGTTTTCAGATGGTAAGTCTCAAATTCCGCAAAGGTCACGTCCTTCGCACCGGCGGTTTCGTAGGTCACCGTCACCACCATGCCCGAGAGGTCGAGAACCTCCTTTTCCACGTAGCTCAGCTTCGGCATCGTCTTGATGACGAGCGACACGATTTTATCGGCGGGAGCCACCGCCGCACAGCGTGCCGAGCGCTCGCTGTTCTCGTTGACCCCGGTATCCGTCGAACCGGCGGACACCGTCGCCGTATACTGCTTCCCGGCGACAATGCCGCTACCGAGGGCAATCGCGCCGCTCAGAGTGCCGCTCTCCACCGTCCGGGAAAGGACCGGCGTCTCGCCGTTGCCTTCAAAAATCTCGATCGTATAGGAGGCCACCAGATCCGCCGCATTCTTGCCGTCGGTGATGGTAAAGAGGAGACCGCCGTTCGGGTTGGTATCGTCGGCCTTCAAAATAATGGAGGGAGGAAGGAGCTTGCCGATCACCTTTTGAGGGAGGGAATAGGCCGATTCCGCGCTCGCCGCATACTCCGGAGAATCGGGAATGGCGACCACCGAGAAGCGGTAGGTGCCGCCCTCGGTAAGCTCGGAGGTGAAATCGTACTCCGTCGCGGTAATGCCGTCCTTGGTTAAGTAGGGGGATTTACTGCTTCCGTCCAGGAAAACCTTCAGCTGATAGGAGGCGGCGTTGTCGACAGCGCCCCACTTGGCCTTCATGCCTTCCCACGCCAGTCCGTCGGGGGTGGCAAGCGGCTGCTTGATTTTGATTTCGGCGCTGCCGCACTTGATATTGGTCGTACCGTTGAGGTCGGGCTTGTTGCCCTGCGCCTTCGTCACCTCAATCGTCGCCTTGTTTTTGCCGGAGCCCTTCTTGACGGTAAAGGTCAGGGTGTACTTGATTTTTCCGCTCTCCGTTACCTTGACGGTGCTGTCGCTTATGCCATCACTGTCGGCGGGCATGAGTCGGACGTTGCCGTTTTCCTTGTCTTGGGAATTGTAGTCCACGTTCCAGTGATCGATGGGATCGAAAGTCACTGTCTTCAGCTCCAGAACGTCGGCGTCAAAATGCACCATAAAGTCGCCGCCGACGATGCCGTCGGGAAGGGAGATGTTGTCGACCGTTACGGCGACGGTGAAGGTTTCTCCTTCCGAAACCACGGTCTGAGAGGGCGTGACGTTGACCTCAAGGTCGTAATCGGCCGCGCCGACGGCGAAAAGCATACTCAGCGCGAGAAGCGCCGTCGTCAGCCAAAAGGCAATTTTCTTCATGATGTTTTCCTTCCTGACTCATTCATAAATGTTATAGTTTCCGAGATAGTGGGCGCGAACGCGCTGATAATCCAGCGTGCCTACCGAACTGCCGCCGCTGACGCAGGCGGCCTTCAAATAAGCCTCGGTCAGCTCGTAGTTGCCGAGATAGGCGGCGCGAATCCGCTGATAATCGAGGGTGTCGATCGTGCCGTTGCCGTTGGTGTCCCCCAAAACGACCACCAGCGCCTCGTCAAGAATCCGGTCGCCCTCCATCAGGCGGACGCGACAGCCGGTGCCGACAAGATCCTCATCCCCGGTGATTTCGTGGAGTCCCTCGGCGTCGTAAAGCTTGATGCTGTCGGGATTCTGCAGGCCGGAGAAAAGCGCCTTCCGGCTCGTCGATTCGGGAACCTGCGTCAGATACCCGACGCCGCCGTCGGTCGAAAGCGCATAGGCGCTGTCCTCGGTAAGCTCCAGCTTGGCCGGCTTTTCCCGCACCTTGAGGGAAAGCGGAAGCGGATCGGAGGCCACGCCCCCGACGGTCGCCGTCACCGTCAGAACGAAATCGCCCGTCTCCTCAGGCGTGCCGAGAAGCTCGCCGCGCTCATTGAGGCTCAGACCGCGGGGAAGCTTTCCCTCGTAGCTCCAGACGGCGTAATCGGAAAGCTCCTTCACGGCAAGGGAAGCGGAATATTCCTTGCCAATCACGGCGTCGGGAAGCGTCTTTGTCTGAATCTCCGGCTTGTCCGGCGTTTTAACGATACCGGTCAGGGTGTCGGAGGAGGAAACGGAGGTTGTAACCGGCCCCTCGCGGCCGTTCAGAAAATCGAAGGGAATCAGCTGAACCGAATATTCCCCGACCTTGTCAACCCGGAAAGTAATCGTACAGAAGGCCTCCGGCGTGTCGGTATAGGCGTCCTCCCCTTTGAGGAGCAAAAGCCCGTAAGACCCTTTGTTCTCGCCGTCCACCGCGAGGAAAGCCTCCGCGTTCTCCCCCCGCATGGTCGCGGAAACGTAGGAGAGGTTGTCCGAGGGCTTGAAATACAAGGTGCCGACGTTGATGCCGTCGTTTTTGGTAATGCCCACCGTGAAGGTGAGGGTATCCCCGAGGCCGGGGGAGGCTTCCCCGCCGGAAAAGGTGAAAACCGTCTCCGGGGACGCGGCAAACGCAAAGGTCGAAAGCGAAAGCGCGCAGAGGATTCCCGCAAGAAGAAGCGAAAGCAGTTTTTTTAGTCTCATCGAATTTCCTCCCTTTCTGTCCGTCATGCGGCCCCCGCATCGGCAGAAGATTTCTTTTCCTATATAGATTATACAATGAACCGGAGGTTTTGTCAATATGAAACTCCCGAAAAAAGGGGATTCCGATTGTAAATCCTGTGTAAACAAATCGAAAAAAAGGGGAAAGTCCCACGCGCGAAAACCGTCCTGACAGTATCATACCACATTTCGGAGAAAAAATCAACCGCTTCTTTGCGCTTCCCGGATTTTTCTTTTTCGGGAAGCCGCCCGCGCGCGCCTTTCGGCACCCCCTGCGGCCTTTTCCCAACCTGCCCGCCGCTGTTCCGCTCTCCACTCTCCGTTCCCCGCTCTCCACTCTTCCCTCTCGCGCCCGAATTTCCCCGCCGCGCGGCCACGGAAATCTCCCAAAATAAGAGAAAAGAGACCTTTTCGGCGAAAAATTCCCTAAAAAAAGAGAAAAGAAACTTGTTTTTCCCCCGCGCCGTGTGGTATAATCGGAGAAAAATTCCGCCGGGAAAAGCTTCCCACCGGCCGACGGCCTGCCAAGACTGACCTACCAAGAATTGGCTTACCAAGATTTGGTCGGCCAAGAATTGGCTTGCCAAGAATTGGCTTTCCGAGATTTGGACTTCCGAGATTTGACCTGCCAAGACTGGCCTGCAAAGAATTGGCTTGCCAAAGCTGGGCTTGACGAGACCGGACGCGCGGATTCTGAAAGGAAAACGAACCCCTATGAAGTATTCAAAGCTCCTTCCCCTCCTTCTCGGGCTCCTTCTGCTGGGAACCTCCGTCTCCTGCACCGCCGGGGGAAATACCCCCACCGAAAACACACAGCCCGACACCGAAAAGGCCACCGAAGAGGCCAAGGACACCGAGACCGCACCGGAAACCGATGCCCCCGCCGCACAGGCCTTCGATCCCACCCTCCTGCGTAAAATAGGAAAAGCCGAGCTCCTCTCCCTCACCCCCGATATGTATATGCTCCGCGTGCCCTTCTCGGGGATTTTCACCTCGGTGATTTTCGTCCGAACCACTCACGACGGATGGGCCATCCTCGACGCCGCGACAACGGCGGAGGACATCAACGAATACGTGGTGAAGGCGGCGGAGGCGCTGGAGGTTGACCTCGCCACCGACGTGAAGACCATCGGACTCACCCACTCCCACGGAGACCATGCCGGAGGAATCCCGACGCTGGCGGCCCTCTGCAAAAGCGCCACCGTCTACGGACTCTACCCCTCCAATCCCTCCGCCGGGCCGAACTATAAGGCCGTCGCCACCGACGGGCAGATCATCGCGGGCGATATTCGCGTGATTTTCTTAAGAGGACACGATTACGATTGCTGTGGATTCCTCGATATCCGCACCGGAACGATGTATACCGGAGACAGCTGCCAGCTCTACGGCGTATCGGTCTGGGGAACGCAGGTTCGCTATGTGCAGGAATACCGCGCCTCGATGAAAAAGCTCCTCGAAAACGAAGAGCTGAACAACATCGTGACGGCGCACAACAACTGCCCGACCGGCTATTTCGCCGCCGGGAAGGAGGAGTGCAAAACCCTGCTCAATACCTGTCTGGAGGCGATCAACGACCTTGTGAATTACACCTACGACTACCAGGTCGAAAGGCCGAACGCCTCGGCGGAGGAAATCCAGCGCGCCTATCTCGCCGACCGGAGAGACAAAATGTCGAACTTCCCGATTAACGGATTCACCACCGCCATCAACGTCATTCTCCAGCAAAAGCCCCCGAGAAGCTGAGGGAGAATTAAGGTCAAAGCAGCGCC
Source organism: uncultured Clostridia bacterium (assembly GCA_947626065.1). GTDB lineage: Bacteria > Bacillota > Clostridia > Oscillospirales > CAG-272 > Colimorpha_A. Next base: position 4,921 of record CANQQT010000074.1, on the reverse strand, counting down.
CCCTTGCGGCCAAGGGGGCGCCCTTTTTTTCGGAACAGAGGGCTCCGCCGCCTTCCGGCACCGACGGTAGAACGCCCGTAAAATTGCTGTCGCAGCCGCCTCTTTCGGCCTTTTGATGAGGAGACTTGACCTCTCCCCGTTTTTATAATCTCCGCGAGGCGAAAAAAACGGTCAAGAAGCGGGCGCTTAAACCGTGAAAAAAGCGCTTCACTATCCTTTCCTGCTTCCCAAAACCGGAAGAACGTTCTGTAGTGGAGAGTAAAAGAATAAAACCGGCAAAGCAAATGCTCTGCCGGTTTTGGCGCGCCCTGGAGGATTCGAACCTCTGACCAATCGGTTCGTAGCCGAGTACTCTATCCGCTGAGCTAAGGGCGCATCTTACAGCGTTTTTAATTTTATCACATCCGGGGAAATTTGTCAAGGGGTTTTGAAAAACTTTCGAAAAAGGTTTTTTTCGTTTGAAATCCCCCACTGGAAAATTCCGCCCGCACACCGAAGAACCGCGCAAAATCCGCGCCCGCGAGTGCCGCCCACCGCCCGCTGGAATCTTCCACGAAAAACCGGACGGTGCACCCGCAGAAAAAAAGTCCGAAAATCTCCGGCGACTCCCGCCCGCGCACCGAAAAACGGAGAAACACTGCCGCCTCCCAGCCGCTGGGAATCTCCGTAAAAAAGCCCTGCGGCGCCCTCGCAGAGAAAACCCGGAGAATCCCACACCACCCGGAAATGCGCCCCGCTTTCGCCCGCTGGAATCTTCTACGAAAAGCCTGACGGCACCCTCGCAAAAAAATCCGGAACCTCCACGAAAATCCCGTCCCGCGCCGAAAACGCGCCCGCGCGTGCCACCCCCCGAAAATCCCCGCGAAACCCCGTGGCTCCCCTCAAAAAATCCCCTCCCGAGGCAACCGCCCGCCGCTTCCCGGGAAAAGCTTCGGAAAATTGCGCTTTTCCAGTGCGACGCCGCCTGTGCCAAGGCCTTTTTTTGCGAATTTGCAGAAAAAATTGCGCATTTCTCCACTTTTCGGAACGTATGTTCTTGACAAAACTGAAAAAATGCGGTATAATAAGAGGAGAATGGAAAAATTTCCCGCCCCACGCCTCATGCCGTGCCGCGCCGAAACCTTTTTCGCCCGCGCAAGGCCACAAGGCGCGAGGAAGAGAAAAAGCCAAGCCGAAAACGCCCAGAAAGGAGGAAAAGGCCGATGAAGCTTATCGCCAACGGGCACGACCACACGGCGAAATTCCGCGATTACGACCGGAAGCGCTGTCGCCTTGAGTCGCTCTGCGCCTGCACAGGAATTTTGTTTTTCGTCCCGCTTGTCTCGACGCCGGAATCCCGCTATGGCCGATACTGGGCCAATCAGGGGCTGATCGTCCTCCTCGTCGAGGTGCTCTGCCTGATCGCCGGGCTGACGCTGTCGGCGCTCCTGTCGCTCCTCCTCCCGGTGCCGGTTCTCGGCAAAATCGCCGCCGTGCTGAAGGTTCTCGTCGCCGTCGCGCTGTGGGGAATCGTCCTCTTCTACGTTCTCACCGCGACCCTCTCGGTTTTGAGAGGCCGCGCCAAGGACGTGCCGTTTATCGGATATTGGCGGTTCTTCCGCTGATCGCCGCTTCAAATTTCGCCCCGCCGCCGGTTTCAAACGGAAGCCGCACCGCCCGCCGACCGTTTTCGTCAAACCGAGCCACACTTTCGCCCCGTTGGGGCTTTTTCTTTTGAAAAAATAGCGGCGAAAATGCGAATCCCGGCCCGCCGCGCCGCACACCGCCACACCGCCGCACCGCCCCGCCGTTTTTTTCTTTTGAAAATCCGCTCGGAAATTTTCGCCGGAGTCCCGAAAGCCCGGCCCCAAACGACCGCCGCCGCGTTCCCGGCTTGCCGCCACGCCGCTTCCGGCTCCCGCCGGTTTACCCGAAAAAACCGAACAAAAAAGCCGCCCGGCGAGTCTCTGCCCGCCGGGCGACGCTATGCCGTTATGCCTTTGTCCAATCGACCTCCGAGAGGTCGGGAAGCGCCTCCGCGGCTCTTTTCTTCATATCCTCGCAGAGCCGGAGATAGTCGGCGGTCGCCTCCTCCGAAAGAGCCTCCAGCCCCTTCGTCCAGTCCCCCGTCAGCTCGGCAAGCCGGGTCTTGACCGCCGCCGCCGCAAGCCTCGCTGAGACCGCCGCCTCAAGGCGAATGCCCTCAGCGCTCTTTTTCGCCTCGCTCCGCTGTTTCTCCGCCTCGGCCTTGGCCTCGGAAACCATCCGCTCGGCCTCAAGATTCGCCCGCAGAAGAATGCCGCCCAACTTCTCGCTCATCTCCCGGTAGACGGGATCGGTAGAATCCGGCGCCTTCTTCGCCTCTTTTTCCTCCGCCGCCACCCGGGAGGACAGCGCGGCGAGCTCTTCCCGAAGCGCGCGATTCTCCCGCTCCAGCCTCGCAAGCTCCTCCCTCAGATCGGAAGAAGGAGCTTCCGGCGCGACCGAAGAAGAGCCGCCTGTCGGTGCTTCGCTTGTGGCCTTTTCTCCTGCGAAAGGTTCACCCGCCGGCGCTTCGCCGGTGGGGGCTTCGCCCGTGGCATTTCCGTTTGCAGGATTTTTTCCGGTGGGGACTTCGCCTGCGGCATTTCCGGAGGCCCCGCTTGAGGGATTCCCGGAAGCGGCGCCCTCCGCGAACGCCTTTTCCAGCTCCCGGATGCGGCCGGTCAGCTCCTCCTCACGCGCGGAAAAGCGGATATTCATTTCCTCAATATACCCGTTGACGTCTCCCTTGTGGTATCCCTTCCGGGATGTGCGGAAGACGACCGGCTCCCGTTCGCTCTCTCCCATTGTGTCGGCTGCCTCGGCAAGACTTCGCGGCGCAATTTCGCACTGCGAGGTCGCGCACTTGGCACTCCTTTCTTCAAAATTCCAAAAAGAATTTTTCCGCCGCCCGAGCAAGCGCCGCCGCTTTTCGGACGGATTTTTGATGAATTGGATACCGCACCGTTTATCCTGCGGCTTTTCTGTCAAAAAATACCTTGACGAAAACTTTTGTCAAAAACGAATCGCCTGAAATGATTGTTTATGATACCGTTTTTTGTCAAAAAGCGGAATTTCCGCGCGTTTTACTTGTGATATAACTTTTTTGTCAAAAAGCGGAATTTCCGAGAGTTTCATTTATGATATAGCTTTTTTGTCAAAAAACGAACTGCCTGAAATTTTTACTTGTGATACAATTTTTTTGTCAAAAAACGAATCATCTGAAATTTTTATTTATGATATAACTTTTTTGTTGTGTACTTTGGTTCGCAGGTGAGGTGAATCCCCAGCTTGCGGAAGACGCCCTCGTCCGACTGCGCGAGAATGACGGTGGAATGCGCCTCGCAGCCCCGCAAATCGGGGAGATGCTCCATCGCCTTCGCCGAATTGCTGTTAAAGCCCGCGCTGATGGAAAGGGCGATCAGCACCTCGTCGGAGTGGAGGCGGGGATTCCGGTTGCCGAGAATATCGGTTTTCAGGCTCTGAATCGGCTCAATGACCTCGTGGCTGATGACGTCGGTCTCCTTCCCGATGCCGGAAAGCGCCTTCAATGCGTTGAGGAGAACCGCCGCCGAGGGGCCGAGGAGCGAGGAGGTTTTCCCGGTCACAATCCGCCCGTCGGGGAGCATGAGCGCCGCCGCCGGCTTGTCCTCCGTCTGCGCCGATTTGGCAAGCGCCGCGGCCACCACCGGCCGATCGTCGGTCAGTACACCGGCCTGATTCATCACAAGCTCGACCTTGTTCACCGCGTCGGGGGTCGCCCGGCCCTTCACAACGTCGCAGAGCGTCTGATAGTACCGCCGGATGATTTCATCCTTTGAGGCTCTCTGTACCGCGTCGTCGTCGGTGATGCAGAAGCCGGCCATATTGACTCCCATGTCGGTGGGGGATTTGTAGGGGCACTTCCCGTAGATCTTCTCAAAGATGGCCCGCAGAACCGGGAAGCTCTCGACGTCGCGGTTGTAGTTGACCGTCGGGCGGCCATAGGCCTCGAGATGATAGGGGTCGATCATGTTCACGTCGTTGAGATCCGCCGTCGCCGCCTCGTAGGCCAGATTGACGGGATGGGAAAGGGGAAGATTCCAGATCGGGAAGGTCTCGTATTTCGCGTATCCGGCCTTGATGCCCCGGAGATTTTCGTGGTACAGCTGAGAAAGGCAGGTCGCCATCTTGCCGCTTCCCGGGCCGGGAGCCGTCACCACCACAAGGGGACGGGAGGTCTCGATGTATTCGTTTTTGCCGAGGCCCTCCGGGCTGACGACGTGGCGGACGTTCAGCGGGTAGCCCTCGATGGGATAGTGAAGGTAAACCCTCATGCCGAGCGATTCCAGCCGCTTCTTGAAGGAGACCGCCGCGCTCTGGCCGGTAAACCGCCCGATGACGATGCTCCCCACGTAAAGCCCGGCGTCCCGGAAGGCGTCGATGAGGCGGAGCACGTCGACGTCGTAGGTAATCCCGATGTCGCCGCGGATCTTCTTCTTTTCGATATCGACGGCGCTGATGACGATGACGACCTCCACCCGGTCGGCCATGTTGAGAAGCATTTTCAGCTTGATGTCGGGGGCAAAGCCGGGGAGCACCCGGGAGGCGTGGTAGTCGTCGAAGAGCTTCCCGCCGAACTCAAGATAGAGCTTCCCGCCAAATTCGCAAATGCGCTTGCCGATGCTTTCGGATTGCTTCTGAATATACAGGTCGTTGTTGAAACCGGTTGTCGCCATAACTGTTCTCCCGCGTTGAAGGATTTTTCACCAAGATAGTTCCATTTTATCACATTTTTTTGAAGTAGTCAACCTCCGACGCGCTTTTCGCGGCGAAAAACCGCATTTTTCCCGCAAAAAATTTTCCCTGTATGTGATAAAATGATATGACCCAAAAAAGTAGAGAAGATCTCCCTATGTTGTGGTATAATTAAGTGACCAAA
>CANQQT010000073.1 GCA_947626065.1 uncultured Clostridia bacterium | reverse complement strand
GAGTGGAGCCGCGACGCTGAGAAGCATTGGCACGAATGCGCAAACGGCTGCGGAACCCGTTCGGCAGAAGCGGCGCACACCTTCGAGGACGGCATCTGCACCGTCTGCGGAGCGGCGGATCCGAGCTACGTGAAGCCCGATTCCCCCGACACCTCCGACAGAGCCCTCCTTTCCGGCATGGTTCTGCTTACCGTCCTATCCGGCGCTACCGGGTTTAGCCTTGTGAACAGAAGAAAAAAGAACAGATAAAAAACTACAATATATAATATAAGGAGAAAAAGCAATGAAACGCAGAAGCTTAAGCGCAGTTCTGGCACTGATTTTCGTCCTCTCGACGGTCGTCACCCTCTTCGCTCTGCCGACCTCGGCAGTCGACGCGAAGGCCGACGTCTGGGACGGGGAAACCGTCACGATCGGATGGTACACAGAGCATTCGGAAGAGGATACCTACACACTGACAAAGGCCTCCGACCTCGCCGGGCTTTCCTATCTTGTGGCCCACCGTTCCGGGGCGATTTACTATGAAGAAGCGACCGGCAAGGTCGATCCCACGGTCAAGGAGACCAAGGAAGGCTTTGCGGAACTGAAAAAAGGCAATCTCGAAGCCTACAAGACCTATAAAAACATTCCGATCCTCTCCTTCCCGGGAAAAACCATTCAGCTGGGCGCCGATCTTGACATGGGCGGGAAGCCCTTCACGCCGATCGGGGCGACGGCTTCCTTCGGCGGCAATTTCGACGGCGCCGGGCATACCGTGAAGAACATCACGGTGGACAACGCCCACGCCAAGCACGGCGGCGGCTCCTTCTATTTCGGAATGTTCGGAACGATCGCGTGGGAAGGCTCGGTGAAGAATCTGACAATTGAAAACGAGGTTCTGGCCATCGGAAGCGAGATCGGAAACAACGTGTGGGTCGGAGCCGGCGGCGTGCTGGCTCTCGTGAGCGCCACGGGCGGAGCGACGATTTCCGACGTCACGGTGAGGGGCCTGACGGTGACGGTCGATACTCCGGCCAACCCCCCACGCAATAACCGGATTGAGCTCGGCGGCATCGCCGGACAGATTCAGTTCAAGGGCGAGGAAATCGGAAAGAACGTCAAGGTTCTCTGCATGACGGTGACCTCGACGTGGGAGGATGGAAATATTCTCACCGGCTCGGCGGGGAAATATTACGGCTACAGCTCTTCGGATAAGGACGCGGCCTTCGCGGATTGCTCCGTCACAATGGGTCACGGGGAAGCGGAGACGGCGTGGTCCTCCGACGGCACGAACCATTGGCATAAATGCTCGGTTTGCGGCAGTCCCCTTGACAGCGTCAAGCACACGATGAAAGAGGTCGTTGACAAGGAAGCGACCGAAACCGAGGCAGGCTCGAAGCATTCGGAATGCACGGTTTGCGGCTATAAGACGGCGTCGAAGTCGATTCCCGCTACCGGAAGCGGAAGCGCTCCTTCCACAGGCGACGCAACCCTTCCCGCGGTGATTCTTCTCGCCGGATGCGCGGCTATCGGTTGCCTCTTCGGAAAGCGCAGAAAATCCCACTGAAACCGGGCGTTCCGGGCGCAGGTCTTTCCCTGTGAAAGAATAAAAAGACAGGGGAAGCGTTAAGAGGCATAAAAACGGGGAACGGTCGGTCGTTTGGCTGACCGCTCCCCGGGGGCTGACGGCCTACGCCCCGGGACAAACCTTGAAAGGAACGGTTTGGATCTTATAAATGAAAATTTTCAGGCAAATGGCGGGAAGAGGAAAAAGCGCGGCTCTTGTGGCGCTTGCGCTCCTTCTATCCCTTCCGTCCCTCCTCTTCGGCTGTGCAGGAGGCGGAAACGGCGGAAATAGCGAAAGCAATTCCTCGGCTCTTTCGGTGGCCCCGGAGGCAACGCAGCCGGGCGACGGGGAAGAGACGGAAACGAATATAGAAACGGCGGCGGAGCCGACAAATGTCAAGCGCGTAATTGTGCTGGCGGGGCAGAGCAACGCCGTCGGGCATTCCCACATGAAATTTCTGCCCGACGCGGCGGGGAAGATTTCCCCCGAACGGATGGAGAAGCTGAAAAAGGGTTATGCAAACATTCAGATCCTGTATAACAACAACAACTTTCTGTCGACAAAGTCGGGAAACCGCCGCTTCGCTCCGGTGAATTTCGGATGCGGAGTCAATGTTTCCGACGTCACCTTCGGCCCGGAGGTCGGGATCGCGGAATATCTGGATGAAAATTACCCCGGCGAGGAATTCTACATCATCAAATGCGCCACCGGCGGCACGACGCTTTTCAAGGATTGGAATCCGACCCTCAAGGAGGAGAAGAACAATCTTTACGCGTGGCTTCTGACCTTTACCGAGGAGGCGCTCGGCCAGCTGACCGCCGACGGCTCGGAGGCCGAAATCATCTCCTTCTGCTGGATGCAGGGAGAGACCGACAGCTACGCGGGGCAGGACTTCTACAAGGATTCTACCTTCTCGGAGTACAACGATCTCTTCGGGAAGCTGGTCGACGGCTTTTCGGAAAAATTCAGCGCCTATCTGCCGGAGGGAGGCCTCGCCGTCATTCAAGGCGGCATCAGCTCCTACTGGTCGAAGGCCAGCCGCCTCAACGCCGCCAAACAGCTTTTCGCCAAGGAGCGGGAGAATACCTACTTTTTCTCCACCTATGACCTGACCTACGACGTCGACAATACCGATTATTATCATTTTGACGCGGCGGCGATGATTCTTCTGGGCAACCGCTTCGGGGAATACGTCGCGAAGACCTTCTGAAAAGGCGAAAGCGGTAATTGGAAAACGGTAAGCAGAAAAAGGACTGCCTAGGAGAAAGGCAGAGAATGTGGAGGTGACCGAATGTGAGGCAAAACGGCAAAACGGCGACTCCCTCGCCTCGTCGGGCCGGGAGAAGCCGACGACAGCGGAAGGGCTGGGCCTCCGTAGCGCTTGCAATCCTGCTCCTCCTCGCCCTCCTCGGCAGTTGCGCCGACGGAAACGGCGGAGGAGCCGGAGAATCCGGGACTTTATCCGGAGAGGAGAGCTTCCCACCCGGAACCGGCGGGGAGGAAAATACAGAGCAGACCGAAGGAAACGGGGCCGAAACGGATCCCGGGGAGGAAACGGTGAAAACAAAGCGCGTAATCATGCTCGCGGGGCAAAGCAACGCCGTCGGGCATTCCCACGCCAAATTTCTGCCCGACGCGGCGGGGAAAATTTCCCCCGAACGGGTGGCGGAAATGAAAAAAGGCTACAAAAACATTCAGATCATGTACAGCAACAACTTCTACAGGCCGAGCAAGTCGGGCAACGGGCATTTCACCCCGGTGAATTTCGGGTGCGGAATGAAGGCCACCGATATCACCTTCGGCCCGGAGGTGGGAATCGCGGAATATCTGAACGAAAACTACCCCGGCGAGGAATTTTACATCATCAAGTGCGCCACCGGCGCGACGACGCTGTTTGAGGACTGGAATCCGACGCTCGAAAACGAGAAGGAAAATCTGTACGCTCAGATGCTGACCTTCACGTCCGAGGCGCTCGGCCAGCTGACCGCCGACGGCTCGAAGGCCGAAATCATCGCCTTCTGCTGGATGCAGGGAGAGAGCGACTGCGGCAGAGGACAGAACTTTTACAAGGATCCCCTTTTCGCGGAGTACAACGATCTTTTCGGCCAGCTGATCGACGGCTTTTCCGAAAAGTTCGCCGCCTATCTGCCGGAGGGCGGCCTTCCGGTCATTCAGGGAGGAATCAGCTCTTACTGGACGGGCGCGGCCCGCTTCAACTCCGCCAAACAGCAGTTTGCGAAGGATCGGGAGAACGCCTACTATTTCGCCACCTACGATCTGACCTACAACGTCGATAACACCGATTACGCCCACTTTGACGCGGCGGCGATGATTCTTCTGGGCAACCGCTTCGGGGAATACGTTGCCAAAACCTTCTGAGAGAACGCCGCCGGGAACGTTTCCCGAAACCGACGCGAAAGCGGTTCTCCGGAAAGCATGGGAAAAGCGCTTCCTCGAGGCAAAGGGCCGTGAAAGGATGGCGGCACCGCCCGCGCGAAACGGGCAAAGGAGAAAAATCAATGAATACAAAGCGTGTGATTATGCTCGCGGGGCAGAGCAATGCCGTCGGGCATTCCCTTGTCAAATACCTTCCCGACGCGGCGGGGAAAATTTCCCCCGCCCGGGTGGAGGAGATGAAAAAGGGCTATCCCCCTATCCGGATAATCTACAGCAACAACTACTTCCGGCCCGACCGGTCGGGAAACGAGGAGTTTGTCCCGGTAACCTTCGGCTTCGGCAAGAAGGCCGCCGAGATGACCTTCGGCCCGGAGGTCGGAATCGCGGAATATCTGAACGGGAGCCGCCCCGGCGAGGAGTTTTACATCGTCAAATGCGCCACCGGCGGAACGACGCTCTTTGAGAACTGGAACCCGGATCGCGCCGGTGAGGCGGGCAACCTGTATGCCCAGATGCTGAGCTTTACCGGGGAGGCGCTCGGGAAGCTGACCGCCGACGGCTCGAAGGTCGAAATCATCGCCTTCTGCTGGATGCAGGGAGAAACCGACAGCTACGCGGGGGTGGACTTTTACAGGGCCTCCGCGTGGGAAGAGTACGGCGTCCTCTTCGGCAAGCTGGTGGACGGCTTTTCCGAAAGATTCGGCCCCTATCTGCCAGAGGGCGGCCTCCCGGTCATTCAGGGAGGCGTCAGCTCCTACTGGGAAAACGGCGCTCCCCTCAATGCCGTCAAGCAGTCCTTCGCGAAGAGTCGGAGGAAAACCTACTATTTCGACAATTACGACCTGACCTACAACGTCGACAACAACGACGTCCTCCACTTTGACGCGGCGGCGACGGTGCTGCTTGGCAACCGCTTCGGGGAATATATCACAAAGAACCTTTCATAAAGTAAAGTACCTTCGCGGGCGGAGGCCCGCAAAAATCATAGAAGAGAGCGCCGAGGCGCGCCTCTTCAAAAATCTTACGAAAGGAAGCCCTCCGAAGAAAAGCGCCGGAAAAGGCCGCCTTCGGAGGCAAAACACCATGAAAAAGTTTATCGCGCTTCTTCTTACGGTAGGAATGCTTGCCCTCAGCCTGCTGGCCGCCGGCTGTTCGGGAGGCAAGGGAAACGGCGGCGAGACCGCGAAAGACAGCGGCACCGCCGCACCCGTCGAGTCGAACCCGTCCGATACGACGGGCGCCCCCGTCGAATCCTCGAAAGAGACCTCTTCCGAAACCGAAGAAACCCCCGGCAGTGAGACCGAGGGAGAGCCGCACGTCCCCTCCTTTGACACCTCCGGCCCGTGGGACGGCGTGAACGCAAGCGTAAAATGGTATATAGACGCCGATCCCCGCGAGGGCTATAAACTCTATACCGCCTACGATTTCTTCGGCTTCTCGCTGATGGTCAACCGGAGCGGCCTGAAGGAAAACATCTTCTACGACGAGGACGGAATGGTGATTTTTGACACCGACGGAGACGGCGACCTCAGCGACGAGGCCGGCTATTCCGAGCAAAACGTCATCATCGGCGACGTCTTCCAGGGGATGGAGATTCTCCTTATGAACGACGTCGACCTGAACGGCAAGGACTGGTGGCCGGTCGGATCCAACGTCTCGCTTCGCGGCTACTTCGACGGGCAGGATCACACCGTCAAGAATTTCTATGTATCCACGGAAAGCGCCCTTCACCACGGGCTGAAAACCAGCTATTACTACGGCCTCTTCGGCGCCCTCGCCTACGGCGCGGAGGTGAAGAATCTGACGATTGAAAACGAAACCCTGAAGGTCGAGCTGGCCGACGACGCGAAGAACGTACAGGCGGGAGGCGTCGCCAGCCTCCTCAATTCCGACGCGGGCGGCGGCGGTGTGATTTCCAACGTGACGGTGAACGGCCTGACGATCATCGTGAGCGGAAACGACGTCTGCGCCTCCACGCCGAGCATCGGCGCCATCGTCGGCGTCCATGCCAATACCAATGTTCAGTCGAACATTACCGTCAACGACTATCAGCTGATCGACAACTACACAGACGAGACACATAGCATACTGACCCAGCCCGACAACTATCAGGCCCGGGACGGAAAGAGCGAGCTCTTCCTGAACTGCCAAGTCAACATGAAGGCCTCCTGAGCCTTCCCGCGCAAGCGGGAAATTCCTCCCGGACGGTTTCTCTCCGCCCGGGAGGCAGGCAGGATTTTCGTCGAAAAGAGAAAGAAAGGAACCACGGATAATGCGTTATCTCGGTAAGGCCGTACTTATGATGTTGCTTACAGCATTTGCCTGTCTTTTTTTCGGCTGTGAAGGAGGGGGCGGAGGCCACGTCGGCACCGACCCGGCTTCCACCGGAGGAGTCCCGAGCGGGGAACGGCACATTCACAGCATCGGGGAGCTGAACACGGCGGAATATCCCCTCGATTCGGCGGCGGGGGAGGAAAAATACAGCACGCTGATGAAGAATTTCCGGCAGAGCTATACCCTTCGCAACGAGTCCGATCTGAGCAGTGTAAAAGCCTATTACCCCCGCATCAAGGTTTTGCCCAACGGAAGCTATTTCCTGATTTTCCATTCCGGAAAGCTGGGCGGAACCGTCTATTATTGCCTGAGCGACGACTGCGTGAACTGGACGAAGCCGAAGACCCTCTTCGCCAAAAGGCCGGTGACGGTAAACGGCGAGTCCGACACGAAATACTATATGTCCCCCGACGCCTGCGTCCTCTCCGACGGGCGTCTGGTCGCGGTGACCTCTTACCGGGCCGCCGGGCATTGGAGCACCTCCATCGCCTCCCACGGCGTCTGCGTGAAGTTCTCGGAGGACAACGGCAAGACGTGGGGAGAGGAGCAGGTGATCTACGTCGGCTCGACGTGGGAGCCCTCCGTCATTGAGGGAGAAAACGGCGAAATTCTCGTTTTCTTTACCTGCGTCGCCCCGTCGATCTACGCATACGGCTCGGAAACCAAGCCGAATTTCGACCACCGGTCGGGAGGCGCCGCCCTTGTCCGCTCAAAGGACGGCGGGAAGACGTGGGAGCCGAACGTGACCGGAGCACCCTATATTCCGCAGTACGCGATGCGGCAGTATATGTTCACAGACGAGCTGGGAATCAAGCGCTACAACGATCAGATGCCGGTTCCGCTCCTCCTCAACAACGGTACGATGGCGCTGGCCGTCGAGAGCTGGAACATGAAGACCAATACCTATAAATTCTCGATCGCCTACAGCACCGACAATTTCGCGGAGGACGTCGGACTCGACAGAACCGGCCCCGCCGACCGGCAGAGCAATCTCTTTTCGCTGGCCGGGCCTTATCTTGCGCAGTTCCCCTCCGGGGAGGTGGTTCTTACCAATCACTGGGGAGGAAAATTCCTCTATCGGCTGGCCGACTGCGAGGCGAGAACCTTCTACGATCCGAAGACGGTCTTCACAGACGTCGGAATGTGGGGAAGCGTCGAGGTGCTCGACTCCCACGGCGCGGTGATTACCGTTACGACGGAGGATTTCCACGTCATGGTGGCGAGAATGGTGCTGAATCACCGCCTCCATGCCAAGAAGATGTCGACCTCCCTTTCGGCGGATCCTGCCGAGTGGGAAGGGAATACCGACGCCCTCTTCTGCGGAAGCAAGTCGCAGGCGCAGGTCTCGGTTCGCGTCGGGTACGATAACGACAACATCTATCTCCTCGCCGAGCGGCTCGACAATCAGCTGACGGAGGAGGACGCGGTGATCTTCTACCTGAGCGACGGGAGCGAAAGCGGCTATTATATCGTCGAGGTCGGCCCGGGCGGAATCAAAAAGGCGGTGTATAAAGAGGCAAACGCCGCGGAGGAGCAGGAAATCCCTTCGCCCTCCTGCATCACGGCCTCGGTATACGTGGACGGCGATATGACCGACCGGACGAAGACCGACAACGGCGCCGTTTACGAGGTGGCCGTCCCGCGTACCCTTTTGAAGGAGAACGGACAGCTCCGCTTCCTCTTCGATCTCGTCAATTGCGACCGGGAAGGGGAGAAGCCCCTGAACGAGGCGGCCCACCCCGACGCGACCTTCCGGAAGAAGGACAACTGGTTCACGGCGACCTTTGAATAAATAGGAAGGAAGGCCGAACGCAACCCGGACGCACGCCCAAGCGCAGCGCGGAACGCACCCCGCAACGGACCCGAAACACCCCGAACGCCCCCCGCAACGTACCCCGAGAGCGCAACACGGAATGTGCCCGGAACGGGCCCCGGAATGTACCACGGACGTAAGCCGAAATATACCCGGAGTGCGCCGGAATGTACCCCCGGAACACGCGCCCGAAGTACGCCCGAAACACACCGGAACGCTCCCGAAACGCACCCCAAAAGCGCAACCCGGACGCACGCCAAAGCGCAGCGCGGAACGCACCTGAACACTCCCGGAATGCGCCCCGGCGGACATCCGGACGTGCGCCCCCAAAAACCAAAAATTCCCATTCGCGACCCGAGGACACCCCGTCCCCGGGTCGTTTTTTTCTCCTTTTTTGAGGGCTTGCAAGGGCCAAATAAAAATTTTTTTTAAAAAAACGCGGATTTTCACAATTTTCTGTTCCGAAAAGTACAACTTTTCGCTTTTATGCATTTCTTTTTGATGAAATATAATGTATGATAGAAGTAAGATGGTTGATACACCGAATTTCCCCCAAAATCGCCGGATGGTTTTTGGCAAAATTTATTCCGAGAAAATGGACTAGAATAATCCCGCCCTTTTCCCCAAGAAAGGAAGAGAGGCCCGCGCGAGATTTCAGCAGATTCCCAGAAGGGAGTTTCAGCAGATTCCCCGAAGGGAGAAAAGAGGGAAGCGGTGTACCGACTCGAAAAAGAAAAAAAGAGGAGCTGTGTCCGGCAAAAACGAAAAGGCGGGAAAGGAGGAAAGACGCGCCTTCCGCCGGAGCGGTCAACCGATTTTTATAAATTAAGGAGAATACACATGACGAAAAAATTTTTAGCCCTGCTTCTGGCCGTACTCTTTGTGGCGGCGGCGTTCGCTGCCTGCTCCAAACCGCAAACCGGAGGAAATGAAACTGCGGAAGGCACACAGGGCAGCGAAGAAACCAGCTTGTACCCGGACAGTCTCCCGGCGTCCTTGAAATTCGACGGAGCCGATATCCGGATCGCTCATCCCGATGACTCGGAGATTTCGGCGGAGGATATTTTTGTAGAAGATCCCGGCGGGGACGTCATCAAGCAGGCGGTGTATACCGCGCAGATGGTGGTAGAGGATCGCCTCGGCGTCCGCTATAATTTCTGCATCATTCCGGAGAGCCGCAACACCTACAGCGATACCATCGTCAATTCCTACGCAAGCAACGAGGACGCTTACGACCTTGTCGCAGAAGCCGCCGGTTACGCCTGCATTTCCGCGAGCAAGAGCGCTTACGCGGATCTCAAGGCGACGAAATACCTCGACTTCACCAAGCCCTACTGGAATCAGAACTATGTGGAGAATTTCTCGGTAGGCGAAAACAACGAGCATCTCTACTGGGCCTCCGGCGACATCGCGGTGTCCTATCTGAAACGCTTGACCTGTATGTTCTGCAACACGGTGGTTGCCGCCGACTTCGGAATTGACGTTTCCGAGCTGGAACAGCTGGTCATCGACGGAAAATGGACGGCTGAGACGATGAAGGAATAC
>CANQQT010000072.1 GCA_947626065.1 uncultured Clostridia bacterium | reverse complement strand
TCGTTTCGGCAAAGGTAAGTTACATTACTACACCGAAAAAGAGTATTACGAAGGCACAATCGATCCCGAAAACGGTGCAGACTGGAATCAGACGGCGCCGATTGACACAAGACCAACATTGGAGGATTTCAAAAAGACGGTCAGCGATTATTTAGCTTGGGAAGTATCGAATCTGTTAAAAAATCAGAATCCGGAGGATGACCGCCTGGGAAAATGACAGCCTCACTTAACGAAAAGCTGAGGGCTGTTAAGTGGGGCAAATTCAAATACAAAGATGTCTTCAACAACATTAAGCAAGGAAGGCGATTAAAAAAAGACGATCAGGAAAAAGGCAATATACCTTTTGTTATGGCTGGAACTACAAATAATGGTGTTGTCGGATATGTTTCAAATCCTGTCGCTTCATTTCCGAGGCATTCAATTACAATAGATATCTTTGGCAATGTTTTTTATAGAGATTATGCATTCGGTGCTGGAGATGATACAGGTGTTTATTGGAACGATACAGCAGCCTATTCTTCCAACACACTGCTATTCTTTGCCGTTGCAATGCAAAGATCATTATTGGGTAAGTTTTCTTATGGTAAAAAGCTCCGGAGTTCTCAAAGCAAAGGTTTTGAAATGCTTCTTCCTGTCACCGAGATGGGAGAAATGGACTTTGATTTTATGGACTCATTTATAGCGGAGCTGGAAGCGGAGCGAGTAGCGGAGCTGGAAGCGGAGCGAGTAGCGGAGCTGTCCGCTTACTTAAAAGTAAGCGGATTGGACAATTATGAATTGTCCGGTGATGAGGAAAACGCTCTCAAAAACTATCAGTCGCTTAAATGGGACACCTATAATCTTAAAATGCTTTTTGGTAAATCCACACGCGGAAAGCGACTAAAAGGGGAAGACCGCATCGCCGGTACACTCCCATTCGTAACCGCAGGCGAAGCATCTGAGGGGGTTTCCGCATATATCAGCAATGACGTTGAAATTTTTGAGAAAAACACTACAACAATTGATATGTTTGGTTCAGCAAAATACCGCAATTATCGCTACGGCGCAGACGACCATGTGGCAGTTGTACATACCGAATCTGTTCCAATGAAGGCAGCGATTTTTGTTACCTCGGCTTGCCACAAAGCTGCACATACCGGAAAGTTTGATTACGGTCATAATTTCTATGCCAAAGATGCAGATGCTCTTGATATTAAACTTCCGACCAAAGACGGCAAACCTGATTATGAAGCAATGAAACTGCTAATTTCGGCCGTTACAAAACTTGTCATAAAAGATGTTGTGTGTTATGCGAACATGAAGGTTGAGGCAACAAAAGAGATTGTGGCATCTGAGAAAAACGAAATGAGGTAGAACAAGATGAATCAATACAGACCTACATTTGGAATTGAGCCGACCGATAAATATGAAAAGGCCAAGCAAGATTTAATAAAAGCATACGAATCCTTTAATGAACTTTCTTCTATTCAACAGGAAAAGCTAGCAAAAGAACTGTTCGGAGCAGCAAATGTCGCCGCTGTATTAAATATTATAAAACAAGCCTTTAAAAACCGTTAATATTGTTATTGGAGTAAAATTATGGATGACAAACAAATACACGAATTTCGTGACCTTTATAAAAAATATCAATTCAATGAGGAGAGCTCTATTTTTTCTCCTTTATGGCATTACACCAGTGCCGACGGACTTGTTGGAATAATCCGGGACATTCCCGCTGAACACGGTAGATTGCATTTTTGGTTTACGAGAAGTGATTGCTTAAACGACACATCTGAAGGAACGCATATCATGGATTTGTTTTTACAGATTTGTGGTGATTTATTAAAGCAGGGCAATATTAGTCAAGATTTTTACGACAGCATTAAATCTTGCAACATATCAGCACATCAGCTGATCAACTACCCGCTTCCAATGTCAGAGGATGGTGCCCATAACAGCATGATAGACTGTGTACCTTGTCATGCTTATATTTGCAGCTTTTCCTTAAAAGAAGATTCGCTTGATATGTGGCGATATTATTCAAAAGGCAATGGTGGTTATGGCTTAAAGTTAAATCCATTCATGTTTGATTCGTATAAAGATTATAAATACTCAGATTATGATGAGAATGCGATTTTTATAAAAATTTGCTCGTATAAAGTTATTTACGACGACAGTGAAAAAAATGAGATGCTGAATACAATCATTTTAGATACCTTTGCGGCCTATCAAAATGAGAATATATCAGAAGCAGAAAAAGCTGACAATGCAAAGCATTTCATACAATTCGCATTAAAAAACTTTCAATTTCAATTTAAGCATCAGTGCTATTCATCAGAACAAGAATATCGCTTTGTTGTTTATCTACCATACAGCAAACCAGTATCGTTAAAAAATGAGCTGCCATCCGTAAAATATCGAGTGCAAAACGGAATGGTTGTGCCATACATAGACTTAGTTGTTGAAAATGGAGCAAGCTATCTGATGGGCATTTTGATAAGTCCGTATATTGAAAATCAAAACGCCTTGGCCACAACGAGCGATTATTTAGAACATTGTGAATTTTATTGCGAAACAAGACTGTCCAAATTGCCTGTTAGAAGATAATCATTTAAAAGTTCTTTTTATAGTAAAGCGGCGGCAGAGATTTCTCCCTGCCGCCCGGCTTTAACTGTAAATCAACTCACTATTGACAATCTCCGATGCCCTGCTGTGGCTATTGTTCATTCGTCCGATCCAAGTCATCTATCGCCTGCGCCGCTGCTACCCTCATACGCCTATAGGTTGTTCTTTCTCGGCGGGTAAAGTTAGGCAAGGGAGCCGATAGTCACCCTGCTGTTCATATTTTCCGCCCGTTTGCTCGAATACTGTTTTTTTCATAGTGCAAACCTCCTTTGCACTACTATTGTACAAAGGAGGCTCTTTTTCTCACGCGCGCGTTTCAGAATCCGAGAGAGTCCGCGCCGGGGGCGGCTTGGAAGAACATAATATCGTAAATCGGGAGATAGGTGATCTTTCCGTTTGTCGTGATTTCCCTCGCGTTTGAGAGGACAACCGCCTTCCGGATATGGTAATCCTCGTTCTGCACAAAGGTGGTGAGGGCGCTGTGCACCGTATAATCCTTCCCGGATTTCACCTCAATCGGCACGGTGGAGAGGCTTTCGTAATCGTCAATCAGGAAGTCGACCTCTCCCTTGCTTCGGTTATCATAGTAGAACAGGTGATACCCGTGCGCGGTCAATTCCCCGGCCACGACGCTTTCATAGACCGCTCCGAGATTGACACTCCGAACATCGTCCATCACGGCGCGGATGTTATTCCCGTACAAGATTCCGGTCAGAATGCCGACGTCGTTCAGATAGAGCTTCAACAAATTCTTTTGGGAGGACTCAAACAACGGGAATACGGGATTGGCAATCGCCCGTACCGGCAGGGCAATTCCTGCTCCGATCAGGTACTCGAATTCGTCAAGGTAATCCCGGAAGGTCTTCCCTCTCTTGTTTTCGATCGCCTGTGCCACCACCCGCTTCTTTTTGTTTTCCATATTGGAGGGAATCAGGTCGTAGACCCTCCGGATGTTCAGCCGGTTTTCCTCCCCGTATTTGGCCGCGTCGGCGGCGTAGTAATCGTGAATTTCGCTTTGAATCTCCCGCACAGCCAGGATGTTCTTTTCGGAAAGATAGGCGTTCACCGCGTCGGGAAGACCTCCGACGAGCAGGTATTTGCGGAACCAATCGAGCATTTTTTCGTGTTTCGGCTCATCGAGGGCTTCCCTCTTTTCAAATTTTTCCCTCAGCATAGAGACTGCGGTTTCGCTCAGCCCGTTTGCATAGAGAAATTCTTCAAAATCCAGTGGGAACATCCGGACCTTTCGGATACTGCCCATTGGGATGGAGGTCGTCTGCGAAAGCGTGACGCCCAACAGCGAGCCGCTGGCGATAAAGGTGAATTTATCATCCTGCGACAGGAATTTGAGCAGCGTCAGCAGGTGCGGATACGCCTGAATTTCGTCGAGGAAAATCAGCGTATTTTCTTTTTGCTTCATCTTGTCTCCCGCCAGCATACTGACCTGAAGATAGAAATCCTCAACGGTTTTCACGGTGGAAAACAGCCGGGCGCCCAGCAAGTCCTCCACAAGGTTGATCTCGATGAAATTTGCAAACAGCCTTTTTCCGACGTGGCGGATGATGTAGGTTTTTCCGACCTGACGCGCCCCGTCAATCAACAGGATCTTTTGGGAGCCGGACATCAGGTGCGACTCGATCAATTTCTCAATTTTGCGGTAGAGCATAAGGCACCTCCTGACTTTTCAATACGATTATACCACAAAATTTCTGACATTTCAATAGGCTTCGCCCGATCTTTTTATGACTTTTCAAATTTTGTAATCCTCCCCGGAGCGACCCCCGTTACAGCTGTTGACTTTTTCCCCCATTTGTGCTATGATATTATGAGCGCCTTTCTCTTCTTTTTTCCTTTCGGCGGTTGCGCGACCGCGGCGGTTGCGTAGCCGCGGCGTTTTCGTAGCCGCGGCTGCGCAAACGCTTTTTGTCTTCGCGCTCGCGCTTCCCGTTTTCCTTTTCCAAATTTTTCTTCACAAGGTGTTCCTATGAACCGCCAGCTCCTTCGCTCCGCTTTCCGCACTTCCCTTCCGGTTCTCGCCGGTTATCTTTTCCTCGGCATCGGCTTCGGCATTCTTCTCCGCTCCGCCGGTTACGGCGCTCTCTGGGCCTTCTCGATGAGCGTTCTCATGTACGCCGGCGCGATGCAATACGTCGGCGTTTCCCTCCTTTCGGGCGGCGCTTCCCTTCTTACCGCCGCTCTTACGACGCTCACCGTCAACGCCCGTCACCTTTTCTACGGCATTTCGATGCTCTCTGTCTACCGCGACTCCGGCGTTTTGAAGCCCTATCTCGCCTTCTCTCTGACCGACGAGACCTACTCCCTTCTCTGCGACGGCCACGCCCCTCCCGGCGTCGATCCCGACCTCTACCGCTTCCTCGTCTCCCTTTTCGACCATCTTTACTGGATTCTCGGCTGTGTTTCCGGGAACATTTTGGGCTCCCTTCTTCCCTTTTCGACCTCCGGTATTGAATTTTCGATGACCGCTCTTTTCCTGACCTCCTTCACCGAGCAATGGCTTTCCTCTACCGACCGTCTCCCGGCCCTCGTCGGCCTCCTTGTCACGCTTCTCTGTCTCCTTCTTTTCGGCTCCTCTCATTTTCTGATTCCCTCGATGCTTCTCATCACCCTGATTCTGATGCTTCTTCGCCGTCGGGAGGGCCGCTCATGAAATCCGCTCTTCTTGTCGCCGTGATGGCCCTTGTGACGGCCCTCCTCCGCTTCCTTCCCTTCCTTCTTTTCCGCAAAAAGGTTCCCTCTCCGATTCTCTATTTGGGGCGGGTTCTTCCTCCCTCGATCCTCGGTATGCTTGTCATCTACTGTCTCCGCGACGTTTCCCTTCTCTCCTTTCCCTTCGGGCTTCCCGAGCTCATCGCCTCCGCCTCGACGGTTCTTCTCCAGCTTCTTCGCCGGAACACGCTTCTCAGCATTCTCTTCGGCACGCTTCTCTACATGGTTCTGACGCAATTCGTTTTTTGAGCAAAAAAAGACTCCCGCGCCTCTTGCGTGGGAGTTTTTGGCTTTTGGGCCCGTCCTTCCGGGGGATTCGTCCTTTTTGGCCCATCCTTTTGGGGATTCGTTTTTTGGCCCTTCCTTCGGTCAGCTTCCCTTCCGGGCGGCGTCCATATAATTCTGTAGGATGATTTCGGCGGCGAGGGTATCGACGGCGGCCTTTCTTTTTTTCCCTCTTGTGTCGGTCAGATTCATGATGCTGTGCGCGACCATGGTTGTGCATCTTTCGTCGAAGAGGTGCACCGGCTTCCCCGCCTTTTCCCCGAGGGCTTCTGCGAATTCCTTCACCTTTTCGGCCTTTTCCCCCGCCGTTCCGTTCATGTGGAGGGGGTATCCGACGACGAATTCCTCCACCCGATAGCTTTCCGCCTTTTCGAGGATGATTCTTATCAGCTCTCCCCTTCCCTTGGCCCGGAAGGTTCCGATTCCGCTTGCCAGAATTCCCAGCTCGTCGCTGACGGCCAGTCCCGTCCGGACTTCTCCGTAATCGATTCCCATCAATCGTTTCATGTAGCTTTCCTTTACCAACCTTTCACATAGGGCAGTCCTGTGAGGCTCCGGCAGGCGGCGACGGCTTCCGCGGTTTCCTTTATCCATTCCGCCGCCTCTTCCCTCGCCCTTTTCCCTTCTTTTTCTTCAAAAATCCCGGCTCCTCCCTCGTAAATTTCCAGCTTGAGGGAGGTCACTTCCCTCTCCTCCAGCCTTTCCGCGAGGGCTTTCGTCTCCTCCCCGCCTCCGCAGGTCGGATCTTCCTTCCCCGCCATCAGGAAAAAGGGGAGGGCTTGCGGGATTTTTTCGGTAAATTCCGGCTCTGCCTGTTCGGCGAGCATCTTCATCATTTCCCGGCAGGTTTTCACGTCGGGGCGTCCTTCCTCCCGGAATTTTCTTCCCGGGAAGGCCTTTTTCTCCAGATAGGCGCTTTTGGCGCGCTCTCCTTTGATTTTGGCCGTGATTCCGGCGATTTTCATCGCCATTCCGAGGGGGCGCATACTTCCCTCCTCGGCTCCGCAGAGCAACACCCCGTCGGGCCCCTGAGCGTTCGCTACGTATTTCAGCGCGACAAGCGCCCCTTTTCCGACTCCGCAGAGAATATGCGGTAGTCTCGGGTAATATTTTCTTATGATTCCTTCGAGGGCGTGCAGTTTCTCGGTCGGGGTGCTTTTTGTTTCGGTGCTTCCCGTGGCGGCGCTTCCCGTTGTGGGGCTTTTCGTGGCGGGGCTTTCCGTCTTGGCGCCGGTGTTTTCGGGGATTTCTTGGCCGATCGGCCCTTCCCCCTCGCTTCCGCAGACGGCGATTTCTCTTTCACAGAGCAACCCGATCAGCCCGTTTTCCTCGTATTCCTCGACGCTTTCCCCGAAGTCCGGGCAGATTTGCAACACGGCGCGGGGCGGCTCCTCCGGGAAATAGAAGGTATACCCGATTTCCCTTCCCTCCATGGGAAAAATTCCCTTTTCCTTCCGGTAACTCATTCCTCTTCCTTCTCTTGAAACGGCGATTCGACTCCGTTTTCCTCCGCGAAGCGGAGCAGCTCCTTGTCGGTAGGGTAGGCGGCGAAGCCTCCCCCTTTTTTCAGATAATAGGCGGCGGCGAGCAGTCCCGTTTCGCAGGCCTTTTTGCTGTCCCCTCCGCTGATGAGGTATTCCCTCACCATGGCCGCTCCGAAGACGGCCTCGGAATTCTCCCCTTTCGGGGCCTCGACGTCGTAGGCCGGGAGGAAGCTATGGTACATTCCGTCGAAGAGGAAGCACCCTCTTTCCCCGAGTCTGAGCACAACATATCTCGCTCTTGTGAGCTGTTTGAAGGCGATACAGGCCTTCATGCATCTTTCCTGATCGGCGGGTGGGATTCCCGTCAGCATGAGGGTTTCCTCCTCGTCCGCCGAGAAGACCTCGCATCCCGCGAAGCCCGGCAGGGGCAGTCCCTGTCTTCCCGCCGTGAGGACGAAAAAGGGGATATTCACATCGTGCGCGTAGCTGACGGCCATCTCCGCGGCGTCGGGCGGAATGGCCGCTCCCATCAGAATCAGCGCGTCGGGGTAGCAGATGAAGGAATCCTCAACGTCATACGCGTCGAGGCTTTCGGCGGCCCCGTGGCACGTCAGGCGCATTTCCTCCCCGCTCCCGTTCCGGATCACGTTTTCAAAGGCGGTCGCCGTTTCGGGGGCGCTTCCGACGAAGCGCACGTCGATTTTTTCCTCCGCGAGGAAATCCTTTAGCTCCTCCGCGTAGGGATCGTCCCCGACCTTTGCGCAGAGGAGGCATTCCCCTCCCAATCTTTGCAGGGCCACGGCGACTTTTCCTCCCGTTCCCCCGGGCAGGTGTGTGACCGACTCCGCCGTCAGGGTCATCCCCGGCGTCGGGAATCTTTCGGCCTTCGTCAGGCAGACGGTGGACAGATCCCCTATGACCAGAATTCTCGGCCTTTTCATGGCTTTTCCTCCTCGCTTTTTGGGCTTTTCTCTTGCTTTTTGTCTTCTTCTTTTATTATAACAGATTTTTTTGGGGGAATCAACCATATTTTCGGAAAAAATGAAAAAAAATTTTGCGCCTGAGGCGGCCGTTTACGTTTTAAAAACTCTGTCCGATTTTTTTCAAATGGCGGGTCGTGTTTGGCCAGCAAGCGTGCAAGCGCGCGTTTCCGGGCTGACGGACGGGCAGTTTACGTTTTAAAAACTCTGTCCTATTTTTTCAAATGAGCAGAGCCGTGTTTGCCTGCCCGGGCTTCCGGGCCGAAGGCTTGAAGAATTGATAGTAATTGCACTTGATCATGCCGTTGTAGAACCGCCGGACCTTGTCGGCGCGTCGCCCGTAGAGCCGCTCAAAATCCTCGTCGGAGGTGAGAATATAGATCTGCCAGCGGTCGAGCGTCGCAAAATGCCTTCCCATGGCGCGGTAGAGCGCCTCCGCCTCGGCAAGCGTCGAAAGCCGTTCCCCGTAGGGCGGATTGCAGACCACCGTCCCCCGTCTTCCCTCCGTCGTGATTTTCAGCGCGTCGGCCTCAAAGCACCGGACGACCTTCTCCATCCCGGCGCGTCGGATGTTTTCCCTCGCGATTCCGACGGCCTCGGGGGAAATATCGGAGGCATAGGCCTCAAAGCCCGTCGGCCTCACCGCTTCCCTCGCCTTTTCCCGCGCGTCCTCCCAGACCTCTTTTCCGAGCCACGGGAATTCCTCCGCCGTGAAGCGTCGATTCATCCCCGGCGCGGTGTTCGTCATCATCAGCGCCGCCTCGATGGCGATTGTCCCCGAGCCGCACATCGGATCCCAGAGCAGTACCTCCTCCCGGGGCCGTGCGATTTTGACGAGCGCGGCGGCGAGCGTTTCCCTCAGCGGCGCGACGGTGGAAACCGGGCGGTAGCCTCGCTTGTGCAGCGGCGTTCCGCTGGTGTCGATCATCAGCGAGGCCGTGTCGCGGAAGAGGAAAAATTCAATTTGATAGCGCAGGCCGGTTTCGGGGAGAAAAACGCCGCGATCCCCTCCCGACAGGCGGGTCGCCACCGCTTTTTTGATGATTTTCTGACAGTCGGGCAGACTGAACAGGCGGCTTTTGATGCTGTGACCCTTGACGGGAAAGGCGTCGTTTCTTCCAATGAAATTTTCCCACGGCATGGCCCGCACCCCCTCAAAAAGGGCGTCGAAATCGGGGGCTTCACAGCGTCCCACCTCCAGAAGGACGCGCTCGGCGAAGCGGAGGGAGAGATTAAGCGTCGGCAGGTGAGCAAGCGGCGCGGTAAAGCGCACCCGCCCGTCGATGGTTTCGATTCTTCGGCAACCGAGGGCGTCGAGCTCCTCTCCGAGGAGGCTTTCCAGCCCGAAGAGGCAGGGGGCGACAAAAATCGGATCTTGATTCGGCATGGGGATATCCTTTCGGGGGGTTTTCGCTGGTTTTCTTTAGTTTAACACATCGCGCGAAAAATGTCAAGTTTACAAAAAGTGTCCCCCGAGGTGGAGTTCATCCTTCCTCGGGGGGCATTCTTTTTGTTGGGTTTTGCGCCTATTTACGCAAACTTTTTGACCGCGACGGCGGTTCCTGCGAGGAGGATGAGGGCTCCGAGTGCGTAGAAGGTCGTGAGTCCGTAGCTTCCCGTGAAGGGGAGCTCCGCCGGTTTAGCGTTACTGAA
>CANQQT010000071.1 GCA_947626065.1 uncultured Clostridia bacterium | reverse complement strand
AGTTCAGCGCAAGGCGCTGAACTTCTGCGGACAGAATTTCTTTCAGCATTTCTTTTTTCGTCAAAAGAAATGCGAAAGGAGATTTGGGTCTTTGGACATAGAAGCAATACAGGGTAGTGCCTACGAAAGCTAATTTCCCAGACCAAAAGAAATTTTCCACCGGCGAAAGCGCCGCACAAAGGAAAAACGAGGAGCAGAAACAAAGAAATTTTCAAAACACCGGCCAACAAAAATCAAAGCCAACAAAAATCAAGGACGAAAAAACCAAAATTCTTTCTTCCGAGGTTTTTGTTATGAAGCTCTCCGAACTCCTCTCTTCCATCCCCGAGGCGATGAGGCCTCAAAATTCCCACCCCGAGGCGATGAGGCCTCAAAATTCCCTTCCCGAGGCGATGAAGCCTCAAATTTCCCTTCCTGAAAAAATCAACCCCGACGCCGAAATCACCTCCGTTTGCTCCGACTCCTCCTCCTGCCGCCCCGGCTCCCTCTTCGTTGCGATTGACGGACTCCACCGCGACGGCCATTCCTTCGCCCTTGAAGCTCTTCAAAACGGCGCCTCGGCTTTCCTTCTCTCCTCCTGCACCGGGCCCGGGCGTTTGGCCGCTTTCCGCGCGGAGTCCGCGCTTGCGGATTCCGCGCTTGCGGATTCCGCGCTTGCGGATCCCGGGCTTGCGGATTCCGGGCAAAAAAGGGCGGGCAAGGCCTCCGACCCGGCGGACGCCGGGCAAAAAGAAGCGGACAAAGCCTCCGACCCGTCGGAAGCCTTTCAAAAAATGGCCTCCCGTCGGGCACTCGCCGAAACCCTGATTTCCTCCGGCGCCTCGGTTTCCTTTTGCTCCGACACGCGCGCGGCTGAGGCTTACCTCGCCTCCCGTCTCTTCGGCGATCCCGGGAATTCCCTTTCTCTCTTCGCCGTGACCGGCACCAACGGCAAGACCTCCGTTGTCTCGATGCTTTCTTCGATTTTCTCATCCTCCGGCTACTCCTGCCGCGTGATCGGCACCTTGACCGGGCATCTTACGACTCCCGATCCCTCCGAGCTCTACCGTCTTCTCTCCACCTTCCGCGACTCGGGTGTGACTCACGTTTTTCTTGAGGCCTCCTCTCACGCTTTATCCTTCGGGAAGCTCGCTCCTCTGACCTTCGACTACGGGATTTTCACGAATCTGACCACCGAGCACCTCGATTTTCACGGGGATCTCTCCCACTACGCGGCGGCGAAGGCTTCCCTTTTCCGTCAATGCCGCGTCGGGATTTTCAACTCCGACGATCCCTGGGCCGGTTTTATGGCATCGGGTTGCCGCCGCTCGATTTTCTGCTCCTTGGGTAGTGGTACTACTGGTGGGGGCGCCGCTGGCGGGAGCGCTGGCGCGGGCTATATATATAAGGAAGGAAACGGCGCGGGAAGCGGGGGAAAAAGCGGCCACGGCGGGGAAAACCAAAGTGAAACCGGCGCGGAAAACAAGCGCGAAACCGGCGGCAGAGAAAATGAAACCAGCGCGAGCTATATAAGTAAGGAAGAATCCGGCGGCGGCGACGGCGGCGCGGGGGGAAATAGAAGCGCGTGCGCGGATTTTCTCGCCGAAAACATTCGTCTTCTCGGCCTTTCGGGTTCCGAATACCTTCTCCGCTTTCCCGGCGGCGCTACGAAAATCCGCCTCGGGATTCCCGGCCTCTTCAACGTCACAAATTCCCTTCTCGCCTCTTCCGCCGCTCTTTCCTCAGGGATCGATCCCTCCCTCCTCCGCACCTCTCTCCGCTCCTTCCCCGGCGTTCGCGGTCGCCTTGAGCGCCTTTCCCTTCCTACCGATGAATTTTCCGTTACCATCGATTTCGCCCACACTCCCTCCGCCCTCGAAACGGTTCTTCTGACCCTCCGCTCCTGCATGACCCCTTCCCAGCGCCTCGTCCTTCTCTTCGGCTGCGGCGGGGATCGCGACCGCACCAAGCGCCCTTTGATGGGTGAGATCGCCACCCGTCTTTCCGACTTTGTGATTCTCACCTCCGACAACTCCCGCAGTGAGCGCACCTCCGACATCCTCTCCGAGATTCAGTCCGGCATTCGCTCCGGCTCCCCCTACACGGTGATCGAAAATCGCCGCTCCGCCATCTTCTACGCCATCTCCTCCGCCCTCCCCGGCGACGTGATCCTCCTCGCCGGTAAGGGCCACGAGGAATACGAGATCCTCCCCTCCGGCGTCTTCCCCTTCTCGGAACGCGATATCGTCTTCGAGGCCGTATCAAAAAGGTTAAAGTCTGAGGGTCGTTTTTAAGGACGCGGGGGAAGGACGCGCTGGGGGCCTTTTTGAAAAAAGGGCCCCCAGACCCCCCAAAAACTTTTGTAGGGGGTTTTTCATGGGGCTTGTGGGGCGCTTTCGCAGGTGGAAAAATAGTTTTGCTTTGGGAAAATTGTTTTCGTGGCCACTGCCCCGGCCTGTTGCCTCGTGCGGCGCTTTCGCCGGTGGGAAAATAGTTTTGATTTGGAAAAATTGTTTTCGTGGCCACTGCCCCGGCCTGTTGCCTCGTGCGGCGCTTTCGCCGGTGGAAAAATGGTTTTGCTTTGGAAAAATTGCTTTCGTGGCCACTGCCCCGACCGTTTCCCGGTCTAAATCCGAATTTTTTTCGCATTTCTTTTGACGAAAAAAGAAATGCTGAAAGAAATTCTGTCCGCAGAAGTTCAGCGCCTTGCGCTGAACTTCGGAAGTTCGGCACACTTCGTGTGCCGAATCTTCTGGGGGCTCGGGGAAGTTTCCCCGCCCCCGCCGGAACCACCCCCACACCCCTCTGCGGCTCGACGGCTTAACTTTTTTTGAGGCCCTCCCCTCAATGCCGTCGCTCGCGGAGGCAGTGGGATGTGTCAGAAGCAGTAGCTCCGGCTTGGTTCGGTCCGGGCCTGTTATACCCGTATCAGCGGCCCGTGGCATTCCTTGCGAGGCCTCGCGTATCCCGGCCCTCAATGCCGTCGCTCGCGGAGGCGGCGGGGTGTGTCAGAAGCAGTAGCTCCGGCTTGGTTCGGGCCGGTCTACTTTGGCCCGTTTCAGCGGCCCGAGCGAAGCCGCCCATTATTCGGGCGGCATCGAGGGCCGGGATACGCGAGGTTTAGAAGTGAGAGCCTCGGGCCGCAACATCAGGTGAAACGGCCCAGCCCCGAATCAGTCGGCCCCTCACCTTCTGGCGCAGTCCTCTTTCATGAATAATGGGCCGACATATGGAGGGGCAGGCCAAAAACAAGTCAAGCCGTCGAGCCGCAGAGGGGTGTGGGGGGTAATCCAAAAGGGGGGCGGGGACACTTCCCCGAACCCCCTGTGGCGATTTTCTTTGCGAGCGTTTCTTTTTTCGCAAAAAGAAATGCGGAAAAAATTCGGATTTAGACCGGGAAACGGTCGGGGCAGTGGCCCCAAACATCCGGGGGCCCGGGGGCAGAGCCCACGAAAGCCGGACGCGGGGCAGTGGCCCCAAACATCCGGGGGCCCGGGGGCAGTATTAAACCCGACCGCTGAGTCCCATGTATGCCCGCCCGGGCCTCCGGGCCGCGGAGCGCACATATAAATATCAAAAACGTCAAATCTACATCGGGTTGGGGCGTCTGCCCCTGAAAGGAACTTCTTATGTTATGGAAACCCATTGAGGCCTCTCGCCTCTCCGGCTCCCGCCTCCTCCACGACGGCGGTACCCCCATCTCCTCCGTCTGCATCGACTCCCGCGAGGTCGTCCTCGGCTCCCTCTTCGTCGCCCTTCCCGGCGAGCATACCGACGGTCATTCCTTCCTTTCCTCCGCCTCCGACCGCGGCGCTTCCGCCGTTCTCGTTCGCGACGGCTTCCCTCTTCCCCCTCTTCCTCCCACCGTTTCGATCCTCTCTTCCCCCGACCCTTCTTCCTCTCTTTTGACCCTCGCTTCCTCCTATCGCTCCACCTTTGAGGATCTCCGCACCATCGCCGTGACCGGCTCCTACGGCAAGACGACGACTCGCCAGATGATCGCCACGGTTCTCAAGCGCTTTGTTTCGACTCTTTCGACTCGCGGCAATCTCAACAACGAGCTCGGCGTTCCCCTCACTCTTCTCCGCCTTGACTCCCGCATCGATTCCGCCGTGATCGAGCTCGGCTCCAGCCGTCCCGGCGACATTACCCCTCTTTCCCTCGCCGTTCGTCCTTCCATTGCCATGATTACCTCGATCGGCACCAGTCATCTTGAATCCTTCGGCTCCCGTGAGGCGATTCTTGACGCGAAGCTTGAGATCGTCTCTGGTCTTTCCCGCGACGGCTTTCTGATTCTGAACGGCAACGATCCCTACCTTCGCACCGCCCCTTCCCTTCTTTCCTCCCGCGGCGTCTCCGTCCGCCCGATTTTCGTCGGCCTTTCGGAGGATCCCTTTTCCTCCTCCCTCGACTCGACCGACCCCCTTCGTCTTCCCGACGGCTTCCCCACCGACTATCCCTTCATCATTGCCGACGCTCTTCATTTCACCCACACCGGCGTGAATTTCAACGTCTACATTTCCGACGGCTTTCCTTCTCTTTACTCCGACAGTCCCTCTCCTCAGCCTCAATCCTACCGCAAGGTTCTCCGCCGTCTTCATCTTCCCGTTTACAGCGCTCCTCTTGTTCTCGATTCCCTTTTCTCCGTTGCCGTTTCTCAGCTTTACCGCATTCCCGACCCCGTTCTTCTTCGCGGTCTTTGTCTTTACCGTCCCGTCGGTTTCCGTCAGAAGCTCGTTTCCCGTTTCGGCAGTCGCTTTCTCCTCGACTGCTACAACGCTTCTCCCGAATCGACTCTTGCCGCCCTTGAGGTTGTCCACTCTCAAGCTCTTCTTTACGGCGGCCGCTCGATTGCCGTTTTAGGGGACATTCTTGAGCTCGGCTCTCTCTCGGAATCGTCTCATCTTGAGCTTGGCCGTTCGATTCCCTCCTACTGCGATATTCTCATCACCTACGGCCCCCTCTCCTCCCTCATCGCCTCCTCCGCGATCTCCTCCGGTCTTCCCTCCTCCTCCGTCCACGTCTTCACCCCCGATGTCTACGGCTCCCTTCCTTCCCCTTCCTCCGTCGCCTCCCTCCTCCGCTCCATCATCCAACCGAACGACTGCGTCCTCCTCAAGGGTAGCCATGGGATGCGCATGGAAAGGATTTTTGAAGCTTTATAGGACGCGTTAGGGAAACTTTTTGGAAAAAAGTTTCCCTAAAACCCTTCAAAAACTTTTGTATGGGGGTTTTCCATGGGCCTGTTCTACCGGTATAGGTGGGTGGAAAATCGGGCGCCGCAGTACCCGGCGCAGTGACGGGCCAAAGTATCCCGGCCCGAGCCAAGCCGGGCCATCGGCCCGGCATCGAGGGCCGGGATACGCGAAGTTCAGAAGTGAATGCCTCTGTCCGCAACATCAGGTGAAACGGCCCAGCCCCGAATCAGTCGGGCCCACTACTGCAAGCGCACTTCTCGACCTTTGCCCGGCCCGGCATATGGAGGGGCAGGCCAAAAAAAAGTTAAGCCGTCGAGCCGCCGAAGGGGGTAGGGGGTGGTTCCGGCGGGGGAAGGGGGGATACCCCCCTTCCCCCGACCGGACGAATTTCTTTCAGCATTTCTTTTTTCGTCAAAAGAAATGCGAAAAAGAGGATTCGTTTTTGGAGGAGAAACAGTTGAGAAACCGGCCACGAAAGTGATTTTTCAAAAGCAAAACTAACTTTTTCAGCGGCAAACGGGCCGCACACGGGAGCCGGGCGCGGCAGGGCCCACGGGGCCAAATGTGGGTGTGGGCCGCCGCCCACGAAAGCCGGCGCGGGGGCCCGGGGGCAGCGCCCCCCTCTCTACCTCTATTCTACCACACAAACCCCCCTCCGTTCCGTCAACTTTCACTTTTTTCAAAATTTTTTCAAAAATTTTCCCTCGGGCCGAATGCTCCCAAAAAACACGTAACAGAAAAGAGACCTTCCTATGACTCCCCTTTACCTCATTTTCCTCTCCGCTTCCCTCTTTTTCACGGCTCTCATCCTCCACTTCCTGATCCCCGCGCTCAAGAGCCGCAAAATGGGTCAGAAAATCCTCGAAATCGGCCCCCGTTGGCACAAATCCAAGGAGGGTACCCCGACGATGGGCGGCCTTTCCTTCCTCCTCGTCTTCGGGATCTTCCTCCTTCTCCTTCTCGTGGCCATGATCCCCGGTTGTAAATTCATCTCCCCTCCCGTCTTCCTTCCCCTCCTCTTTACCCTCCTTTTCGCCCTCCTCAACGGCGCCGTCGGCATCCTCGACGATCGCACGAAATTCCGCAAGGGTCAGAACGAGGGCCTTCTCCCTTGGCAGAAGTACCTCCTTCAGCTCCTTCTCTGTCTTCTCTATCTCTTCGCCATGCGTCAGATCGGCGCCGTCGATACGGTTCTCTACATCCCTTTTGTCAAAAAGACCTTCGACCTCGGCTTCCTCTTCTGGCCTCTTTCGATTCTCTTGATCACCGGCACCGTCAACAGCGTGAATCTGACCGACGGCATCGACGGCCTCGCGGCCTCTGAAACCGCTGTCGTCTCCGCCTTTTTCGCGGCCTGCGCCTTCACGGTCGGCTCCCTTCCCCTCGCGGCCTTCTCGGCCTCGGTCATCGGCTGCTGCCTCGGCTTTCTCCTCTACAATTTCCATCCCGCGAAGGTTTTCATGGGGGACACCGGTTCCCTTTTCCTCGGCGCGGCGGTTTCCGGCATGGCCTTCCTTCTTGGGAATCCTCTGATTCTTCTTGTCGCGGGGCTCATGTATATTGTGGAATCGGTATCGGTAATCCTACAGGTTGGGTATTTTAAGCTCACACACGGCAAGCGACTTTTCAAGATGGCGCCGATTCACCATCATTTTGAGAAATGCGGCTGGAGCGAGAACACGATCGTCGCGGTCTTCACCGGCCTGACGCTCCTCTTCTGCGTCCTCGCATACGTCTTTGACATCCGGCCATAAAAGCACCGGCGCGGCGGCGCAAAACACACGAAAACAAGTGCGTGCTTGTGCACGCTTGCAATCCCTCTGAAAAGGAACAGATTGACATGAGAAACACGCAAGACAACGCGAACGGCACGGGCCGGGCGCCCGGAGGCGGCCCGGAAGCCCGGGCTGGCAGACAATGGGTCTCTGCGAATTTGAAAAAAGCGGACAGAGGCCGAGGCCGGGCAGCGCCCGGAGGCGAACACGGCTCTACAAATCCGAACATTTCGGACAGAGGCCGGGCAGCGCCCGGAGGCGAACACGGCTCTACGAATCCGAACATTTCGGACAGAGGGCCTGCTGGCCGGGGCAATTATTCCGCGCAAAGTGGCACAGGCCGGGCAACGGGCAACGGCACCGGGAACCCCTCCCAAAATGGCGGGGGCCGGGGCCAGGCAGCGCCCGGCGCGGAGGCCCGCGCTGGCAGACAATGGGTCTCTACGAATCCGAACATTTCGGACATAGGGCCCGCGGGCCGGGGCAATAATCCCGCACAAACCGGCGGGAGCCGTGCAACGGGTAACGGCGCGAACGGCGGCAACAATCCCGGGAAGCCTTCGCCCGGCAACGTGGAGGATCGCTCCTCTCGTTTTCCCTCCTCCTCGAATCCCCTTCCCCCTTCCAAATCCGGCTACAAAATGCGCCGCAGCCGTCGTCTCCCCTCCTCTTCGTCCGGTTCGTCCCGTCCTCAGTCGCCTACCGGCTCTTCCTCCAATCGGAAAGGCTCTGACCGCCTTTCCGCCTCGACTCCTCCGAATTCGTTCGACCGCGGCGCTTCGCTTGACGGCGGCTCCATGACGCTGAATCCCTCCGGCGCTTCCCGCCGCAAAGAAGTTCGTCGTAAGCGCCGAAATTCTAACGATTTCATCAAGCCGACCGACGTCGTCCGCGTCAAGGGCTCCTACGACCGCATTCTCCTCGTTCTCGTCGTGATTCTCACCCTCTTCGGCCTCGTGATGGACTTCTCTGCGAGCTACCCCTACGCCTTCTCCCGCTACGGCGATTCCTTCCATTTCGTCAAGCGTCAGGCCCTTTTCGCCGCCGCCGGCTTCGTCATCCTCTTCGTCGCCATGCACTTCGACTACCGCTGGCTCCGCAAGGTTTCCCTCCCGGTCTATCTCGTCACCCTCGGCCTCCTCGGCGCGGTTCTCCTCTACGGCATCGCCTCCGGCGTGGCTCAGCGCTGGATTGTCGTCGGGGATTTCACGCTCCAGCCCTCCGAGATCATGAAATTTTCCCTCGTCATTCTCCTCGCGCTTTACGTGGCTCGGAATCAGGCTCGCATTACCAACTATCGCAATTTCTGGCAATCCTCCCTCTACGGCGTCTTCATTCCCGTCCTCATCATCGGCCTCACCTGCGGGCTTATCGCGATGGAAAAGCACTTCTCCGGCACGATCATCGTCTTTCTCATCGGCATGGTCGTAATTTTCGCCGGCGGCGCCCGCAAGAGCTGGTTCATCGGCGCGGGGGTGACGGCTGCCGCCGCCATTCTTGCGCTCATCACCTTCTTCCCCTACGCGCGTGAGCGGATCGATATGTGGCTTCACCCCGAGGCCTACGACCCTCAGGGCAAGATCTGGCAAACGCTCCAAGGCCTCTACGCGGTCGGCTCCGGCGGGCTTTTCGGCGTCGGCCTCGGCAATTCCCGTCAGAAATTCCTCTACGTTTCACAGCCTCAGAACGACTTCGTCTTCTCCATTATCGCGGAGGAGCTCGGCTTCGCGGGGGCGATTCTCGTGATCGTTCTCTTCATGCTCCTCATCTGGCGGGGCTTTGTGATCGCCTTGAAGGCTCCCGACACCTTCTCCTCGCTGGTTGTGATCGGTCTGATCAGCAAGGTTGCGATTCAGACGATTCTGAACATCGGCGTTGTCACCAACACGATCCCGAACACCGGCATCAGCCTCCCGTTTTTCAGCTACGGCGGCTCCGCCCTTCTCATGCAGCTCGGCGAAATGGGCATCATTCTCTCGATTTCCCGTTATTCGTATCAACGGGAATAGCCGGCCCGGCCGGGCTGAATGCCCGCAAGCGTTGCAAAGCAACGCGGCATACAGGGGTCTCTGCGAATTTGAAAAAAAGCGGACAGAGGCGTTGTCTCGCGTGCGCGAAAAATAAAAGAGAGAAACCTCTTCTCTTCTTTCCTCTTCTCTGTTTGCGCTTGTCGACATTTCCGGGGGGCCCCGTCGGCATTTTCCCCGCTTCCGCTTACATTTTTGACGGCCTTCGGCGTTTTCGCTTTCCTTCGCTTCGTTTTTTTGTGCGAGATTTTTTCTTACAGATTTTCCGAAAATTGGGAATTTTCGACTCCTCGGGAGAGTTTTCCACAGATTTTTTACCCTGTGGAAAACTTTTTCCACAGCTTTTCCACAAGATTTCCACAGCTTTTCAACAGGATATCCACAGGGTTTTCCACAGTCGGGGCGGCGTGGGGGAATCAAAACGTCGGCGTGTCCGGAAAAATTTTCAAAAAATTTTGAAAGTTGACGGAACGGCGGGGGGTTTTTGTGGTATAATGGGAATGTGAGCGGAGAGGGCGGCAACCGGGCCCCGCGTCCGGCTTTCGTGGGCTCTGCCCCCGGGCCCCCGGATGTTTGGGGCCTTTGGGGCCACTGCCCCGACCTGTTGCCTCGCAAGCGTGCAAGCACGCGGCGCTTTCGCCGGTGGGAAATAGTTTTGCTTTGGAAAATAGCTTTCGTGGACTCTGCCTCAACCGTTTTCTATTCAAAATCCGTTTTTTTCGCATTTCTTTTGACGAAAAAAGAAATGCTGAAAGAAATTCTGTCCGCAGAAGTTCAGCGCCTTGCGCTGAACT
>CANQQT010000070.1 GCA_947626065.1 uncultured Clostridia bacterium | reverse complement strand
TGCGGGCGCTGGCAAACCCCGCGCTGCTGGAACGGGCGGCGGACGGCTTCGGCATCGCGGCGGCCCATTCGGCCAACGGCAAGGCGGCGGTCGCCGTCACCTCCGACACGGGGGAGGAGCTCCTTCGCCGGGTGATAAGACTGAACGCCGCCGGGTATACCCAACCCGCGATTTTCAACGACGCGCTGATTACCGAGGGCTTCCTAAAGCTCGGATTGCCGCCCGAGGACGCGAGGGACTACTGCCACACCGGCTGTGTGGAGGTCACGCCGATCGGGAAATCCGGCTCCTACGTGGTCGCGCCCTACCATAATCTGCCGCAGTATCTGCTCGATACGCTGGCCAACTCTCCCGACGGGGAAGAGGAGGCGGCCTTTCTTGCCCGCTTTGAAAAGACGGTGAGGGAACGGGTCATCGAGGAAAACGATAAAATCAACCGCCGGATGCTGGAAAGAAGCCGGAACGGCTGTGAGTGTATGCGCGCCTCCTGTCTGGTGCACGACTGTCTGGAAACCGGGCGCTCCCTTGACGAGGGCGGGGCGCGGTACAACTATACAGAGCCGAATTTTCTCGGCTTTTCCAACACTGTCGATTCCCTTGTTACCCTGCACGAGCTGGTTTTCAGCGGGAAAATGACGGGGAAGGAGCTCCTCGCGGTTCTCGGGAGCGATTACGGCGGGGAAGAGGGGGAGGCGCTCCGCCTCTTCATTCTGAACAAGCTTCCCCATTACGGCAACAACGAGGAAAGCACCGACCGCACCGCCCGGCGCCTGTCGGAAATGCTGGTCAGGTGCTGTGCCGGTATCAAGAATCAGCGGGGAGTCGCCCCGCTTCTGCCCGGCGCGTTTTCCTATCTGGAGCACGCCCGATACGGAGCGGTCACCGGCGCCACCCCCGACGGGCGGCACGCGGGCTATCCCCTCGCCTCCGGCTCAAGCCCCGTTCAGGGGAGGGAAAAGAGCGGCCCGACCGCGGCGATGCTCTCCTCCACCGAATGGGAGCACCGGGATTTCATGGGCGGCATCGCCGTCAATATGAAATTTTCCCCCGGGCAGATGAGCGGGGAGAACGAGGACAGGA
The DNA here is from genome assembly GCA_947626065.1 of uncultured Clostridia bacterium. Classification (GTDB taxonomy): domain Bacteria; phylum Bacillota; class Clostridia; order Oscillospirales; family CAG-272; genus Colimorpha_A. Next base: position 9,040 of record CANQQT010000070.1, on the reverse strand, counting down.
TGCTGGCCTTTATCAGGGCCTTTTTGGAGAGGGGAGGCTTTCAGCTCCAGTTCAACTGCGTCAGCAGGGAAACGCTCCTCGCGGCGCGGGAGCATCCCGAGGAGTATTCGGATCTTTTGGTGCGCGTCGGGGGCTTCTCGGCCTATTTCTGCAAGCTCTCCCCGGCGATGCAACAGGAAATCATCGACAGAAACGAGCATTCCTTTTGAAAAAACAAAAAAGCGGCGGCAGCTTGAGCTTTGCCGCCGCTTTTTTGTCAGAGGGAAGGTTTTGCCGCTTGACGAAGGGAATCCTTTTGAACGGAATCCCCGCGAAGGGAGTTATTTTTGAACGGAATCCTTACAAAAGGGAATTTTTATTGAAGGGATTTTCTTTGCCGAAGGAATTTCCTTTTTTGAGAGCTTTTTTGAGCGAACGCCTCTTGAGGGAGGCCTTTTTTATTGCCGCGGAGGGACAAGCTCAAGGTTGATGCTCCCGGTCGAGGTTCGGGCCTCGCACCGGCCTCCCGAGGCCGTCTGCGGTACGCTGACTCTGCCGGTATCGCTTTCGGCGAAGAAAAGCTTTTCGGAGAGCAGGGTGCCGGAAATATTGCCCGTCGAGGTTCTGAGGGACAGCTCGGCGGCGTCGCAGCTTTCAAGGGAGATTTTCCCGGTACTGTTTGTCGCTGTCAGGCTCCCTCGGCTGATGGCGTCGCGTAGCGTCAGGGCGCCGGTCTCACTCTTCACAAAGAGGCTCCCGCAGGAAATGTCGGTCAGGGTGATGCTTCCGGTATTCGTTTCGGCGCGGATTTCCCCCTCCGTCTCCCCGCCGAGGAGGGAAATTTTCCCGGTGGTGGTTTGAAGCTGTATTTCCTTCGCACAGACCTCCTCCAACCGAATATTTCCGGTGTTCAAGCGGATCTCAAGGCTCTGTGCGGCGGAGGAAAAGAAGCTTACGCTACAGGTCTTGCCGTCAATCCGCACCGTTTCAAAGGAAAAATTCTTCGGAACCGTGACGTCGCCGACGCTCGTCTTGATGCTCAGTGCGCCGTATTCTCTTTCCGGCAGATAAACGGTTATCTTCGGCGTCTCAAAGGACAGACTCACCGCCTCGTACCACGGACGGGTGTCGGAGACGTCAATAAAGAGCCTTCCGTCGACCACCGAAACCGAATGCCGCATCTTTTCCTCTTCATAGCAGACGACGCGGCATTCCCCGTCCTCGGAAGGGAGAAAGCTTATCCCGTCGTTCTTTACGTCGAGGGAAATATCGCGGAAATCCTCGCGGATTTGAAAGGTGGAGGTGATATAGTTCACGGTGCCGAGCCTTTTGAAATCCCAGCCGAGAACCGACAGGACGCCGACAAAAAGGAGTCCGCCGAGGACGACGAGGGAAGTTCCCGCCGCCAGAAGAATTTTGGTCGCTTTTTTCATTTTGCCCCTTCCTTTCCGCAAAAGAGAATTTTGATTCCGGAAGCGCCCTTTTTCGTCAGCCACAGAATCCCCCGACTGCCGCCCCGGCATACAGGGAGGAACAGGAGCGAAAGCCCCGCCGCGACGAGGCCGAAGGCAAAGAGGACAAGCCCCGAAAGGCCATGTCCGCGAAGGAGGAAAAAGACCGCCGCCGCGACTCCTCCCAGCGCGCAGAGGAGAAGGGAGACCTCCACGGCCCACAGGCAAAAGGCCAAGGCCCACAAAACGACGCAGAGCGCAAAGAGAATGGCAAACCCGGCGAGAAGAAGCGGAAGCCAGACGGGGAAGCCGAGGATGAGAAGAAGCGTCTTCCACAGCGGAGGCCGGGAGGCCTTTTTCGGGGCCTCCTCTTTGGCCGCCGGGCAGGTCTCCGACAGAATCTGCGAGGCGATGCCGTCCGCCGTTCCGATGGCCGCCACCGCTTCGGCCTCCGAAAGGCCCTCTTCCATGCGGTCGTCGATCATTTCGCCGTAAAAAATCAGCCGCTCTTCCTTTTCGCTCTCGGGGATGCCGGTCAGCTTTTTCCGAAGCTCAGAAAGAAATTCCTGTTTATTCATTTCCGTCCTCCTTGGTTACAAATCGGTAGACAGCAAGGATTTCCTGCCATTCGGCCTTGAATTCCTCAATGCGCAGGAGTCCGGCGTCGGTGATGTGGTAGTATTTCCGGAGCCGTCCGCCGTGCTCGACGGTGCGGACGGTCAGCATATCGGCCGCCTCCAGACGCTTCAAAATGGTATAGAGGGTCGATTCGGAAAGGACGATGTAGGGCTTGAGATCCTTGATGATCCGATAGCCGTAGGAGTCCCGGTTTTTGATGGCCGCCAGCACGCAGACGTCAAGCAGGCCCCGTTTCAGCTGAATATCCATGGAATACCTCCCCTCACGTTATACATCATATCACGAAGTATTGACTTTGTCAAGAGGGAAAGGAAAAATATTTTCCCCATTCAGGCAAAACGAAAAGCGCCTGCCGTTCGGTTCGTTTTGGAACGGCGGGCGCTTTTCGTTTTGTCTCTGTTCAAAGGGCTTGCTTCCGGGAAAGGCGTATCTTCCGAAGGCTTGCCGCCCGGGAGGCATATTTTCCGAAGGGGATCGCTTCCGGAGGCATATTTTCCGAAGGAATCGTTCTCCGGGAGGGCATATCTGCCCAAGAGTGCTTGTCTTTCGGAAAGGCGTATCTTCCGAAGAGCGCTTGTCTTCCGAGAAGGCTTGTCTTTAGCGATTCAAAAGTTGACTGTCAATTTTTGACTGTCAACTTTTGACTGTCAACCCGGGCAGGCCCCTTTTGCCTGTCAAATTTTGGCCAAGCGTTGACCGTCAGCGGGTGATTTCGACCGAGCGGCCGATTCTTGCCGATTCGTAAATGGCGTCGATGATGCGCATCAGCTCGAGCCCGTCCTCGGCGGGAGCGCGGCAGGGCACCAGCCCGTTCACGCAGTCGATGAAGCCCTGAATCTCCTTCTCAAACAGACCCTTGAAGGAGAGAGCCGTGCTCTGCGCGGGGGAGACGTTGACGAACCGTCCGGCCATCTGGGTGTACATCTCAAGCTCGGGGTCGATCCGGCATCCCGCCTGAGTCCCGAAGAGCTCGATGTTGCCGATGTCCTTCTTGATGTTCAGATTGAAGCTGGCCTCCACCGAAACCGTCAGACCGTTGTCGAAACGGATCATGGCGGAGGTGAGATCCTCTACCGTATAGATGCCCTTGCCCTTGGATTCCCACGCCTGCATGGCGCCGGTGGCGCGGTTCGGGCCGAGGTTGTTGTAGGTGACGCCGAAGGCGGACACCGGCTTCGGCAGTCCCGCCAAATAGCGGACGAGGTCGATGACGTGCACGCCGAGGTCGATCAGCGGGCCGCCGCCGGAGCGCTCCTTGTCGCCAAACCAGCCGCCGGGGCAGCCGCAACGGCGCAGATAGGTGGCCTTCGCGTAGTAGATATCCCCGAACACGCCGTGATCGATGAAATCCTTCAGCGCGTCGGCGTCGTTTCCGAAGCGGCGGACAAAGCCGATTTGAAGCAGGCGGCCGGTCTCCTTGGCGACGGCGATCATTTTCTCCGCCTCGCGGGAATTCATCGCCATCGGCTTTTCGCAGAGGACGTTGGCTCCTCCGCGGAGCGCGGCGATCGTCGCGTCCTTGTGTACCGAGTTCCAGGTGCAGACGCTGACGCAGTCAAGCGTCTCCTTTTCCATCATTTCCCGGAAGTCGGTGTATCGCGAGGGAATGCCGTAGCTGTCGCAGTAGGCGTTCAGCTTCTTTTCGTCAATGTCGCAGGCGGCGACCACCTCTACGGTGTCCGCCAGCCGACGGTAGCCGCTCATGTGGGAGTGGCTGATGCTTCCGGTTCCGATGATTCCGACTCTGAGTTTTCTGTCCATTGGTTTTTCCTCCTTATGCGCGGGCGTTTCCTTCTCCCGCCATGATGGTGCGGAGGAAGACGGCGGCGTCGCGAATGTTCTTTACCGGCTCTTTTCCGGCCTCCCGTTCGATGGTGAGGAAGCCGCGATATCCGATTTCGTCAAGGGCTTGCAGGTAAGCGGGGAAGTCGACGTTTCCCTCTCCGAGCGGAACCTCGCGATAGAAGGACATTCCTCTCAGATCCTCAGGCATCGGGGTGACGCGGTAGAGGTATTCGGGGTCGCAGTCGTTCAGCTTGATCCCGTCCTTGGCATGGGTGTGAACGATGTATTTTTTCAGATTGTAGACCGCCTTGACGGGGTCGTCGCCCGTCACCATGACGAGGTTGGCGGGGTCGAGGTTGACCGCCACGCCGGTGGAGTCGAGGGAATCGAGAAAGGCCTTCAAAACCTCCGAGGTCTCGGGCCCCGTTTCCACGGCAAAGTGGGAGCCGATGCTGTCGGCATAGCGGCTCAGCTCGTAGCAGGCCTCCTGCATGATCTTGTAGCGCTCATGACTCGGGTCGGCGGGAACGACGCCGATGTGCGTGGTGACGATATCGGTGCCGAGCTCCTTGGCAAGGTCGAGAATCCGCTTGGATTTTTCAATCAGCTCGGGATTCAGCTCCCGGTTTCCGAAGCCGCGCCCGAGATCCCCGCAGATGGCGGAGAAGACAAGGCCGCTGGAATGCACCATATCTAAAAGCTCACGGATTTTCGCGGGAGTCATGTTTTCGGGGGAATGCTCGCCGCGGGTGGCATACATTTGGAATCCGGCGGCCCCGATGCGGACGGCCTCTTCGATGGCCTCTTTTACCGGCAGCCGGAAGGACTCCAGCATTACCCCAATGGGAAAGTGATACATGGAATGGATCTCCTTTTTAAAGCATTGCGCTTTTATGGTAACATAAGAAAGCCGCTTTGTCAATAAACTATTTTGCGGGTAAGTAAAACATATTGCTGTTTTTCCTTTTTTCCCCCGAAACGGCGCGAAAGATATTTTACAGAATGTTCACCAATTTTAAAGAAGGGAATGCTACAATAAAAACAGACGGGACTCTTCCTTTTTTGCGGAAGGGTTTTCCCTTTACAGCACGGAAGGAGGGCTTGACGTGAAGGAAGCGCTTGAAAGAATCAAAGGCAATTTTCGCCGTGCCTTTAAGAGCGTGCGCTTCAATTTCAGCAAATATCTGCCCTTTTTTGTCGCGCTCCTTCTCATCCGTCTTTTCTTCGGCACGGTGCTTTTTTCCTCCGATTGCGCGGCGGTCAAGGAAAAGGAAATCAAGAGGGAAAGCTATTTCTATCACATGATTTGCCATTCCCTGAACGATTCTCAGTATTACTATCTTCTGCGTTACGCGGGGAACGAAGGAAATTCCCTCGCCCTCTTTTCGATCGTGGAAACGGTGGAGTCGGAGGGCTATCCGGCAGACGACGCGCATACCGACGTCTATATCCGCTTTGAGGGAGAGGATCCCGAGGAGGATTACCGCGCCTTTCTCCACCGCTTTCAGGCGGCGCTCACCGGCTATTCCGACGGAAACCGACCGCCGAGGCTGACGCTCTCGCCGGCGATCGACGGAGGCTTTACCGAGGCGAAAGGGCTCGCCGTCCCGATCTGCATGGGGCTTTCGGTCCTCTCCTTTCTCCTCCTCACCGTCCTCTATACCGTCCGCATTCACCATTACCGTTTTGAATACGGCGTTTATATGACCTTCGGGGCCGATTTTAAGAGGCTCTCGGAAAATTCGCTTTATGAAATGGCGGTCATCGACCTCCTCGCCTTCCCCCCGTCCTTCCTCCTCTCCTTTATCGGCGCCAGCCTCCTGCACGGAAGAATCGTTTTCCGCCTCGGCTCCTTCCTTGTCCTCCTGATTCTTCCGCTTCTCCTTGCCCTCGCCTCGGTGTTCTTCCCGATGTTTACCCTCTCCCGGGCCTATCCGATGAGCCATCTGCTCGGGGAGGACAATTCCCGCCTCGTCATCTCTCCCCGCAAATCCTTTTCTCTCCTCAACCGCTCCTTTAAAAAGTGCTACGAGCGCTTTTCCCTCTTCCGCTTCCGGAAATACTACCGGAAAACCCTTCTCGTCACCGCCGCCCTCGTCGCCCTTTCCTCGGCAGTCTCTTATGCGGCGGAGCTTGTGAGCGTGAAGGAGGAGGCCGCATCCCCGCAGTTCCGGATCGACTTTGACGGGGAGGAGGTATCCTACGACGGGGATTTTTCCCAGTGGCTTCTCTCACTTGACGGCGTCGCCTATACCAATAAGCTCTGCGAAGCGGACGCCGTGGATATCAATTCCCATCTCATGTTTACCGCGGGGCAGACCGATCCCCTTTCCGGCTTCTCCCGTCCCTACGGTCAGACCCCCTATTCGCGAGGAACCGACAGCGTGATCTTCCGCGCCTGCGACGGGGAGGAGCTTTCTTACCTTGAAACCTATACGGTCGTCGGCGACCCGGAGAGGCTTCTGACGGAGGAGAATACCGTCATTCTCGGGGAAAACGTCATGAATAGCCGGAAAATCCGCCCGCAACCGGGGGATACCGTCTACGCGGCCATTCCGACGGGAAAGTACAATCCCGACTCGAAGGTCGGACTGGACGACGTGGCAAGGCTGTCGGGAAAGGAGCTCTTCCGGGCACGGCTGGAGCTTTACACCTACCGCTACCTTCCTTTGAAGGTCGTCGCCGTGGTCAAGGATTTCCCGGCAGGGAGCCGACTCCCCGTCTATCTTTCGGAGCAGACCTACAAGAGCCTCGTCTTCCCCGCCGGGGAGGAGACGGAGGAGGAAACGGAGACAGAGACCGAAACGGAAGAGGAAATTTCCTATTCCCGCGTGTCGGTGTACACCGATCCGACCCTTTCAGAGGAGGAGATCCTTTCCCTTGAAAAGACGATGCGAGGCGACCTTTCCGGCATTCCCGGCGTCTCGGTGACCAATCTTCGGGCAGACGCCGATGCAAGGACGCTGCGGGCTATGAAAATCCCTTCTCTTTGCGTCATCGTTTCCCTCCTGATTTTCTTCCTCTCGCTTCTCTATTGGCTTTTCTCGCAGGTCGTCTTCTATCGGAAGCGCTTTGAGGAGATGAAGATCCTTCACGCCATTGGAGCGACCGACCGGGATCTGCGGGGACTCTTCCTCACGGGAGGCGGATGGGTTTCCCTCCTCGCCGCGCTTCTCGCGGCGGCCTTCTCGGCCCTGTTTTTCCCACTTATGAATAGGGCCGTCAACCTCGTTGAGGCCGGCAACGTTTATTATCCCTTTTCCTTCCCATTGCCCCTCTTCCTCGCGGCCATTCTCGGCTCCGCCGTGAGCGCCGCGGCCTCGGTCTTCCTCTCCTATCGGCTCTTCCGTCGGGAGAACGCCGGGGAGTCCTCGGAAGCCGGGGAATTTTCGGAGGAATAAGCACGAAAGGAGCTTCTCTTATGCCGATTTTTGAGGCCGATACCGTCATTAAGCAATATCGGCAGTACGACGCCACCATCACCGCCGTCAACCGCGTCAGCCTGAAGGTGGAGGACGGGGAATTTGTCGCCATCATCGGGGCCTCCGGCTCCGGAAAAAGCACCTTTCTCCATATCTGCGCGGGCCTTGAGAAGGCCGATTACGGCTCGGTGAAAATCCGGGGAAATGACCTGATGAAGATGGGGAAGGATGAGCTCAGCCGCTTCCGGGGCCTGTATACGGGCTTCATCTTTCAGAAGCACAACCTGATCCCGCAGTTTACGGCGCTTGAGAACATTCTGATTCCCACGGTGATGTGCCGGAAGGAATCCTACCGCTACGAGGAGCATTTAAAAAAGCTGATTTCGATGCTCGGCCTTTCCGACCGGCTGAATCATCTTCCCTCCGAGCTTTCGGGAGGACAGCAGCAGAGAGTCGCCATCGCGCGGGCCCTGATCAACCGGCCTCAGGTGCTTTTCGCAGACGAGCCGACCGGGAATCTCGACAGGGAAAACGCCGACGAGGTTCTCGCGCTTTTGCTCGAAACGAAAAAGTCGATCGGGCAGACGCTTCTGATGGTGACCCACGACCTGACGATTGCGGAGCACGCCGATCGGATTTTCAAAATGGACAACGGGAAGCTGCGCCTTTTCCGCGACCGCGACGGGACCTACCGGCGCAACTCCGACGAGGAGGCCGTAAGCAAGAGCAAAATGTAAAAGGGAAGCGCCCCGGAATTTTTCTCTCTTCAAAAACGGCCGACCGGCCGATAAACAGAAAGGAAAGACAAGATGAAAAAGGATTTTGGAGTTCAGCCCTATTTGTTTCCCATGCCGACCTATATGATCGGTACCTACAACGAGGACGGAAGCGTCGACGAGATGATGATGGCGTGGGGAGGCATCTGCGCGGAGGACCGGGTGGCCCTGAATCTTGAAAAGGATCATAAGACCGTGGCCAATATCCGCGCCCGGGGAGCCTTCACGCTGGCGGTGCCGGGTACCGATACCCTTGCCGAATCGGACTTTTTCGGAATTGCCTCGGCGGGAAAAATGCCCGATAAATTTGAAAGAAGCGGCCTTCACGCGAGAAAAAGCGACCGCGTCGACGCGCCGGTGATTGAGGAATACCCTCTGACGCTGGAGTGCGTGGCCGAACGCTTCGAGGAGGAGCCCTACGGCCTTCGGATTCTCGGGAGAATCGTGAACGTGCTGGCGGACGAACGCATCCTTGACGGGGAGGGCAAGATTGACGCCGCCAAAATCGGAGCGTTTGTCTTTGATCAGATGAGAAACGGCTATTACGCGGTCGGCGAGATGGTCGGTCAGGCGTGGAAAAGCGGCGTCGGGCTGATGAAAAAGAAATAAGAGAAAAGAAAAGGGCCTGCCGCCCGGCGCAGAACGTCGGCGGCAGGCTTTTTGACTTTTGAGAAATTAACGGTGGGTCTCCGATTCAAATTCGAGGATGGCGCCGGTCAGGGCGTTTACCGTGTACTCGTATTCCCTGCCGTTTTTCAGGAATTCGATTTCATAGACGAGGAAGCCGTCGTCGTGGTCGAGCTTGGCCTTGGAAAAGACGACGTCGGAGACCGTGAAGCCGGCGTGGCGGACGGCAATTTCCTTGGCCTGTTCGACCCCGATGGTGTTGCCGGAGCCGGTGCTGCCGGAAGTCCCGGTATTCCCGGAATTTTTCAGCGGCTCGGAGGATTTTTCACGGATAGCGCCGGTCGTGGCGTCGATTTCGTAG
>CANQQT010000069.1 GCA_947626065.1 uncultured Clostridia bacterium | reverse complement strand
GTGACCGATCACCGTATCGGTTATGCTTCCCATGATCTGGCGGGCTTCCTGAACGGAGGCATCGGGCAGCTGATTGACGCCCTTGCCTCGGCGGAAGCCGCAGAAAAGCTGAAAAAAACCGAGGAAACATGAATACTCTGATCATCCGGTACACAGGAAAAGCCTCCCTCGCCCCCGCCGCCGAAATTATTCGGAACGGAGGGCTGGTCGCCTTTCCGACCGAGACCGTCTACGGCCTCGGCGCCAACGCCCTCGACGGAGAAGCCGCCAAAAAAATCTACAGCGCCAAGGGCCGTCCCTCCGACAATCCCTTAATCGTCCATTTAGCCTCCCCCCGCGACGCCGGGAAATATTGCGTGGTCAACCGACTCTTCCATTCCCTCGCGGCCTCCTTTATGCCCGGCCCGCTGACCGTGATTCTCCCCAAGCGCCCGGTGATTCCCGACAGCGTCACCGGGGGACTGCCGACGGTGGGAATCCGCGTCCCCGCCCATAAAACCGCGCACGAGCTGATCTCCCTCGCCGGAGTCCCGATTGCCGCCCCCTCCGCCAACCTCTCGGGGAAGCCGAGTCCCACCTCCTTTTCCCACATCGAGCACGACCTGAACGGACGCGTCGACGCGCTGATTGACGACGGAGACTGCGACTACGGGGTGGAATCCACCGTCGTGAAGCTGGTGGGAAACGGGGAAATCCGCCTGCTGCGCCCCGGGGCCGTCACCGTCGAAATGCTGTCGCTGATCTGCGATAAGGTCACCCTCGATCCCTGCGTCACGGGGAAATTCGACGGAGTGCCGGAGGCCCCCGGCATGAAATACCGCCATTACGCCCCCGACGCGCCGCTGACGGTGCTCGACGGGCCCGACGAGGCGGTCTATGAATTTTTAAAGAAGCAGAGACGATGCGGAATCATCTGCTTTGAAGAGGATTTGCCTTATCTGCCGGAGGAGAACGTCTTCTCCTGCGGGCCGAAGAACGACTCCCTCGCGCAGGCGCATAACCTCTTCGCCTGCCTCCGAGCGCTCGACGGGGCAAGGGGCGTCGATGTCATCTACGCGCGCCTTCCCTCAAGAGTCGGAATCGGGCTGGCCGTCTTCAATCGGCTCATCAAGGCCGCAGGCTTTAAGGTTATGAAGCTGTGAGCTGTTCCCCGGTTCCGGGGACAGCCGCCCGGAATTTGCCGGGACAGGCCCCCGCGCCGAAAGGCAAAACCGCAAAAAAGGACGTTTTCAGAAAGGAAACCACATGGCAAGGAAGAAAAAGGAAGATAAGGAGAAGCGGGTTCTGCCCCCCGCGCCGATTGTCAATCAGCCGATCACCGAGACGGTAGAGAAAAATTTCATGCCCTACGCGATGAGCGTCATCGTCTCCCGCGCAATCCCCGATATCGACGGATTCAAGCCCGCGCATCGGAAGCTGCTCTATACCATGTACCGCATGGGACTGCTCACCGGGCAGAAGACGAAGTCGGCAAACGTCGTGGGGCAGACGATGAAGCTCAATCCCCACGGGGATCAGGCGATTTACGCCACGCTGGTCCGGCTCACAAGGGGAAACGAGGCCCTGCTGCATCCCTTCATCGATTCCAAGGGAAGCTTCGGGAAGCACTACAGCTCCGATATGGATTACGCCGCGCCCCGGTATACCGAGTGTAAGCTCGATAAAATCTGTAACGAAATCTTCGGGGGAATCGACCGCGACGCCGTCGACTTCACCGATAACTACGACAATACCATGAAGGAGCCGACCCTGCTCCCGACCGCCTTCCCCAACGTGCTGGTCTCCCCGAATCTGGGCGTCGCGGTCGGAATGGCCTGCTCCATCTGCTCCTTCAATCTCGCGGAGATCTGCGACGGAACGACGCTGCTGCTGAAAAATCCGAACGTCGATACCGAAAAGCTCCTCGACGTCATCCGCGCCCCCGATTTCCCGAGCGGAGGAAACCTGATCTACGACCGGGACGCCTATCGGGAGATTTTCGAGACGGGACACGGCTCCCTCCGCGTCCGCGCGCGCTATGCCTATGACCGGGACGCCAACTGCATCGACGTGCTCCAGATCCCCTATTCCACCACCATCGAGGCGGTTATCCGCAAGATTACCCAGTATATCAAGGAAGGGAAGCTGAAGGAGGTCACCGACGTCCGGGACGAAATCGACCTCACCGGCTTCAAGCTCACCATCGACCTGCGGAGGGGAACCGACCCCGAGAAGCTGATGACGAAGCTCTTCAAAATGACCCCGCTGGAGGATTCCTTCGACTGCAATTTCAATATCCTCATCGACGGAGCCCCCCGGGTGCTCGGAGTCCGGCAGATCCTCTGCGAGTGGATCCGCTTCCGAACGGGATGCCTGAGGAGAGAGCTGACCTTCGAGATGAATAAGAAAAAGGATAAGCTGCACCTGCTCCTCGGACTCGGAAAAATCCTCCTCGATATCGATAAGGCGATCAAAATCGTCCGGGGAACCGAGCAGGAGAAGGACGTCGTCCCCAACCTCATGGAGGGCTTCGGGATCGACGAAATTCAGGCGGAATACATCGCGGAAATCAAGCTGAGGTACCTGAACAGGGAATACATCATCAACCGGATCAAGGAAATCGAGGAGCTACAGAAGGAAATTGCCGAGCTGGAGGAGACGATAGGTTCCGAAACGAAGCTGAAAAACCGAATCGCCGCACAGCTGAAGGAGATCAAGCAGAACTACGGAAAGCCGAGGCAGACGCAGCTCATCGGAGCGGAGGAGATCACCGAATACCGCGAAGAGGAGTACGTCGAAAACTACAACGTCAAGCTGATCTTCACAAAGGAAGGCTATTTCAAGAAAATCACCCTGCTGTCCCTCAGAGGAAACGACGAGCAGAAGCTGAAGGAGGGAGATTTTGTCATCACAGCCGCCGACGCGACGAATACCGCCGAGCTGCTCTTCTTCTCCGACCGGGGGCAGGTCTATAAGGCGAAGGCCAGCGACTTCGAGCCCCTGAAAGCCTCCCAGCTCGGGGATTATATCCCCGCGAAGCTCGGATTCGACGAGGGAGAAAGGGCCGTCGCCATGACGGCGCTCACCGATTATGCCGAGGCCGGCTCGGTGCTCCTCTTCTTCAAGAACGGAAAAGGCGTGAAGCTGGCGCTCTCCCTCTATGAAACGAAGGCCAACCGACGCCGACTGACCGGAGCCTTTTCGGCGGTCGCGCCCCTCGCGAGCGCGGTGTTTGTGGGAAGGGGAGAAAAGGAAAGAGACCTCCTCGCGGTGAGCAATCAGGGGAAAGCGATCGTCTTCTCCTCGGCGCTGGTGCCGGAAAAGGCGACGAGAACCTCGCAGGGAGTCGGACTCATGACGCTGAAAGCCGGAGGGGAGCTCCGATTCGTCACCGAAGCGGTGGCGGAATACGCGCCGAACGGGCGCTATAAGAAGCTCAAGCTGCCGTCGGCGGGAACGGCGCTCGACCCCGCCGATAAAAAGCGGATGCCGGAAATTCTCTTCCAATAAAGCAAATTCACTTGCCCCCGGCGCAGATTCATGTACACACCGCCGGGCCAACCCACGGGCAAACGGATAACAGCCCCGGCGCGTCCACGCCGCCCGCCGCCGCCCGGCCCGAGATTTTATTTTAATTTGTTTACATTTTGCTGTTGCACTGAAAAAAAGAGTATGTTATAATGATAAAAACCTCTCAAAAAACGCCTGGGAGGAAAAAAAGAAAGAATCACGAAAGGAAAGGGAACATTCGATGAAAAGAATAACGAAAATCACAGCCGCGTTTCTTTTTCTGCTGGCGGTGCTGGCCTTCGGAGTCTCCGCCGACGGGGTGTATTCCTCGCAGGAGGATCCGCTGGTCTCGCTCAGCTACGTAAACGACGTCCTCGCTCCGCAGATTATGAGTCAGGTGATGGCAAGAGTGGAGAAGGAGTACGCAAAGGCCGACGGGAAGCCCGAGGCGACCGGTTCCTATTCCTATGTGCAGATGAAGCAGGGACAGACGCTGATGGCCGACGGATGCTGTGAAATCGTCCTCTTGAGCGGGAGCGCAAGCGTGCTTGTCACCGGGCAGGAGAATCTCGCGGCGGGGGAAGGCCTCGTCGATATCACGGCGGGACAGGCGCTGGCAAACGGAAGCGAGCTGCCGGTAAATCACGGACTGATCGCGCCGAAGGGCGACGGAAGAGGCTTCCGGATCACCTCCGTGACGGCGGCGGTGCTGGTAAGGGGTGAGTACCATATCGTCTAAAAAGAATACGGGGAAGAGAAGCGGGGGCGCCGCTCTTCCGAAGAAGAAAAAATTTCGTCTTGACGCCAAATTTTTCACAAGATTGCTCGTGTTGCTGTTGGTAGCGTCGATGGTCGCCGGAGTCTTCTGGTATATCCTCGCCTACCTCCCGCTGCTCAAGGCGCGCGCGGCGGAGGCCGACCAGACCGAAACCGCCGACCCCATCGACAACTATAAAATCCGCATCGCGCTGATCTACGGATCGAGCGTCGGGGACGACTTTCGGAGCCAGTCGGAGACCGGCTTTCTGCTCGGAACGAACGACGCGGGAAGCAACAGCTTCACCACCCTGCTCGCCACGGGAGCCACCGAGCTCAACGTCACCGTTGACCGAAACCTCACCAAAAGCGGAAGCTATTACACCGAGGCCGCCGCGGGAAAGGGAAATATCGGAGCCTATCACCTCCAATTGACCCCCGGGGAGGAGGGATACGACGCCCTCATGAAGACCGTGGAGGAGGCCCTGCCCGAAGCCGACCTGTTCATGGGCTATGAGAAGGGCGTCTCCTCCGTCATGATCGGGCAGTATAAGACCGCTGACGAGGCGGAAGAAGCCCTTGCCGCCCTCCGCGCCGAAGGGAAGGAAGCCCTCGCCGAGCCGCTCAAGAAGGCGGCGGTTTCTTCCCCCTCCGATACCGCGCTGCTCGTCGTCGATCCGTCGGAAAATAAAATCCTCATGAAATACGACAGCGGGGATGGAAACGCCTTTCTCGGACTCCGGTCGGTGCAGAACGAGGGAACCCATACCGCCATCCGGGGCTATAAATCCGGGACGCGCTACACCTACGACGACGTCCTCGAATGCGCGGTGTATAAGACCGCCGACGCCTTCGGAGTCAAGGTGATAAACGTCCTCCCCATCGAGACCTACGTCACCGGCGTGATTCCCTATGAAATCGGCAATTCATGGCCGCTTGAAACCCAAAAGGCCTTCGCCATCGCGGCACGCTCCTACGCCATTTCCAATAAGGGACGCCATAAAAGCGCCTATAACGCCGATCTCTGCTGTTCCTCCGACTGTCAGGTGTACCGGGGCTTCGGATCGACCAACAGCCTCGTGCGGCAGGCGGTGGAGGAGACAAAAGGGCAAATCGCCGCCTATAAGGGCCGCGTCTGCGGCTCGGTCTATTCTTCAAGCACGGGAGGATGCACCGCCAACGCCTCGCAGGTCTGGGGAAGTAGCTCCTCCGTCTACGGATATCTGACGGCGGTGGCCACCCCGTGGGAGAATTACGAAAACTACGGAAACGGAAGCTGGACCTCCACGGCGACGGGACAGCAGCTCACCGAAAGGCTCAACGCCAAGGGCTATACCGGCCTGACCGGCCCGGTGACCGAGGCGAAGATCACACAGCTGGAAAACAATTCCTCCTACGTCTACGCCATGGCCTTTTCCGACGCGGCGGGCCATACCGTCACCGTCACGAGAACCGATAAGGTGAAATCCCTGCTTTCCCCCTACGTCAAGAGCGGGAATTTCGTCGTCGCCAAGGCCGGGGAAAGCGTGACGAGAACCAACTTCGGCCTGCCGGGCTTCCGGGATCTCAAGGAATTTACCACGGGAATGGCGGTGAAGGGAAATCCCCGCGACTACGCGGTCTTCGGAAGAGGAAGCCTGTCGGTACTGACGGCGGGAGGCCTTGCCACCATGAACGATACCAGCAACGAGGCGGTGATCACCGCTGGGGGAATACTCCCCTACGATATGTCACATGAGCTGGACGGAAGATATTACGCGACGGTCGTCGGACTGAACGGGAGCATTTTGCCGAACATTCCGAGACTGGAAACCGTCGTCGAGACCGAGACGCTTAAGGCCGAGGGCCCGGCGGGGAGCTTCGTCTTCATCGGAAGAGGATGGGGCCACGGCGTCGGAATGAGCCAGTGGGGCATCAAGGATCTCGGAGACCTCGGCTACGACTACCAAACGATTTTGAAAGCCTACTATACAGGAATCGATATCGTCACCTACGCGGAGTATCTGAAAGGATAAATCCGAGCGGACGAAATCCGAACGGATAGAACCCGAGCGGACGAATCCGAGCGGACGAATCCGAAAATACCCCCGCAAATCCCCGCATTTTTTCGCATTCCCAACACAGAAAGGAAAATTCATGTTTACCATCAGAAAAAAGCGTTACCTGAACCCGACGACGGTTCAAATCGAAATCGAAGCGCCCCGCATCGCGGCCAAAGCAAAACCGGGACAGTTCGTCATCCTCCGGGGAGACGAAAAAGGGGAGAGAATCCCCCTCACCATCGCCGGATATGACGGGGAGGCCGGAACCGTCACCGTCATTTTCCAGGCGGTCGGAGCCTCGACGATGAAGCTGGCGGAAATCCCGGAGGGAGGAGCCCTCTGCGATATCGTCGGCCCCCTCGGAAGGGCCTCGGAGCTGGAGGGAATCCGCCGCGCGGCGGTAGTGGGAGGCGGCCTCGGTTGCGCCATCGCTTACCCGCAGGCAAAATATCTGCACGACAGCGGAGCGAAGGTCGATATCATCGCCGGATTCCGGAACCGCGACCTCGTCATTCTGGAGGAGGAGATGAAGAAGGCCTGCGACAGCCTGACGATTCTCACCGACGACGGCTCAAACGGAAGAAAGGGCCTTGTGACCGACGGACTGAAGGAAAAGATCGAGGCGGGAGCGAATTACGATACCGTCATCGCCATCGGCCCGCCCATTATGATGAAATTCGTCTGCCGACTGACGAAGGAGTATCAAATTCCCACCGTCGTAAGCATGAACCCCATCATGATCGACGGAACCGGAATGTGCGGTGGCTGCCGCGTCTCGGTGGGAGGAGAGATGAAATTCGCCTGCGTCGACGGGCCGGATTTCGACGGACATAAGGTCGATTTCGACGAGCTGATGAAGAGAAATGCCATGTATCGCGAGGAGGAACAGCACGACTGTAACCTCTTTAAGCAGGCGGCGGAAGAGAAAAAAGCCTGAGCGAGCGCGAAAAAAGAGAATACAACACCCGGAAAGGATGAAAACGGCCGGAGTGCCGGAGCAAAAGAAAGATGCCGAATATGCAGAATACCAAAACGCCGATGACCGAACAGTCGCCGGAGGAAAGAAGAAAAAACTGGGAAGAAGTCGCCTGCGGATATACCGAGGAGGAGGCGAAAAACGAGGCGCAGCGCTGTCTGAACTGTAAAAACAGCCCCTGCGTCAGCGGATGCCCCGTCGGAGTCAATATCCCCGGCTTCCTCGCGCTCGCCGCGAAGGGAGATTTTACGGGAGCCTATGAGGTGCTGAAGGGAACCAACGCCCTGCCCGCCGTCTGCGGACGCGTCTGCCCGCAGGAACAGCAGTGCGAAAGCAAATGCGTGCGGGGAATCAAGGGAGAGAGCGTCGGAATCGGAAGAGTCGAGCGCTTCTGCGCCGACCACGCCACCCCCACAAAGCCGAAAACGGAGATGAAAAACGGAAAGAAGGTCGCCGTCGTCGGATCCGGCCCCTCGGGACTCACCTGCGCGGCCGACCTTGCCAAAAAAGGGTATGAGGTCACGGTCTTCGAGGCCCTCCATACCGCGGGAGGCGTGCTGGTCTACGGAATCCCCGAATTCCGACTCCCCAAGTCGATTGTATCGGGAGAGGTCGAGGCGTTGAAGGAGCTGGGCGTCAAAATCGAGACCGACGTCGTCGTCGGAAGGACAGAGACGGTGGACGAGCTCTTCGAGGAGGGCTATCAGGCCGTTTTCGTCGGCTCGGGAGCCGGACTCCCCCGCTTTATGGGAATCCCCGGAGAGGACGGAAACGGAGTCTATTCCGCGAACGAATTTCTCACGAGAATCAACCTGATGAAGGCCTATCGGGAGGACTACGCCACCCCGATCCGACGCCATAAGAGAGTCGCCGTCGTCGGAGGAGGCAACGTCGCGATGGACGCCGCGCGGTGTGCCGTCCGACTGGGTGCGGAGAAGGTGTATATCGTCTACCGACGCGGGGAGGAGGAGCTGCCCGCCCGGAGGGAAGAGGTGCACCATGCCAAGGAGGAGGGCGTCGAGTTCCGACTCCTCACCAATCCGGTGAAAATCAATACCGACGAAAAGGGAAACGTCGTGTCGATGACCTGCGTCTCAATGACCCTCGGAGAACCCGACGCCTCGGGACGCCGACGCCCCGTCGCGCTCCCCGGATCCGAGAAGGATATCGAGGTTGACGCCGTCATCATCGCCGTCGGAACCTCCCCCAATCCCCTGATAAGAACCACCACCGAGGGACTGGACACCGACCGGCACGGATGCATTGTCACGAAGGAGGACGGAGTCACGACGACGAGGGAAGGAGTCTTCGCGGGAGGAGACGCCGTCACGGGAGCCGCCACCGTCATCCTCGCCATGGGCGCCGGGCGCACCGCCGCCGAGAAAATCGACGCCTACCTGAGCGGGAAGTAAGAAAGCGTACCCCGAAACCAAGGAAAACATACCCGAAAAGGGATCGCGCCCGGAAAAGGGAAAATTACCTTTAAAAACGGGCCGCGCCCCGGAAAGGGAACGCTCCCGAAAAGGGAAGAGAACCCGAAAAGGGAAACGCACCCAAAAGGGCCCCCTTGAAGCAAAGGGAAACGCGCACGTTAAGAAAAAAGCATTGTTCGGAAGGCAAAAGACAGCACGCCGCCGCCTGCCCCCGAAAGGGAAGACGGCGAGGCGGAAAGAGAACCGAACGGAAGGGAATTTGACTTGAAAATTACGGTAATCGGATGCGGGCGCTGGGGCTCCTTCCTCGCAGACTACTTGAGCAACCTCGGACACGCGGTCACCCTCTACGGGAGGGAAGAATCTCCCCATATGAAGCGCTTCCTTGAGACCCGAACCAACGGCCTTGTCACACTGAGTGAGAAGGTAAAGCTCAGCACAAGCCTGATGGAGGCGGTCGGAATATGCCCCGAAAAGGCGGCCCACCCCGCCGAGGAGAGGGATTCCCGCACCGAAAGGGAAGAAAACGTAGATTCCTCCCCCGAACGGGAGGGGACGAATGCCCAACCCGAAGGGGAAGGGAGCCCGGCGATCGTGATTTCCGTCGGGTCGCAGAATCTCCGGGCCCTCTGCCGGGAGCTCGCCGCCCTGCCGCTGAAAAATCGGATCCTCGTCCTCTGTATGAAGGGACTGGAGGTCGGATCCGGAAAGCGCCTGTCGCAGATCGTCGAGGAGGAGCTTGACCCGACAAACGAGGTCGCCGTCTGGCTCGGGCCGGGACACGTGCAGGAATTTCTCCGGGGAGTCCCCAACTGCATGGTCATTGACAGCCGGGACGAGGAGGTCAAGCGCCGACTGGTGAAGGAATTTTCAAGCGCCACCATCCGGTTCTATTACGGAACCGACCTTATCGGAAACGAAATCGGAGCCGCCGCCAAAAACGTGATCGGAATCGCCGCGGGAATGCTCGACGGACTCAGGCTGAAATCCCTGAAAGGCGCGCTGATGTCGCGGGGAACGAGGGAAATTTCCCGGCTGATCGAGGTAATGGGAGGAAATCCCTACTCGGCCTACGGACTCTGCCACCTCGGGGATTATGAGGCCACCGTCTTCTCGGAATTTTCGCAGAATCGATGCTTCGGGGAGTGCTTCGTCAAAAAGGAGCCCTTTGAAAGCCTCGCGGAGGGGTATTATACCGTCCGGGCGCTGGTCGACCTCGGGGAGCGCTATGAAGTCGAGCTCCCGATCTGTCGCGCCGTCTACCGCGTTCTCTACGAAAACGCCGCGCCGGAGAAGGAGCTTCAAGGACTCTTTACCCGAAGCCTGAAACAGGAATTTTAAGGAAGGCCCCGCAGATTTTCTGCGGGCCTTTTTGACGTATGACGGGCATGTCGTCGGTCTGTGGTGGAAGTCCAGAAGGGGCGTAGTTGTCGACGAACCCAAGAGCGACTCCC
>CANQQT010000068.1 GCA_947626065.1 uncultured Clostridia bacterium | reverse complement strand
GGTGGCGCTCGGCTCCCGGAACTGGATCACCCCCGCGCATGAGCTGGAGGAATCCTTCTTCCCCTATCCGGATGCCATCATCGACGCCATTCACGAAAAGCTGCTTCCCCTGCCCGGGCGGATTCCTACGCACGATCTTACCGACCTTGCGAAAATCGACCGCGCCAAGAAGGGCGTCTAAAAACGGAATAAAAAATACGACGGGAGTCCCGGCAGGGGCTCCCGCTCTTTTCGGCGAGGGCGAGCCGAGCCTTTTTCTGGAAAGAAAATCGCCCTTTCGCCGACCGGTTGGCCATGCGCCTTCCGCCTATTCGGGAGGCCGCAACCCGGCGGATTTCGGGCCGAAAAGCGCCCCGGTTTTCCTTTTCTCAAAATTTTTTCAAGCGGAGATTTTCCTCGCTTTTTTTCGCTTTCGGAAGATTTTTGTAAAATGTGACAAAACGAACAAAAGTGACCTGTGCAAAGAGTGAAACGGGTTTCTGCTTTTTATGCGTTTTTGCAACAGATTATCTATTGATTTTCGGAGAAGAGTGTGCTATAATAAAATAAGGAGAGGTGTCTGCGGGAAATCGGCGGATTCCGGAAGAAAAAAGGCGTTTTTTGCGCCTCGTGTCGTGTGCGGTTGCCTCTTTTTCGCAGGGGAAGAGAAGCCTCTTCCTCCCCTTTCCCGGACAGGCCGGCCGTTCTTTTTTTTCGAAAAGCGCAGGCCGGGCGGGAAGTCACGCCCCGGAAACGGAATTTTTGCTCCGCGAGCGATGCCCGACTTCTTGTCCGAGACTTTTTGTTTGACCTTTGGCAGGAAACATCCGCTTTTCCTATTCTGATGAAAGGCTTTCCGATTTATGCAGAAAAATCAGACCATGCAGGGAATGCATTGGAAATTCATTGCGTTTTTTCTCGCGGTTTACGACGTTTTCGCCGTCAATGCCGCTCATTTTCTGGCGCTTTGGGTCCGCTTCGATTGCCGGTTCAGTCGGATTCCGGAGGAATATTTGACCTCGTTTCTCCATTTTGCCCCCGTGTATACGCTTCTCTGCCTCCTCGTACTCTGGTGGATGAGGCTTTATAACAGCGTCTGGCGATTCGCCAGCTTCAGCGAATTTGTCCGGGTGGCGATTTCCTCCGGGATTCTCATCGTCCTTCACGTGACAATCACCGTCGTCGCCGGCTCCGTCTCCGAAACGTCGGAGGTTATCCGGATGCCGATTTCCTACTATCTCCTCGGGGCGATGGTGCAGTTTCTTCTGATTCTGGCGGTGCGGTTTTCCTATCGCGCTCTCCTTCTCCTCCGCGATTTGCGGTTGAAGGAAGGCGCGGCGCCCTCCCGCGTCATGTTGATCGGAGCGGGAGCGGCGGGCCAGCTGGTGCTTCACAGCATCAATCAAAGCGGCAACTTAAAGGAAAAGGTCGTCTGTATCATCGACGACAATCCCAACAAATGGGCCCGGTACATCGACGGCGTGCCGATTGTGGGAGGCCGCGACGATATTCTCTCCTCCGCGAAGGACTATCGGGTGGACAAAATCATCGTCGCGATCCCGAGCGCCACACCTGCGCAGAGGCGGGATATCCTGAACATCTGTAAGGAAAGCGGATGCGAGATGAAAAATCTCCCCGACGTTTATCGGCTCGTGTCGGGAGAAATTCCCGTGCAGAACGCGCTGGTCGACGTCTCGATGGAGGATCTGCTCGGCAGGAAGCCGGTCAGCGTCGATATGGAGGAAATTTGCCGCTTCCTGCGCGGAAAGACGATTCTTGTGACGGGCGGCGGAGGCTCCATCGGAAGCGAGCTTTGCCGACAGATTGCCCAGCGCGAGCCGAAGCTGTTGATTCTCTTCGATATGTACGAGAACAACGCCTACGAAGTTGAAAACGAGCTGCGGCGAAAGTATCCGAAGCTGAATCTTGAGGTTCTGATCGGCTCGGTTCGCGACAGCGCCAGAATCGAAGGCGTTTTCAAGAAGTACCGCCCGGAGGTGGTCTACCACGCCGCGGCGCACAAGCACGTGCCGCTGATGGAGGGAAGCCCCTGCGAGGCCGTGAAAAACAACGTGTTCGGAACCTACAAAACCGCCTTCGCGGCGATGAAATACGGATGCGAGCGCTTTGTCCTGATTTCCACCGACAAGGCGGTCAACCCCACCAACGTCATGGGGGCCAGCAAGCGCATCTGCGAAATGATTATTCAGTCCTTCGACCGAATGATTCAGGAGCACAGGGAAAGGGAAATCCCTCGCCTTTACGCCCATATGGAGGAGGACGCAAAAGCGGCGGAGGAATCGCTTCCGGAGGACTTTACCGCCGTGACAAGCTTTGTCGCGGTTCGCTTCGGCAATGTGCTCGGAAGCAATGGCTCGGTGGTGCCGCTCTTCAAGAAGCAGATTGAAGAGGGCGGCCCCGTCACCGTCACGCACCCCGATATCGTCCGCTATTTCATGACGATTCCCGAGGCGGTCAGTCTGGTTCTGCAGGCCGGAGCGCTGGGACATCGGAGCTGTGTGATGGTTCTCGATATGGGGGAATGCGTCCGAATCGATACGCTGGCGAGAAATCTGATTAAGCTGTACGGCCTGCGTCCCGATATTGACATCAAGGTCGTGTATACAGGCCTGCGCCCCGGCGAAAAGCTCTTTGAGGAAAAGCTGATGGACGAGGAAGGGCTTCAGATGACGCCCAATCGGCTGATTTTTATCGGAAGTCCGATTCCGATAGACGTCGGGAAATTCTTCTCGCAGCTGAAAGAGCTGATGAAAACCTGCTACGAGGAGGACTGCGACATCCGCCGCGCCATCGCCGAGATCGTCCCCACCTACCGCGTCCCCGACGAAACGCAGGAGAAAAAATCCGCGTAAGCGGCGCGTTTCTAGAAAAATTCCCAATTCGCAATTTTGGGGGTTTGAAAAGTTCCGACGGATAAATTTTGCGATGGAAAATCCCACAGAGACACTTGTTGCGGCGTCCGGCCACCGACCGGACGCCGCGCTTTTTGAAAAGGCGAAAACACCCGGCCGCCCTTTTGCGGCGACGGGAAACCCCACCGGTCATCTTTTTTGAGGGACGACGGAAACGCCCCGCCGGGGCACCTTTTGGAAGAACAGTGGCAAACGCCCTGCCGCACGCCGCACTTTTTGAAACGGCGAAAACACACCGTCTGGGCATCTTTTTGAAGAACGACGGAAACGCCCGCCGCCCGCCGCCGACTGCGCTTTTTGAAACGGCGGCAAACGTCCCGCCGCACGCCAAAAGGGTTTGAACGTGGGAGGAAGAAGTGCGAAAGCCTTTTTTGGGGGGAGGGGAAGGAAAAGGCCCTTTGAGGATGCGGAAAAAGCCCCGCTTTTCTCTTAAATTTTCAAAAAAGACTGTTCAAATCAAAAAAAGTGTGATATAATGGAAGGGAACCCAAATTTCCGCGCGAGGCGTCGGCGGGGCCGACCTACGGCGGGCGAAAGGAAACATTCTTTCATGGAACAGATTTTAACGCTTCTTGAAAACGACGGGCGCCTGACTCCCGAACAGCTCGCCGTGATGTGCGGGCGGGAGGTCGAAGAGGTCAAAAAGACGGTGGATCGCCTCGAAAAAGAGGGAATTATTCTCGGCTACAAGGCCCTGATCGACTGGGACAAAACCGACCGGGAGTACGTCAGCGCCGTTATTGAGTTGAAGGTCGCTCCCCAGCGGGATCGCGGCTTCGACAAAATCGCCGAAAAAATATACAATTATCCCGAGGTGCAGAGCGTTCACCTGATGTCGGGCGGCTACGATCTGATGCTCATCATCGAGGGCCGCACCATGAAGGAGGTCGCCTACTTCGTCGCCTATAAGCTCGCCCCGATGGAGGACGTCGTGTCGACGGCTACGCACTTCGTCCTGAAAAAATACAAGGATAAGGGCGTGATTTACCGCGCGCCGGAAAAAGACGAAAGAGAGAATCTTCTGGGATGAAGGACTATACAGAGCTTCTTTCCCGATCCGCGCAGGAGCTGAAGCCCTCCGGCATCCGGAAATTTTTTGATATGCTCGATTCGATGGACGACGTCGTGGCGCTCACCGTCGGCCAGCCCGATTTCGTCACCCCGTGGCACATCCGCGAGGCCGGGATCGACAGCCTCGAACACGGGAAGACCTACTATACCTCAAACAGCGGCCTTCTTGAAATGCGGAAGGAGATTTCCCGCTATCTTGACCGCCGTTTCCGGCTTACTTACGACCCCGAAAAGGAAATCATCGTCACCGTCGGGGGGAGCGAGGCGATCGATATCGCCCTCCGCGCCATGATTAACCCCGGTGACGAGGTGATCATTCCCACCCCCTCCTTCGTCTGCTACGAGCCCCTTACCGTCATGGCGGGGGGCGTTCCGGTGATTCTTGAAACGGAGGAGAAGGACGCCTTCCGGCTGACCCCCGAAAAGCTGAAAAAGGCCATCACCCCGAAGACCAAGCTCCTCGTGATGCCCTTCCCGAACAACCCGACCGGCGCGGTCATGACCGAAAAGGATTTGTCGGCCATTGCGGAAATCCTCCGCGACACCGATATTTTCGTGCTTTCCGATGAAATCTATGCCGAAATGACCTATACCGGCGCGCGGCACGTTTCGATAGCTACCCTCCCGGGAATGCGGGAGCGTACCGTCGTCGTCAACGGTTTTTCCAAGGCCTATGCCATGACCGGCTGGCGAATGGGCTACACGGCGGCCCCCGCGCCCATCACGAAGCAGATGTTGAAGCTCCATCAATTCGCCATCATGTGCGCCCCGACGACCAGTCAGTTTGCCGCCATCGAGGCGCTCCGCAACGGAGATTCCGACATTGAGGCGATGGTGGGAGAGTACAATATGCGGAGGCGGTTCCTTGTCGACGGCCTTCGGAAAATGGGAATCCCCTGCTTTGAGCCGGAGGGCGCCTTCTACGTCTTCCCGAACATCGGTATTTTCGGCATGAGCAGCGACGCCTTCTGCGAAAAGCTCCTCTATGAGGGCAAGGTGGCGATCGTCCCGGGAACCGCCTTCGGAAGCTGTGGGGAGGGATTCGCGAGAATTTCCTACGCCTATTCGATGAAGCACATCGCGGAGGCGCTTGAGAGAATCCGCGCCTTTCTTTCCCGGCTTTAAATTTCCGACCGAAAGCCGCCGGAGCGTATATAATAAACGTATATAATAAATAGGAAGAAAAAATCCCGTTTTGCCGCTTGGCAGAGCGGGATTTTTTAAGGACACCCCACCGGGGGCTGCCCCCGGCGGATGAACGGGGAACTGCTCCCATAGAAGCGCAAAGGCCCCTGCCGGGTGACCGGGGAACCGCTCCCATAGAAACGCAAAGGCCCCTACCGGATGAACGGGGAACCGCCCCCACCGGAAGCACGGGAAAAACCGGAAGCGCGGGAGCCGCACAGGGAACAAGTCAGCCCCGCCGGGTGCAAGCGTGGCCGGTCGCGAAAATTTCCAACTTTATCCAAATTATCAGAGAATAGCGCCGTTTCTTGCCGAAATCGGAGAGAATTGCTTCCCTTTTTCGCATATTTTTCCCTTGACGCGGGGCCTCGGCGCCGCCGGAACGCGAAATTTCACTCGTTTCGCATAAAATTTGCGGAAAAAGCGCCCGATTTCAAAAAATCGACAGGAAAAGGCGCTTTTCCTGTCGAAAATAGCGCCTCGAATCTCATACGCGTCTCAAAAACCGCTCAAAATCTGGAAACGGACGGAAGTCTTTGCCGCAAGAGCGTTGAAAAGAGAAAAAAATTCCTTTTTTCAATTAGCGAGGATGGAGAAATTTAATCCCTGAATTTGTGAAAAGTGACGGAATGCGTTGTGTAAACCACCAAGAAAGCGGCTGAAATATCGTGAAAAACAACCGAAAAAAGGACCGTCGGAAAAACGTGTGAAAAATCACGAAAAAATCAGTCTTTTCAAGAGCTTTCTTATACGATATAATAGAGTTACAAAAATGGTTTGCGGTCGGCAGATAAAATCTTGCTTTTTTGGCCGGTTTTATCTCAAACGGCGCCCCATTTTCATGGCTTGTCCGCGCAAACCGTCGGTAAAATGCCGTCGGCAAACGCCCCCATTCGTTCCTTCCCCGCCAACGTGCGGGTTGGAACCGGAGTGAAAGCTCCGGAAAATATACAGCCCCGGAGACCCTGCGCCGACCTTACGCAGGTCCCGGAAAAAAAGAAAGAAAGGCAAGGTAGAAACTCATGAAGAAGAAACTCAGCATCCTCTTGGCGGCCATTATGGTATTGACCACCCTCTGCGTCTTCAGCACTCTGACCGTTTCGGCGGCTGGCGGTTGGGACGGCACGACGGCCAACATCAAATGGTATATCGATGGAGGCGCCGACAAAGGCACTTCCTACACCATTAAGACCGAGGCAGACTTCGCCGGTCTGGCCCTCATCGTAAACCACCGCACCTCCCCCATTTGGTACGACGCCGACGGTAAGGTCGTCGCCTACGACACCGAGCCGGAAAACGCGGCCAGCCTCAACAAGCTGACTGAGCTTGATGCAAGCGAAAAGTCTCTTCGTTGCTTCGATGGCAAGACCGTCACCCTCGGTGCGGACCTTGACTTTGCCGGAAAGGCCTTCCCGACCGTCGGTTACCTGACCTCTTGGCAGGGCACCTTCGATGGCGGAAACCACACCATCAAGAACGTACTCATCAACAAGGACTCGGTTGCCGGACGCCCCGACAACAAAGTCTACATGGGTCTCTTCGCTTCCTTCTTCTCTGATGGCGGCGTTCAGAAGCTGAAGGTTTCCAACCTGACCCTCGACATCGCCGTTGAGAATGGCTACACCTACTACGTAGGCGGAATCGTCGGTGACGTTCAGAATAACGGCCATCTCACCGACACCTCGATCGACGGCATGACGATCAAGCTGTCCCCTGCGGCTGACGGCGCGAAGGCCGCCAACATCTACCTCGGCGCGGTTGCCGGTATCTACCGTCCGGCCACTGCCGGAACCGACATGAAGAATGTCAAAGTGACCGGCTACAAGGAGAACTTTACCTACACTGGTGAAGTCAAGATGCATGAGTCGAAGGTCTACGGCATCACCCAGAACGGCGCCGTGGTTGCGGAGGATTGCTCCGTTTCCGATAAGCCCGCAAGCGGTGGCTCGACCGGCGGCTCGACCGGTGGATCGACTGGCGGATCGACTTCCCCCAGCACCGGTGACCTTCTCACCTCCGGCATCGCCGTTTCCGCGATTTGCCTCGCCGGCGTTGCCGTCTGCATCAGCAAGAAAAGAAAACAGGGTTAAGCAGTAGAAAGAGGATATCGCAAAGACAGCCTTTGCGATTCCCCCGACGGGACTTTTGAAAGAAGTTTTAAGTAAGTAGGTAAGTAGACCTGAGAAAAGCTTGCATAAACTTCCGGAGAAGCTCTTACCCGAAGTATTCCCCGGACCGGGCCGCGGGACCAAAACCGCGGTTCGGTCCGCGAAAATCTTTTTGCCGGTTTTTGTCGCCTGCGAAAGTGGAGAAAAACCGGCGGCCACGCCCGCACCCCTGCGGCGCGTGAATTTCCCCGGCGGAAGAAACCTTCGCCCGGGGGCAGCTCTTGCGCATCATATATTTTTATGAAAGGAAGAGAATGTCATGAAAAGAAAAACTGGAAACCGTTTCCTTATCGGTGTTCTGATTTTTTCCCTTTTGTTTTCATCGATCGGTCTGATGGGCCTGACGGTCCCGGTTACCGAGGCGGCGAAGGCAGCTCCCGCCGATAACAGCGATCCCACAGTGTGGGACGGCGTGACGGCGAACATAAAGTGGTATGTTGACGGTAAAGGGGACAAGGGTTCCACCTATACTTTGAAAACAGCGGCGGATCTTGCCGGATTTACCACGATTGTAAATTACAGAAACGATCAGGTCTGGTATGATGCCGACGGAAATATTGTGTCGGTAAGAACGGAGCCGGAAGACACAACCGGACTCAGCTCTTTGGAAAAGCAATCCGACAATACCGTCCGTAGTTTCGCAGGAAAAGAAGTTACGCTGGATGCCGATATCGATTTGCAGGGATACCCGTGGCGTCCGATCGGCTCTACCGGCTCGTGGCAGGGATCTTTTAAAGGGAATGGGCACACGATTTCCAATCTTTACGTTACTGCGGAAACTGCCAAGCATCTTACTCTCTCGCAGGTCTATGCGGGCCTGTTCGGCGGTCTTGCGTCGACAGGAGAAGTGACAAACTTTGTGCTTGAAAACGTGGAAATCGACCTCAATATCCCCAATGGAACCGTGGGGTACGTCGGAGGCGTTGCCGGGTCTGTTCAGGGCACGGCGTCTGTTACCAACGTAACTATCAACGGCTTGAAGACGACAATCGCAAATAAGAACGCCGAGGATAATAAAGTTACCGCCGGTGCGGCGATCGGACAATATAAAGGCTCCGGCGAAGTTTCCGGTGTGACCGTAACCAATTACTACTTTGATCCGCACAATTCCACCGGAGTGACCACCGGTTCCGGGGCCACCGCCGGAATGATCGGAACGGCGTCCGGTAGCGCTTCCAAGCCGGATACTTTGAAGCTCACAAGAGGTGTCCCCGCCTACGGAACGACGCTGGCGAACATCAAGTGGTATATTGACGGCGGAGGGGACAACGGTTCCGCCTACACCGTGAAGACGGAAGCGGATCTTGCCGGACTGGCGACTCTTGTCAATAACCGGAACGATCAGATCTGGTACGACGCTGACGGAAACGTTATTTCTGTGAAGGTTGAGCCCGCCGATACTTCGGGTCTGAGTAGCTTGCCTTCGACGAGTAGCAATGCTCTGCGGTGCTTTAAGGATAAAACCGTTACCCTCGGAGAGGACATTGACTATGAGGGCAGACGGTTCCTTACCGTCGGTTGCGTCACCTCTTGGCAGGGAACGCTGAACGGCGGCGGCCATACGCTGAAAAACATTCGGCTGAACACCGCGAGCTCCATCGGAAGAGGCGACAACAAGTATTATGTTGGCCTTCTCGGTTACATGGCCGCCGGATCCGTCCTCAAAAATCTGACGGTTGAGAATATGACCTATGACCTTTCCATCAAGCAGGGCGCGACCTATTATGCCGGCGGACTGGTCGGTGACTTTACCGGCGGTTCCCTTATCGATGTAAAGGTAAAGGGCCTTAACGCGAAGATTTTCCCTGAAACGGCAACGTCAAAGGCTACGAATATCTACTACTCCTCTGCGGTCGGACTCACAAGATCGGCGGTTGTCTGCACAGACGTGCTGATTGCCGATTACGTTCTCACCAATACGTATGAGGGCACCGTAACTACTTCGAATGCCTTTACCGGAAGTAAGCAAAACAATACGGCAGATCCGGTTTACACGAACTGCCACGTTTTGGAACGCGTTTCCAGAACGCCCGCTACCTGCGTGTGCGAGGACATAAAGGAACACCTCGAATGCCTGATGCCCGATTGCACCGAGCTCTACATTGAAACCCCCGAGGGCGAATACGAAAAGACGGATCTTGAGGCTCTCAAGGAGGGCTCAAAGAATCCCACCAATCACGTGAAGACGGCGGATGACGTCACCGAATGGACGAACACTTCCGATCCCGAAACCCATGCCAAGCTCTGTGACTGTGGCGTCGCGCTTGCTACCGAGGCGCACCAGTTCGAGACCAAATACGATCCCGCGCCTACCACCGAGGCGGGCGGCATGAAGTATCAGGAATGCACCGTTTGCCACTATGAAACCGATAAGGAAGCGGTTGGCCCTCTCGATCACGAACACGTTGTGACCGCGCATCCCGAGGTTCCCGCTACCTGCACCACTCCCGGAACGCACGCTTACTGGACTTGCTCGCACCCGACCTGCGAGGGCAAGAAGTATAAGAGCGAGGATTGCACCGACGTTTGGGACGAGGACGAGCTGACCATTGCCGTCGACGCCAACGCTCACACCGGCAACACCGACGAAACGCTTCACAGCGACGAAAACGGTCACTTCAAGGTCTGCTCCGAGTGCAAGAAGGAGTTTGATCGCGAGGCGCACAACCCCGGTACCGAATGGAAGACCGGCGACGGCAAGCATTGGCACGAATGCGCCGACTGCGGATTCCATACCTCCGAGGCCGCGCACACGATGGAATGGGTCGTCGATAAGGCCGCCACAACCGAGGCGGAGGGCTCCCGTCACGAGGCCTGCACC
>CANQQT010000067.1 GCA_947626065.1 uncultured Clostridia bacterium | reverse complement strand
CCGGTGCCTTCCGTCTGGGGCTCCGTTAATCTCGCGGGAGCGGGGATTTCCTGGGCCGGCTTGGAAAACGGGCGGCCCTCCTCCCGCAGGAGCTGGAGCCGGCGGACAAACAGTCCGGCCTGCCTCGCCAGAGTCCCCGGGGCAGCGGTGACTGGACGGTTGCCTGCCTCCGGCATGGCGTCGGCGAAATGCTTCATGCCGGTGCCCTCCGCCATGGCCGCCGTAACGGCGCAGACGCGGGTGTCCTTCCTGCCGAGCTCGGTGAGAATTTCTCCCGCCTCCTCCGAAAAGTTTCTCGTCTCCTCCTTGCCCTCCGGCGGGACGCTGTGATATTTTCCGGGGTTCTTCTCGGCGGGGGGATAACCCTTCCCCTTGACGGTACGGATGTGAACGATGGTGCTTTGCGCGGCGTTCTTGGCCTCGGTGAGAAGACGTTCCACCCGGACGAGGTCGTTTCCGTCGATCGGGCCGAGGTAATAGAGACCGAGATCCTCAAAATAATTGCTTCTGTACAGCTTGTTTTTTATGGCTTGCTTGATCCTCCGGATCAGCCGGAAAAGCGGCTTTCCGATAACGGGGAGCCGGAGGAGAAGACGGACGGTGCGCCGCTTGGTCCGGTAATAGTTTTTCGAGGTACGGATTTTGGAAAAGAGCCGGGCGAAGGCTCCGATGTTTTTGGAAATCGACATTTCGTTCTCGTTGAGAACGATGATGAGGCGCAGATCCTTGCGGCAGTTGTTGAGCGCCTCGTGCACCATGCCGCCGGTGAAGGCGCCGTCCCCGAGAATCGCCACGGTATAGGCCCCGGAGCCCTTCAGGCGTTCCGCCTCCGCAAAGCCGGTCGCGGCGGAAACCGAGGTACTGCTGTGTCCGGCACCGAAGCAGTCGTAAGGGCTTTCGGAACGCTTGGTAAAGCCCGACAGCCCGCCGCGCTGACGGAGGTGGTCGAATTCCTCACGGCGCCCCGTGAGGAGCTTGTGTGTGTAGCACTGGTGGCCGACGTCGAAAATCAGATGATCCCGTGGGGCGTCGAACACCCGGTGCAGGGCAAGGGTGAGCTCCACCGTTCCGAGGTTGGAGGCCAAATGCCCGCCCGTTTTCTGGACGTTATGAATCAGGAATTCGCGGATTTCTCCGCACAGCTCGTCAAGCTCGGAGGCGCTGAGCTTTTTGACGTCCGCCGGGCTGTCGATGCCGTCCAGTATTTTATATCCGCTCATAGACAATCCTTTCCTGTGTTTAAAACTTCCCACTCTATTATACCGTGAAATTTCCGTTCTGTCAACCTCGACTTTCTTTTTTTCGTCGAAAAGGGGCAAAACGGGGGAAAAAAGCGGCGTCGGCGACGGATTTTTTCTTTTCTCCTCCCCGCCGAGAAATTTTTGTCGAATGGAGAAAGAAATATGAATAAATATGGAGGAAGCCCTTGCGAATCGGAAAAATCTGTGTTATAATAAAAACATGGATGTCGGCGCCGCCCGACAGGCGGAGAAAAGAGGAACGCTCACGGCGCTTTTTCCCTCCCCCACGGTTGGAAGAGGGAGCTTTTCCCCTGCTTTTCGGCGGGAAACTCTTTTTGACGGAAAAGAGGGCGCATACCGGCAAGAGAAAGGAGTGGCCCGCGGTTTCACGGGCGAAACAGGATGGAAAACGCATATTACGGAGAGCTCTCGGTTATCGGAATGCCGGGATGCGAAAAATTCGTGGAGGAAGTCGACAGCTATCTTCACACGTGGAGGGGAAGCCGGGGCAGTGCCTCCTACATCGTCGTTCCGGAGTGCAAGCGGTTCGGCAACGGCGAAGGAAAGGCCGTTCTTCAGGAATCGATGCGGGGACGCGACGTCTACATCATCGCCGATATGTACAACTACGGCGTGAAGTACAAAATGTACGGCGCGGAATATCCTATGAGCCCCGACGACCACTTCGCAGACCTCAAGCGCGTCATCAACGCCATCGCCGGAAAGGCGCGGAGAATCACCGTCATCATGCCGATGCTCTATGAAAGCCGGCAGGACAAGCGCCATGTGCGGGAATCGCTCGACTGTGCCGTCGCGCTTCAGGAGCTGGAAAACATGGGGGTTACGAATATCGTGACCTTCGACGTGCATAATATCGGAATACAGAACGCCGTTCCTCTCATCGGCTTCGACAACGTACAGCCCACCTACCAGATGATCAAGGCGCTGATTAAAAAGGTTCACGACATTCAGCTCGACAAGGATCATCTGATGATCATTTCCCCCGACGAGGGCGGCATGACCCGTTGTATGTACTATTCCTCGATGCTCTCCCTCGACCTCGGTATGTTTTACAAGAGGCGCGATTATACGCAGGTTATCAACGGGAAAAACCCGATCGTCGCGCATGAATATCTCGGTCGGTCGGTGAAGGGGAAGGACGTCATCATCGTCGACGATATCATCTCCTCCGGACAGTCGATCATCGACGTGGCGACCAGCTTGAAGGAGCGGGGGGCCAAACGAATTTTCGCCTTCGCCACCTTCGGTCTCTTCAACGAGGGACTGGAGCCGATGGACCGCGCCTACGCAGACGGAATCATCACCCGCATCTTTACCACCAATCTGATCTACCGTTCGCCGGAGCTCCTTTCCCGCGAATGGTATACAGAGGTTGACCTCGGCAAATACGTGGCGCTGATTGTCGATACCCTCAACCGCGACGAGACGATCAGCCATCTTCTGAAACCGGCTGAACGGATTCAGGCGCTCCTTGAAAAGGTCAAGGAAAGCGAAAAGAAGGAGCCGGTCGCTCAGCAGTAAGGCCGGGAGGCGCCGGGGAGAAACCCCGGGAAAACAGCGGTCGGAAAGCAAGGGGGTAGCAACAAGGGCTGTAGCTGTGGCTACAGCTGGTTGGGTGTAGCTACTCGGCAGTAGTTGCCCGGCAACTGCTCGACAGTTGTCCGACAGTTGTTCGACAACAGCCGATCGGCGCGGCGGAACCGTCGCGGAAAGGAAGCTTCATGACTACCGAACGGAAGGAATTGCTACCCGGCATCTACCGGGCTTTTCAGACGGCGACGCTTGCCGAGCTTGAAACAAGGCTGGCGCTGGCGGGCGCGCGGGAGGAAAAGGTCTTTTACCGGGAGCTTATCAATTTAAAATTGCAGCTTGCTCAGGAAAAAATCGTCGGAGAAATGCTGCTGTGAAGGGCGAAAAGGTCTTTACCGTCATTGCCGGAATCAACGGCGCGGGAAAAACCTCCCTCTATCATGTTCTGCGGCGGATGACCGATTTAGGAAAGAGAATCAACATCGACGAGCTGTCCGAAAAGTACGGGGGTTCCTTCGACCCCCGCGCACAGATCCGCGCCGGGCGGGAGGCCATGGCGGCCATTGCGGAGAATATCGAGAAGGGAATTTCCTTTCACCTTGAGACCACGCTTCCCGGCGCCGCGATTCTCCGGCAGGTCAAGGCGGCGAAGGAGCACGGCTTTACCGTGAGGCTCTGCTTCATCGGCGTGGAGGACGTGCGGATAGCCATGGAACGGGTTCACAAGCGGATGGAAAACGGCGGGCACGGGATCAGCGACGCCTATATTTTGAAGCGCTTTTCCCATCTGAACGATTCCCTCCGCCAGCTTCTTCCCCTCTGCGACAGCGCGATTCTCTTTGACAATACCGTCCGCTTCCGGCAGATTGCCGTGCTGGAGGGGCAGAAGCTGATCGATTGCGAAAGCGATCTGCCCTGCTGGTTCATCGACCTTGTCGACGGGCAGGAGGAAATGCGGCAGGGGCTTCCGACTGAGGAAGGCTGAGAAATCCTTGAGCGGTCAGAAGTCAAAAAATCCGAAAAAGAAAGGCCGTCGCCGCGCTTTTGGAAAAGGAATTCCCACGGAAGGTATTTCCCTAAAGAATCCTTTTTCACGGGAAGCTTTTTTCAAAAACAGCGCGGGACGGTGACAAGGAAAAATGGCGCAATCGCACACCTGCTTTATCTTTGATCTCGACGGCACGCTTGCCTATACGATAGAGGATCTGACGGAGGCCATCAACCGAATGCGCAAGCGCTTCGGCTGGCCGCCGCTTGAAACCGAGGAGGTCCTCAAAAACATCAATCTCGGCGCGCGGATTCTGGTAAAGGGCTGTGTCCCGGAGGAATACCGGGAGGACGGGGAGCTCCTTGACAGGGCCTACGATATTTACGTGGAGTCTTACGCCGCCTGTTACCTCCACACGACAAGGGCCTATCCCGAGGCCGCGGCGGGGGTGGCCTATCTGAAAAGCCGAGGGGCGCGGCTTGCCGTCTTTTCCAACAAGCAGGACGCGCAAACCAAGGCCATCTGCGAAAAGCTCTTTCCATCCGACACCTTTGTGTGCGCGTTGGGACACGACGGGAGCTTTCCCCATAAGCCCTCGCCGGAAGGGGCCCTCTATCTGGCCTCTCTTCTCGGCGGGAAGCCGGAGGACACGGTTTTTATCGGCGACTCCGATATCGATATGAAGCTGGCCGCCAACGCCGGAATGATCCCGGTCGGGGTGGCATGGGGCTATCGGGAGGAGGCTCTGCTCGTCGCGCGGGGGGCCACCAAAATTCTGAGAAGAGCGGAGGATTTCAAAGATCTGCTTTGAAAATGAAAAAGCCCGTTTTCCTTTTGGTGAAAAATCTTTATCCTATTTTTTGACAAGATCGTAAAGGCAGATTATGCTGACTATAGCAGCGGATGGCGAATCGGTTAAGCCCGCAGTACGGCGGAGAATACCGTTATCAAAATCCGCTGCTTTTTCTGTGGCTTTCAGACCATAAGATCTTGTAGAGGGGGGGAGCGGTTTTTGTGGGGGAAAGGGCTTTTTCATGCAGAAAAGCAGGTTTTTTTTCATTGAAAAAACGGCTTCGGTACTTTCGTGGGCAGAGGGCTGTCCTTGAGGGCCGAGGCCGTTTTGTTTCTCGTGAGGAGGTTATTTTTATCACGGAGATCCGCTTACAGCGGTCGCTTTTTCCCGCTTGCCTTCCTTTCGGAATTTCACAAGGCCGGCCCGGTTCAGCGCGACCATCACAGCGGGAATCAGGGCCAGCTGGAGGATAATGCCGGGAATGGCGTCAAGCAGGGCGCCGGCAATGAAGGCCTTCCATGTGAAGGAGGTGCCACCCAGACCGAGGAGCACGATTTCGGTAATGCCCCAGACGACGCGCCCGGCCAGCATGGCGGCGATCAGCGAGCGATAAAGGGAGAGGACGCACTGCCAGCGGGAGTGGGAGAAGAGAAATCCGACGACCAGTCCGTAGGTCATCAGCTCCACGGTCATTGCCACTGCGTTCGGATAGAGGGCGGGCATACCGAAGAGGAGCGAGCGGAGAATCGGGAGCACCGCGCCTACCGCCGCGCCGTAGGACCAGCCGCAGATAAGGCCGCAGAGGAGCACGGGAATGTGCATCGGGAGAAGCATTTTCCCGATCTGCTGAATCTGTCCCGTGAAGAAGGGCAGAACGATGCCGATGGCGAGAAAGAGGGCGGACAGGGTCAGATTCAGAAGGCTTTTCCTTCTTTTCGAGAGGGTGGAACTGGCGGATTTCATGGCGGATCCCTCACTTTGGAATTTTTCTCCGTCAGGGACGGCGGAGGATTTGCTTTTTGTATTCCAGCGGCTTATAGCCGGTCGATTTGTAGAAGACCTTGCGGAAATAGGCGGCGGAATTGAAGCCGAGCTCGGTGGTGATTTCCTCGACGGAAAGGTCGCCGTAGAGGAGATTGATGGCGTGGCGGATGCGGATGTGATTCTTGTATTCGGTGGGGGTAAGGCCCGTTTCCTGCTTGAAAAGGAGGTAGAAGTGCGACTCGCTGAGGGCGGCGCGTTTGGCAAGCAGGGAGCAGGGAAGCTCATCCTTGTAGTGGGCCTCCATATAGTCGATGACGGAGAGAATGGCGTCGTTGTGGGAGGAGGGCTGATTGCGGCGGAGCCGTGGGAGAAGGTAGGAGAGAACCTTGTAGAAGCGCTCCATTACCTCGAGGGCGATAAAATCGGTGGAGCCGATGTTCTGATGCATGAAGGAAAAATCCTCATACATTTCCTCAAGATCGACGTGAACGGTCTGCAAAGAATAATCGGAGGACTTGAAGACAAAATCGGAGGGGGCAAAGTTGCAGTGGATGGTGAGATATTTGGTGTTCGGCTTGTTCAGATACTTCGAGACATAGAGCGACTGCCACGGGACGAAGATCACGTCGCCGGGGCGGACGTCAAATTCCTTCCCGCCGGAGCGAAAGACGGCGCGGCCCTCGTAGAAAAGGCTGATGCAGTTGTGCGGACGCGGCGTGGAAGAATAGTCGTTGGTAAGCCCCGCCGGGGAACAGTAGGAAGCGACGTTGAGATAGACAAGGGGCGGGATCAGACGGGATACGGGAATCGACACGGGGCACCTCCCATAAGCTCAGGCAAAACGCTTGTCCCGCAGCAAGGCCTTTTCGGAATCGGGAAGAAAGCCTCGGCTTCGGGCGCGACCGGACAGCGCCGTGCGGCAGGCATTCGCCGTGCGGCGGAGACTATCGTGCGTCAGAAGCTGTCGTGTGGCAGAAACCGTCGGCGACAAAAATCGTCGGTGGCAGGGACGGTAGGCGTCAGAAACAGCCGTGCGGTAGAAGCTACCGGCGGCAGAAACCGTCGGTGACAGGAACGGCCGGCGACAGGAGCGACTTCTTGCGTATTGCCCTTTGAATGGCGGGGATAGACCCCGCTGGAAAGAGAATTGTTCTCTTTTTCATCAGTATAGCACATTTTCTTCGCTTTGTCAACCGGGAAAGCAAAATCGGAAGAAATTTTTGAAAAAGTCCAAAAATGACCGGATTAAATTAGGCAAAATGCCGAAGAATCGGTGCGACTTTTGGGGGAACTTCACATTTTGAAGCGGCGCGCCGGAAGGGCGCGAAAGAGAAAACTTCGCAAATGAAAAGAGAAAAGGGAAGACGCGCGGCGGGGAGAGAATCCCGTCGGAGGAACGGAAGGCCGAACCCTCCGGAAGATCTCCGGGAATCCGGCGCAAAAGCCGAAAGCCCCGGAAGGCGCTTCTTCCGGGGCTTTGTCGAGTATGCATCGAAGACTCGTGCGTCGGCGACGCGGGGGGGGTGGGCGACGCGTGGAGTCGAAGAGATTTGCCGTCAGCGCTCGCCGAATTGCGGCGCGCGGCGGGCGGCCTTCATTTTAGCTCTTCAATATCCATAATGGCAAGCTCGGCGCTGTTCCGATTATAGCCCTCTGTTGTGGAAGAATATGCCACATAGAGCTTGCCGTTAGATTCTATTGCGTACGGATAAGATAGTGTCTTGCCGCTGTCAATAATAAGGATTTTGCTGAATGTATCCTCTCCTTTTTCGGTCAAAGCAATCGTCAGCGGATCGCGCTTTTTTATGTCCTTCGCGCAGCTGCATATAAGATAGCGTTGACCCGTTGAAAGCGTTCCCGCATAAGGCTTGCTGTCTATCATGGGCAAATCGCTTAAAGCCAGCTCACTCCAAGTATTGCCAAAATCGAAGCTTTCGGAATACAGGGCCGTCAACTTCCGGGAATGCTCACGGCAATACATTTTACAGTGGCTCCCGTCAACCGTAACGGTGCATTCTCCCCACACTCTTACGTCTTCCGCACGTTTTAGCTTAACCATGTCCCAATGAAGGATATCCGAACCGCGACTGATTGCAACCGCGGCGGTATTATCGGCAGACCGATAATCAGAAGCAACATACATACCCGGCATGATGTAATTTCCGTTTTCTAAAAGTACCGGTTCACACGTAGGCCAGAAGCGTTCGTTCATTGCCACGTCGACGTAACGGAATTTCTCATTTGCCTCGTCAAAAACATAAACGCTCATTTTCAGCATTTTGGCGCCCAGATGCCTCTTGAACTGAGGAGCAAAAAAATATAATTTCTCCCCAAACACCAAAAACGCGCCGTGACTCACAGCCGTGCCCTTTTCAGGGTTCATATTTCCGTTTATACATTCCGACCATGTCTTTCCGTCATCGTCACTTACGGCGTAATTCACCTCTTCATCCTCGGAATTTTCCCGCACTTTATTATGTGCCCAAGCGCAATACATCCTACCTTTGAATTTTGCGAGAGCGACGCCGTGCAAGAAAATATATCCGTCTTTTTCGGGCTCAAACGGTTTGATCGTTATTCGTTCCGCGTGCACCTTCTTTAGAGCAGATACCTCGGGTAAAGCCACGCCCTTTTTCCATACAGAGTACATTGACAAAACAGACACCTCTTTTTTGGTTTTTATTTTTGATTGACAATAAATCTACGTTATGATATACTTATTATACGGGTAAGCGTCGGCTTTGTCAATATGCGGGATAGACAACCCCAAAACAAAATGTCGTTTGAGTAAATGTATTATGAACAATGAATTTATTATCGGTATGGATGGATTTGAAGCCAAGATATATATGCAGATGGGCTTTTTTGATCACAAGGATCTTTGTTTCCCACTGCATAAGCACCTTTTTGCCGAAATGCATATTTTTTTAAGCGGAACCGCCGTTATGCGGTGCGATAAAAAGGATATTTTTTTACAGGCAGGCGACGTACTGTTTATTCCTGCCGATATTTTACATAAATATCAATCTTTCGGAGAGGATTCTAAACGAATTTCTTTTTTGGTGGACTGTAGCTGCTGTTGTAAAACGCCGAATAAAATCGGTTTCCCGGAAGCTTTGCTTTCCTTGTTTTGCAAAGAAATACAAGACTATGCACTTACCGGAAGAGACAGAAAACTAAAAGCCTTGTTATCTTATATATGTTCCGATTTTTTAATCACGGAAACAAAAAAAGCAAAGCTTCCGATCACAAACAGAGAACTCATCATCGAAGAGTTTTTCACGAAGAAATATAATTCCAATGTAACGCTTGACGATCTGGCGCAGGAGCTTATGTTGAGCCATAAGCAAACCGAAAGAGAAGTAAAAAGAATTACCGGGAATACGTTTGCAGAAGAACTGTCAAAGCGAAAAATCGAAGCCGCGATCGTGCTGTCTCAAACCACAAGCCTATCTCTTACAGAGATTAGTAAATTGGTGGGATATACGTCCTATTGCGGATTTTATAAAGCTTATAAAAATAGGTTTAACCGTTCTCCAAAAGAATTACGGATATCCCCATCGGTGTAATTTGTCGCGTCGGGGCGGTTTCCTCGGACAGCGGCCGCTACCGGCAGTCAGCACCCCAACAAAACGCGGAACGACGGCGCTTTTCGCTTTGTTGAAAGGCTTTCGGGCATAAAAAAATCCCACAAACCGGGTGGTCGTGGGATTTTTTGACGTTTTCGATTGTGAATTTAACGCTTGCTGAACTGGGGAGCGCGACGGGCGGCCTTGAGTCCGTACTAAAATGGTCTTATTGCCGATTTTCCTTGATATTTCAAGGCCTTTCGCGGTTTGTCCGCCGTGGTTGCCCCATCCATTATCAAGAAATTGGACTTTGCTTATAACTTGAAGTCACTTAGCAAACGCTACATTGATTGTCTCCACAAGTTCTTCAGGCTTATTATACTTGATTCTTGCGTAAATGTCCATAGTTGTTTTACTGTTTTCATGGCCGGCAAGATACTGCACTGTTTTGGGATCGACACCAGCATAGAGCAGGTTGGTGATATAAGTGTGCCGGAGTTGGTGAGGCGTTACATCGAAATCAAGACGATATACGATATTGGGATTGTTCTTTTGAGAGCCTCCCAGCGTCGGCTTGACAGTGTACTTGATACTTTCGCCGTTCACATACTTATAGTAGTTCCTTTCCTTTGTAGAACGCACCACTACATACTGCCATACCCGCTTAAATTGAGAGTAGGAAAGCGGCCGACCTTGGCTGTCGGCAATCACATATTCTGATATGGAAGTCTTTTTTACCTCTCTTAAACACTCCACCAGGCATTGAGGAATGGGAATGTCTCTCTTTGCCGCCTTTGTCTTTAGAACCGTGGATACTAGCGGCCTGTTATGCTCTGTACGCCAAGCCCGTTTGACAGAAATATATGGCGTAGGTACGTCCAGAAACACACAATCCCATTGCAGCGCCAGCGCTTCTTCCCGGCGAAGCCCAGAATAAAGGCCAATCATAATGAACACATACGGAGGAAGTCCTCTGACGGTATCCAAAAGTAGCTTTACCTGCTCATCCGTCAACGCATCTTTTTTCTTTGTTGGTTTGCCGCCTTTTGCGGAAATACCTACGGAGGGATTATAGTCAATCAGTTG
>CANQQT010000066.1 GCA_947626065.1 uncultured Clostridia bacterium | reverse complement strand
TCTCATACTTATTGCCACCCTTTTCTCATAGTAAATGCAGGACTTTTGCTACTGTTGCATTTACTTTGAGAATTTACAATTTATAGAAAAAGTGGGCTTCGGTAAATCCCCAAAGGAATTTCCGGAGCGAAATTTGCGGGAAAGTTGGCTTATAAATCGACTTTCCCGCAAAATTTTGCCGGATTTTTCAAAAAATTTCAAAAACATCTTGAAAAATGTATTTTCTTGTGCTATAATTACTTAACTCAATTTGCCGACTCGGCCAAAAACGGAGGGAAAAGCTTCTTTTCCCGGAAACGATTCCCGCATCGTTCTCTCATACGGCGACGGGCTACCGATAAGCCGTATGTATGCCAGAGAGGCCGCTAAATGTGACCGTTATAAACACATCAGCACAAATAAATATCTATTGAAAGAAAGAGGTAACTATTATGGCAAAAACTTACATGGATTGGAACCAATGGGTCGATGAATCGGGATTATCGGAAGAAGATATTGAAAAAGCTTATAAGAAGGTTAAATTTCGCAGGAATTTATACGGCATATTAACGTTTCTGACGCCTTTGGGCATTATTCTGGCGCCGTTTTGGTATAAAGCATTATATCTGACGAAAGCCTTTCGCTACCGTAGCTTTAATGTCGAGCCCAATAAGCTTGCCGCAATCGTATTTGGGCTGTACATGATTGGAACACTATTCATTTATCCGTTGGTAATGTTAAAAATTATAACAAAAACCAACTGGGGAATGGGTTTAAAGAATCTTTGAGTCTTCATTTGTGCTGATGTGTAATATAAATAATAGGAGGGTCACTATGGACAGATACGATCCGAATGATTGGACAAAAGATTTTGTGCGATCCAACAAGTCTTTCTGCATAAGCGTTTTGAAGGACGGCAATGAGCAAATTATAGAATTCGTAAAAAAAGGGGATTATAAAATTGTCGTTGCCGGATTGGATCGGATGCTTAACGGCCTGGTTACTATGCAAAATGCGGGAATCGGCAATTATCGTCCATATTCCAGTGTGTTATCTTTTGTCGAGGGCGATATCATTGCGTGCGGATTAGTCGAGATGTCGGAAGACAAAAGAAGAAACAGTGCGTTAAAGCTCTTTATGGATGCCCGTGACTTTTCTACCGGCGGCATAGGAGGGCTTGCGAGCCAAGCAATAAGCGCTCTGGAGTCGGGAATCAGTCTAGAGAAATTCAAGCAAGAGTTTGATCCTACGTTTCCGAACGGCACGGTATTAAACATTCTGTCGGATACGATGCACAGATTGGACGATTTATTAAATTCAAAAGGCCCGACACCGTCCAACAATCAAAGCTCCGGCGGTTGCTATGTTGCAACGGCCGTTTACGGCTCTTACGATTGTCCGCAGGTCTGGACGCTACGAAGATATCGGGATTACTCTCTCGCTTCCACTTGGTATGGCAGAACATTTATAAAATTATATTATGCCGTTAGTCCTACCATTGTGAAATGGTTTGGCACAACAAAATGGTTCAATCTGTTTTGGAAATCAAAGCTTGATAAAATGGTCGCAAGGCTTAATAAAGAGGGTTTTGAAGATACTCCGTATAGCGATCGCTGAATGAACCCTCCGCATTACACGTTTCCTTTTCAAATTTATAGAAAAAGTAGACTTCGGTAAATCCCCGGGGCAATTTCCGAAGCGAATTTGCGGGAAAGTTGGCTTATAAATCGACTTTCCCGCAAAATTTTGCCGGACTTTTCAAAAAGATTCAAAAACGCCTTGAAAAACATTTCTCCATATGCTATAATTATTCGTAAGGTTTTGCCAACTTCACAAAGCGCGGCGAAACGGCAAAAAGGACGGAGGATTTACTTATGAAGAAAAAATTGTTGGCACTGCTGCTGACAGGATGCCTTGTGCTTCCCTTGTTTGCCTTCTCATCCTGCCTAGGGCGCGGCACTTCCGGCGCGCAGGCCGGGAGCGGACTCCGTCGCCTGAAAAGCATTCTTCTGGAGTTTGAGGATGAAGAGGTCTCGTACGAGTACACGTGGGATAACGGTGGATGCAGTGTAACCACCGTCGCGACCGATGGTTCGAAAAATAACGACCGCTTCACTTTTGACGGCGAAACCGGCACCCTTTATTGCGAGGGCAAAGCCCTCCTTTTCCCCGATGACGGCACCCATAGCGTTCTTCAATACGGTGAAGGGCAAAAGATAAGCCATATGTTCACCGGAGGTGAGGACTACCACGCGGGCGGCGTTACGGTTGTTTATGACGGAAACAAGCTCACACTGAAGGGACTTTCTTCCGACGGAAAAGAAAGCGGAGACAATACCGAATACGAATTTGATCCCGCCACCAAAACGATGAAGCGGCTTGTCGGCACAGGATATGTCGGAGGCCCCTCAAAAAGCTACGAATACGAAATTTTCACTCTCGACGATCACGGCAACGTATTGAAACAGGAGTTGTTTACCTACGAGGACACCGACGGTGACGGAAGCTTTGAGAAGGTTACCAAAGATGAAGATCACGAAGTGCTTTACGAGTATGACAAGAATGGAAATCTTCTGAAAATATGGGTTCCCAACAACCCCTCATTCGTTTATACATTTGAATATTACAACAAGCCGATCGAACAGACATGGGAGACGGCGGTTCCATATCTGCTTCTTTTCGGCGGATTCGGTTTCGATTTCATCGCGTTCCGGGGAATGTTTGATCAGTAAAAAAACGCTCCCACTCCCCTAACGGCGCCCGCATTTTGCCCGGCGATACCCTTCTCCGACTTGGCGAAGGGTATCGCTTTTTTCCGACGGGCCGATCCCTTTTTGTAATAACCGCCGCCTTTCCTTTGAAAAATTCCTTGCCCGGCGAAATTCTCTTTTTCCCTTCAAACTCTTGACAAGATGGGGAGAATCTTTTATAATAAAAGGAAGCCGCCTTCCGGCGGCCCACGGCACTGCCGCTACTCCATTCACAGAAAGGCCCTTTTTATGTACCAACCCCGTATTGTTTCCATACAGGACATCTCCTGCTTCGGAAAATGCTCCCTCACCGTCGCTCTGCCGATTATTTCCGCCATGGGCGTCGAAACCGCCATCATCCCGACGGCCATTCTCTCGACCCACACCGCCGGCTTCACCGGCTACACCTGGCGGGATCTCACCGAGGACATTCCCAAAATCGCCGCCCACTGGAAAACCGTCGGCCTGCGCTTTGACGCCATCTATACCGGTTACCTCGGCTCCTTTGAACAGCTCGGCATGGTGAAGGATTTCTTCTCCGACTTTGGGAAGGATGCCCTGAAATTCGTCGACCCCGTCATGGGTGACAACGGAAAGCTCTACCCTGGCTTCACCCCGGAATTTGCCCGGGAAATGGCCAACGTCTGCGCCGCCGCCGACGTCATTGTCCCGAATATGACGGAAGCCTGCGCCATGCTCGGCCTTCCCTACCGGCCCGGCCCCTATCAAGAGGAAGAAATCCGGGAAATCCTCCGCCGCCTGACCGGCCTCGGCTGTCGCACCGCCGCCATGACCGGTGTGATTCTTGCCGACGCCCCCGACCGGCAGGGCGTTATCGCCTATGACAGCAAGGAGGACAGCTTCTGCTCCTACTACCGGGAGAATCTCGACGTCAAATTCCACGGCACCGGCGATATCTACGCCTCCGCCATGTGCGGCTCCCTCGCGCTGGGCAGAAGCCTCGCCTTGTCGGTCAGAACCGCCGTCGACTTCACCGTCGAATGCATCGAAAAGTCGATGGGAGACGACGAACACCCCTACGGCGTCCGGTTTGAGGAGTGCATCCCCTACCTGACCCGTTACCTCGAAAAGAAGGACTGAACACAACGCGCGGCCCTCTCGCCTGACGAGAGGGCCGCTCTTTTTTCTATTCAAGGCGGTTTTCCGGCGAAATTTCACGGCAGACCGGCAAGGGATGAAAAGCGCCGGGGCGCACGGTTTTTGGGCGGTTCCTCCGGCGGGTTTCGGCGGTTGTCGTTCTGTTCCTGCGGCGTTCCACGGTGGTTCCTGCGGCAGTTTTGCGATGGCCTCACCGTTCCTACGGCATTCCCACAACCGTTTTGCGGCATCCGCGCCTGAAATCCACGGATTTGCGCCTTTCTTCTTACTTTTTCGTCAGCTCGGCAAATTCCGCGCCGATGAATTCGGCAAGCGCACGCGGGGCAAGGCAAACCTGAAGCCCTCGCTGCCCGCCGCTTACAAAAATCTCCTCTTTGTCTTCCGCCGAGGAATCGATTCTCGTCGGATATTTCTTTTTCATCCCGATGGGGGAACAGCCGCCCCGGATATAGCCGGTCAGCGGGAGAAGCTCCTTGACGGCGATCATTTCCACCCGCTTGTCGCCGACCGCCGCCGCGCATTTTTTCAGATCCAGCTCCTCCGCCGCGGGAATGACGAAAACCTGTAGCCCCGTCTTCTCCCCTCTCGTCACCAGCGTTTTGTAGACCTTCGACACGTCCACCCCGATCGACTCCGCCAGATGCACCCCGCTGAGATCCGATTCGTCGACCTCGTATTCCACCGTCCGATAGGGAATTTTCGCCTGATCGAGCAGGCGCATGGCGTTGGTTTTGCTTTTCATTCTCTTTTCTCCTTCTGTTTTCTCAAAGCCCGGATTTCTCCGGAATCTGCGAATTTTTGTTTTCGGAACGTCGGCCCCGCCGCATTTTTTCAGAGAAAATTTCTCTTCCGCGATTTTGGGGCTTTACAATTCGGCGAAAAAATGGTATGATAAAAGAAAGTCTTTTCAGAAAAGG
This sequence comes from uncultured Clostridia bacterium, assembly GCA_947626065.1. GTDB lineage: Bacteria > Bacillota > Clostridia > Oscillospirales > CAG-272 > Colimorpha_A. The sequence continues at coordinate 5,518 of CANQQT010000066.1, read as the reverse complement.
AGATCCCGCCGTGAAGGAATCCCCCTCCTCCGACCGCGCAGACAACATTCGCAGAGAAAACGGCCAACAGGATAGCCGCTTGGATGCCGTCCGCTCGGATACTGTCCGCTCGGATACTGTCCGCTCGGATACCGTTCATTCGGATAACAGCCGTTCCGGCCTCATCCGGTTGGAAAATTTCCAAGCCGATTCCGGGAAGCCGAAGGACGCGCGCAAAGGCGACAGCCGCGCGGATAACACACGTTCGGATAACGTCCGTTCGCGTTCTGCCCGGGCACATGGCACACAGACGGGCAATGCGCACGCGGATAAAAGCCGCGCAAACAGCCGCGCGGATGGCATCCGCTTGGATGGCAATCGCTCGCCCCTTTACCGCAGGGGAACCGTTCTCCTTTTCTCCTTCGGAGCGATGGCGGCCACCGTCATTCTCTGCTGTCTGTTTCTTCTTTCCGGTCGGCAGAAGGATTTTCTTTCCTCTTCCGACTACGAATTTATCACTTCTTATCTCGCCGGGGAGGAGCGGAAGGAGATCACCTCCTTCACCGAGGCCTTTGTCGGCGAAAATCTCACCCCCTTCGAGGAGCGGGAGGAGGTGGAAAAAGCCCTCTCCGACAGCCTCTCCCCTTCCCGTCTTTCGGTATCCCGGGACGGGGCCTACACCCCCGACGCGCCGATCTATACCGTCTATTCCGACGGGAAGGAAATCCTCACCGTCGCGCTGAAAAGCGCCGGAAAAACCAAGACGGGCTTTGAAAAATGGAAGATCGAAAGCGTCGGCTTCTCCTCTCCCTCCGCACTGAAAACCGACCTTGCCGTCGAGGTGCCGCACGGCGCGGTGCTGACGGTCAACGGGCAGGAGGCCGGGGAAAGCCTCCGCCTTCCCGAAACGGTGAACTGCCCCGCGCTGAGCGAATTTGAACAGTCGCTTTCGAGCCGCATCTGCTGTGACCGCTACGAGCTGGGAAGCTTCTTCCTCTCCCCCGACGTCAGCGCCGTTCTCGAAGGCTACCGGCTCCGGCAGCCGCTCCCCGACAAGGACGGAGTCCTCCGCTTCTCCTATCCCGCCGCCTATATCTCGACGCTTCTTCTCACGGTTCCACAGGGGGCCACCGTCAAGGTAAACGGCCTGCCGGTCCCCGATTCCTACGTCACGGGAAACACCTCCTACCCCTTTCTCAGCCGGTACGAGGCAACGCTTTCCGACGTGGCGCTCTCCCGGGTCTATCAGCTGAGCGGCCTTTTCGAGGAGCCGACTGTGGAGGTGGAATATGGCGGCGTTCTCCTTTCCCCGGAGGAGGGGAGCGGACTCTACCGCCTGCCGGAGGATTCCCTCAAAAAAATCACGGTCGTGGCCCCCGATTACGCCTCGGTCAAGCTGAACGGAATTCCGCTCTCCCATGCGGAAATCACTTCGGAGGGCGCCGATCTGCCGCTTCTGGAAGGGGTCACCAGCTACGCGAAAAAGCGGCCTCATCTTGTCGAATACACCGTCACCGGCCTCTTTCGGGATCCGACGGTCACCGCCGTAAACGCCGAGGGGTCGGCGCTTGCAACCGACGGCTTCCGCACGACGGAGGACAGGATTTTCTTCCTTCATACCACCGAGCCCGGCCCGCCCGACAAGGACACCGTCACCCTGCGCTCCTTCGCTAGATATTACGTTTCCTTCCTTTACGGAGGCGGAGCCAATCTGAACGCCAATTACAGCCGCGTCACCGACATGACGCCCTCCTCCTCCCAAGCCTTTACCAAGCTGAAGGCGCAGTATTCCACCCTCCGCAATTCCCCCGCCGGGAAAAACATCACCTACGGCGACCCGGTCTACCGGGATTACGCCGTCATCGCCTCCTCCGCTTATTCCTGCACCGTCGTGCTTCCCTACTCCTTTGAACGGGAGGGGACGGTCGAGGAAGGAACGCTGACGATGGAGATTCTCTATGTGTTCTCCGGTTCGATTCGCCGGGTGGTCAACTTTATCGTCCACTAAAAGCGACGGACAGGCTCCCGCCGTCTCAAACCGATCGTTTTCTGCTCTTCTTTTTGCTCTCCCCATCCGCGGGAGAGCTTTTTTTCTCCCAGTCGTGCTTGTTTTTCAAATCGTTATAAAGGGATATGTAGCTTTCATGCCGGGAAGGGGGAATCCGTCCCTCCCGCACGGCCCGGCAGATTTCACAGCCCTCCTCGCAGAGATGGGTACAGCGGGTGTAGCGGCATTTGCCGAGATAAGGGGAAAACTCCGGGAAGGTGTCGGGCAGCTCCTCCCGCCCGAAGAAATCGAAGCGAACGAAATCCAGAAGGCTGAATCCCGGCGTATCGGCGATAAAACCGCCCGCCCCGTCCCCGAAAAGATCGGAAAGCGGGTATAGCTCCACGTGACGCGTGGTGTGCTTTCCCCGGGCAATTTTCCGACTGATTTCCCCGGTTTCAAGGCGGAGAGAGGGAAAAAGAGAGGTGAGAAGCGTCGATTTTCCGACGCCGGAAGCCCCGGCGAAGCAGGAGATTTCCCCTCGGCACGCGGTGCGGAGGTATTCCCGGAGCGCCTCGCTCCCGTCGCCCTTTCCGAGGACGAATACCTTGAAGCCCGCTTGCCGGTAGACTGCGGCCAGCGACTCCGCCTTTTCCTCCGCGAGGTCGGCCTTCGTCACGAGGAGAACCGGGCGGATTCCGCAGTGAACGGCGATACAGGTCAGCTTGTCGATGTTCAAAAGAACCGGCTCCGGCTCGGCGGCGGCAAAGGTGATGAAAATCACGCCGACGTTGGCAATCGGCGGACGGATGAGAAGATTTTTCCGCTCCCCGATGCCGGTCATAAGAGCGCCCTCCCCGTCCAAAACCGTCACGTCGTCACCGATGACCGGGGTCAGACTCTCATGCCGAAAGGAGCCCCTTGCCCGGCAGGTCACGACCCTGCCGTCGGCAAGCCGAACGGTATAAAGACCGCCGACGCCCTTCATCAGCTTTCCCGTGTATTCCTTCATTCTCCGCCCTTTCCTTTCCACGAGCTCAGGAGGCGCCGCCCTCCCCCCGGCTCTCGGCACAGGAAGACGGGCGCACCCTTCCTATCATTTTACCGCATTTTCGGGATTTTTGCAAGAGGGACGCGCCATTTTTCGGAAAAAGAAATTTTCAGGTGAATTTTGACCCTGCCCTCTCCTCACTCCTCGCGGAGCTTGCGGAACAAATCCTCAAAAAGCCGGTCGCGGTTGACCCAGTAAACGTACCGCATCGTCTGCCGTCCCGGCGGATTTCGGTATTTCCCGTCGTATTCCGGAACCGGCGTCGGGATCAGGCGGGAGCGGAGGAAACGGCTTTCGTCGTTGAGGAGCCATGCCACCGCCGTCACGTCCCAGATGACACGGCTCCACGGCTTCCCCGCCGCATAGCTCTCGGCGGCGGAAATGGTGTTTTCGACGAGATAGTCGGCGAGGGGATTTTTTCCCTTCAACCAGTATTCCAGCTCAGGCCGCGTCGTGACGAACCGGTCGACCACCCCCGCGCAGGGAAGCTGAACCAGCGGAACGCCGGAGTCAAAGACGACACGGGCAGCCGCGATATCCTGACAGAGGTTGAACTCCTCCGCCGTTGCCATATGCTGTCCCGCGCCGCCGAGCCAGACGACGACGATTTTTTCCTTGATTTCCGGCCTCAGAAGAAGGGCGGAGGCAAGATTTGTGATCGCCCCAATCGAGACGACGTAAAGCGGCCACTCCGGGCTGTACGCCCCGGCGAGGTCGGCTAAAAAGGCGGCCGCCTCCGAGGGCACCGGGCGAGTTTCGTCGGGCAGGAAGCTCCGGGAACCCTGAAAAACCTTCCCGGCAAGGTCGCCCCTTCCGGCAAGGGCAAGAATTTTCAGAATCTCCCGATAGCTCTTTTCCATGCCGTCGGCGGGGGAAATCGAGCGCTCGTTCCGGAAGGGCGCGGCGCAGATGCCCTTGACGTTCAGCTTTTCCCCCGAACGGAGGAGATAGGCAAGGGCGAATTGGTCGTCGATTTCGTTGAAGGCGTCGGTGTCAAGCACGACGTCAATTTTTCCCTTCGGGACCTCAAGATTTTTTAAGAGCTGTTCCGATGTCATCGTTTTGTCCTCTTTTCCGACGGGGAGGAGGCCCTGCCCCGTTTTTCTTCCATTATAGCCCCTTTCCCCCGAAAAGTCTATCACCCGGCGGTTTATTTTTATGACGAATCGGCTTTTTCTCTTGACAGAGGAGTGGAAAACCGGTATAATATAGTAAAAGAAAACGCGTTTTTTCTCTTTCGCCCCTTCGGAAGGCCGACGCCGCTCCCCCGGCGAGGCGGCCTCTTTGAGAAAAAATTGGAATACCGCCGGGAAAGCCGGAATTTTACAAGAGAGGAGAGCGCCCGCCGCGCCCCCAAAGGGGAAAAGGCCTATGGAAAACATTCTTCCCGTCACGGCGTGGAGCGCCTCCCGCCCTTGCGGTTCCGTCGTCTGCCTCCACAGCCACGATTATTACGAATTGGTTTTCTACCGGGCGGGGGCCGGGGAAGGAAGAGTCGCCGGGCGGCGCTATTCCTTCTCGGACGGGGATTTTCTCCTTCTCTCCCCCGGCGTTCCGCACGACGAACGCCATTTTCTTACCGGAGAGGTCTTCTGCCTCGGCTTCAAAACCGCCGGGCCGGTGCCGATCGGCCTTTTTCACGACGGAGAGAGCCGGATTCTTTCGACGGTTCGCGCCATTCTTTCGGAGGTGGCCGAGCAGAAAACCGGCTTTGCCGAGATGCTTTCCCTCATGCTGAACGAGCTGCTTCTTCGGGTTCGCCGCCTTGCGGGCGGGGCCGCCCCGCAGGAATCCGAGAAGGATTTCGCCTTCGCCGCCGCCTATCTTGTCAGCAACTGCCACGAAAAAATTTCACTCCCGGCCCTCGCCGCCGAGATGAACCTCAGTTATGACTATTTTCGCCACCGCTTCCGCCTCCAGACCGGCTTCTCTCCCAAGCAGTACCTGATTCGCGCGCGGGTTGCCCTCGCAAGAAAGCTGCTCGCCGAAACGGCCCTCTCCTGCACGGAAATTGCCGGGCGGTGCGGCTTTTCCGATTCCGCGCAGTTCGCGATGTTCTTCAAGAGGGAAACATCCCTCACGCCCCGACAGTTCCGGAAGGAGGCCACGGGGGAAAGAGGAACCGCCGCTTTATTGTAAAGAACCTTTTCCGCGTGCCGACCATCCCCGCGCCACAACATATTACGAAGAGTATCGTAGGATAAGTGGTATTCGTCAGTTGCAAAATCATAAAGCTCTAGGCGGAGGCTTTCACTTGAGATTAGAGTTATATGGGGGTTGATATATGGATAAGAAACAATTTAAGGAGTTTTGCAAAAAAGGATTTAACACACGAGGATTTAAAAAACATAAAAATGTGTTCTATTTGACGGAACATGATCTTTTGTGTGGGATTGATTTGCAAAAGTCCAATTATGGGGATGCTTACTACGTTAATTATTACTATTTCATTGGAGAGTTTGAAAATATTACAGATTATCCGACCCACTATGAAAGCGATA
>CANQQT010000065.1 GCA_947626065.1 uncultured Clostridia bacterium | reverse complement strand
GGAGCCGTGCCGAAATCGTCGCCTTCCTCTGGATGCAGGGGGAAGGGGATTCCGGCTATATTCCGGGAAGCGAGTACACGAAGGTTTTCGAGGCCCTCATCGACGGCTTTGAGAAGAAGTTTGACTCTTACCTTCCCGCAAAGGGCATGGCCGTTGTTCAAGCAGGAATCAGCGCGCACTGGAAGGCCTACGCAAGGACGAACGACGCCAAAAAGGAATGGGCAGAGAAGGACGCGAAAAACTACTACGTGGACACCCTCGACCTGACCCTCAGCCTTGACGTTCACGACAACGGCCAGTATGACGCGGCCCACTACGACGCGGCGGCGGAGATTATCCTCGGCAACCGCTTCGCCGAATGCGTAGCCGACTGGTTAAAGGGTTAAAGGGATAAAGGGATAAAAAGGAGAGCAAACACCTTATGGCAAATGAGACAAACCGCGCGAGCTCTTCCCCAAAGTCCCGGCGAGCAGGCACAAGGGCGGGAAAAGCGAAAATCTTTCCGTTTCTGCTCCTCTCCGGCCTGCTCCTTCTGACGGGATGCGCAAGCGGTTCCACAAGCGGAACTTCCACCGGAAATCCCGCCGGAACCTCCGCCGAAAATCCCGTCCAAGGAACAGAAACCCCCTCCACGGAAGACCCGGGAAGCGCCCCGACCGGAAGCGGCGAAGCCGAATCCGGCCCCTCCGATCTCCCGGCGGAAAAGCCCCGCCGCGTCATCCTTCTCGCCGGACAGAGCAACTCCGTCGGGCATTCGCTGGAGCGCTTTCTTCCCGATAAGGAGGGCATCGTCCCCGCCGGGCGCTATCGGAAGATGAAGAACGGCTATCCGAATATCAAAATCTTCTACAGCAACAACCCCTACGATAAGCGCTTCACCGCCGAGAAGACGGAAAAATTTCTCCCGGTGACCTTCGGTTACGGCGTGAAGCCCTTTTCAGGCACCACCTTCGGCCCGGAGGTCGGCATGGCGGAGGCGCTGAACGAGGCCTTCCCTGGGGAGGAATTCTACATCATCAAATGCGCCACCGGCGGCGCCGCGCTCTATGACCGCTGGAATCCCGGAAACGCCACTTCCGAAAGCCTCTACAAGGAGCTCCTCTCCACCACGGAGGATGCGCTTGGCAAGCTGACGGCAGACGGGGGCCGCGCCGAAATCGTCGCCTTTCTCTGGATGCAGGGCGAGACCGATTGCCGCGATTTCCGGGGGAAATACAGCGCGGATTTCCGGGAATATATCGAGCTCTTCGACCGACTGGTCAAAGGCGTTGAGGAGAAATTCGGAAACTATCTTCCTACCGACGGACTCGCGGTGATTCAGGCCGGAATCAGCACCTACTGGAAAGACTACAGTCAGCTGAACGCCGCCAAAGAAAAATACGTGGCCGAACGGGCAAACACCTACTATTTCTCCACCGACGACCTGACCTACAACAAGGACAATACCGATTATTCCCACTACGACGCGGCGTCGGAAATCCTTCTCGGCAACCGCTTCGGGGAGTGCATCGTCAAACGGATGGAAAAAGAAAGTCCTTGACATTCCCCACGAAATGTGGGAAAATAAAAAGCCCGACGCCCTTTACGGGCGCGGAAAAAAGCTTTGATATCCTCCGCTGAGTGCGGAAAAAATAAATTACCAAAACGAAAAGGAGAACACACAGCTTATGGCAAATCAAAGAAAACGGGCGGCAAGGATCTTTTCCCTGCTTCTCGCAATCCTCACGCTTCTGGCCTTCGCGGCCTGCGCGGGGGGCGGAATGAGCGGGGGAAAGGAAACCGCCGGAGGCGGCACGGAGGGCGCGGAGCAGACCTCCCCGTGGGCGGACAGTCTGCCCTCCGATCTGAACTACAACGGACGGGACTTCCGGTTCCTGTATCCAGACTATTACGAGGATGAAATCTTCTGCGAGGATACCGCCTCTCCCGACATCGTAAGCGAAGCCGTCTACCGCACGCAGATGATGGTGGAGGAGCGCCTCGGCATCAAATACGCCCCGGAGTTTTCCACCCTTCTCCGCGAGCCGCTGAACACCTACATTCAGACCACCTGCATGACCGGCGACGTCTGGGATTCCGTCACCAATCTGGCGACGATGCTTCAGATGCTGGCCGGAACCGGTACCCTTACCGACCTTACAAAGCTGCAATATTTCGACTTTGAAAGGCCCTATTGGCTCCAGTCCTTCGTGCAGGAAAACAAGGTCGACGGGCATATGTACGTGGCGGGAGGGGACGCCTCCGTCACCTATCTGGAATGTATCATTGCCCTTGCCTACAATCAGAATCTGGCGGACGACCTTTCCCTCGGCGATATCCAGCAGCTGGCGCACGACGGGGGATGGACGGCGGAGAAGATGAAGGAATATACCCTCACCTGCTTCTCCTCTCCCGATCCCTCAAACCCCGACTATGCAAACGACACCTACGGCTTCGCCGTTGTCAACGACAACCACATCACCGCTATGGCGACCGGCCTCGGCGCCACCGTTTTCAGCAAGGGGGAGAACGGCGATCTTTCCTTTACCTATGCCAACAATCGCGGCATCGACGCCGTGCAGTTCCTCGTTCATTTCCTGAACGACAACAGGGAGTGCTACGGCAACTACGGAAGCGGGAACGTCGTCGAAAAGGCCACGGCCGCCCGGGATTCCTTTGCCTCCGGACGGGTGCTTATGGCGACGATTCAGCTTGACGACTTCACCTCCGTCTACCAAAACGTGGCGTTCGACATCAAGCTGCTTCCCCTGCCGAAGTGGAGCGAGGACGAGGAATACCGCACCTTCTCCCGCGGTACCTTCCTCCTCTACGGCGTGCCGAGGGCCTGCGCGGATCCCGACTTTGCCTCGGCGGTGCTGGAATGCCTCGCCTCCGTCTCCTACAGCCAGCTTTCCCCCGCCTACTTCGAGGACGCGCTGAAAATCAAGTATACAGACGCCTCCCCGCTCACAAGGGACATCTTCGACATCATCCGGCAGAGCGTCTACTTTGACTACGGAATCTACAACTGCATGGAGCTGGAAACCGACTCCCTTGTCAAGAAGGCGGTCAATGCCAACGACGAAAACTGGAAATCCTTCTGCAAGGCCAAGGAAAGAGTCGTTCTGCGCAAGCTCCAGAACTATTTCGACAAGATTATCGAATACGAAGAAGACGCCGCGTGAGAAGCCCTCTTGGGCGCTTGGAAGCGTTCCGGGCCGGTATTCTGTAAGCGTGGAATCGCGCTGTGAAGCGCCTCCCCGACGCGAGCCGGTTCGGTACGCGGCGCACCCCCGAGCCCCTTTGTCCTCCTCGGTCGCGGACCGATAAAAATAAAAAACAAAGAAAGGATTTTCCCCCGGGAAGCCCTTCTCGGGCGGAAAAGCAACACAGCCATGAAAACAAACATGAGAAAAATTCTCGCACTTCTTCTGGCCCTCGTCATTTTCACACTCTGCAGCTGTTCGGGAGGCGGAAACGGAAAAGAAACCGAAGCGGCGAGTACTGCCGCCGGAACAGAGGCGGGGACCGCCGCGGGAAGTGCCGCGGGAACCGACGCCGGAACCGCTTCCGGAAACGCTTCCGGAAACGGAACGCAGGCGCAGGAAACCGAAGCTCCGGGAACCGACGGGGAGGAGACGGCGGCGCCTTCCAATCCGGGCGGGGAGGAAACCGATGACCCCAACGACACGACGGTGCCCTTCGACAAAACCCAGCCGTGGGACGGCGTCAACGCCTGCTTCGACTGGTACGTAAACGGTGATTACAATCACTTTGAAATCAAGGACGCTTACGACCTCTACGGCCTGTCCCTGATTGTTTCCCACGGCAACGCCGGTGGAGCTTTCTACTATGACGCCAACGGCATGATGCTTCTCGACACCAACGACGACGGAAGTGTAGAGGACGAGGCCGGATACAACGAGGACAGATCCGTCGGCGGCGACAAAATGGCGGACTGCACCATTTACCTGATGAACGACATCGACCTGAACGGCAAGATCTGGCTCCCGATCGGCTACGGCGGATCCTTCCAAGGAACCTTTGACGGCGACGGCCACACGGTTTCCAACTGGGTGGTTGACAGCACCGGTGCTTATCAGGGAACTCCCAGAGCCTATCACTACGGCTTCTTCGCATTTAACGCTTATTCCACCATTCAGAACCTGACTCTGAGCAACGGCACCTTCAACGTCGAAGCAATAGCGGGACAGGAATGGCAGTTTATCGGCGCCTTTGGCGGAAGCGGAGAGATCGACTGCCACGTGCGGGACTGCAATCTCTACGACATCACCGTGAATATCAACAGTGAAAGCGTCATCGACACCTATCTCGGCTATACCTTCACGAGAATCCGGAACGCCTCTTCCTCGGTTGAGAACGTAAACGTCTATAATTTCACGGTCAACAACCCGCACAACATCGCCATTAAGGAAAACGCATACGAAGGCTTTATCGGCAACACGACGGTGGAGCTTACCGTCACCGGCTGTCAGGTTCTGACCGCCGACCCGCGCTGAAAGGCTGCCGCGTTAGGTAGCTTTCAAAAGAACACAGGCCTGCCGCATAGGAAAAAAGCCTCTGCGGCGGGCCGACAGACACCCCTTCGTAACCCCGTTTTCACGGGAGCTCCGCGAAAAGCTCCTTTTGGGGGCTCTTTCCGGGTTCCGCAAAGAAGAACCGGCGGGGCAGGGCGCTCCCGGTAGTCCCGGCGTGCCCTGTCCTGTCGGTAAGAAAGGATTTTTATGAAGCAACAGAATACCGAAACGACCGGCGCCCGCCGTGGCCCGGGAACGCCCGTCCGGGCTTTTCAAGTTTTCCTTCTGCTCCTTGCCGCTCTGCTTTTTCTCCTCCTGCCCCTCTTTTTACCCCTTCGTTCGGCGGCGGCGGGGACAACCGTCTTTGTCAGCGCCGGGCAGGGAGACGACGGCGGCCCGGGGAGTCAGGCAAAGCCCTATAAAACCCTGACGGCGGCGCTGAAGGCCCTGAAAAACGGCGGCACGCTAGTGATTACCGACCTCTATACCGTCACCGAAAAGGACGGGGCGGTTTCGGCCTTTTCTCAGTTTACCGAGCCGGAGCATACCGGCGCCGTCGTCTATACCTCCGTCTACGGCGGGAAGGATTACCGGCAGAGCGGCGCCGCCCTCCGCTTTTCGGGGGATTACGTTTTTTCCTGCGGCGGCCCGGTCACCTTTTCTCAGATAACGGTTCAGTCAAACGCCTCTCTTACCGTCGCGGGGAATTTCTTCCCCCTTCGCTTCGGGGAGGGCTTTTCCACGGCCAACCATGCCGGGAACGCCTCGAAGTTTCTCTACGCGGTGGGCGGTTACTGTGAGCCGCAAAAAAGGAATCTGAACGCCTCCTCCGACGCCTCTCTCATCATTGATGCCGGGTATTTCAAGGCGGTCATCGGCTCTACCTACCGCAAGGGAGCCGCGACCTATACCTTCACCGGCACCGCGCGGGTGACGGTAAACGGCGGACAAATCGACACCCTCTACGGCGGCTCCGTCCTCAACCATTATGCGGGCGGGACGGAAATCACGGTAAACGGCGGAACGGTCACCAACCTCTATGCGGCGGGGGATCAAACGCGCCGCTTAAACGGAAACGCCGCTCTTTATCTCTACGGCGGAAATGTGACCAACGTCAATATCAACAACGTCCTCGGCGATACCTCGGTTTTGCTGAACGGCAGCACCGTCAAGACGATGAAGGTCAGCTACGGGAACAGCACGATCGAAAGCCTCGCCTTCGGCAAGAAAATTTCCCTCTCCTACAATTCCTGCGTTTACGGGAAGTCGTGGGTGGACGGCCTTTCGGGCTTTACCGAGAAGGAGGCCTTCGGCTTTGTGTATCTGAGGGCCGGGGCAACCGGCGGCGGCCTGCGGCGGGAGGATCCGACCGGGAGCCTTTCCGAGGCCTACCGGCTTCTTGCGGAAAGCGGCGGAACGGTGGTTCTCCTCGGGGAATACGAGGTGAAGGATTTCACCGAGCCGACGCACGCCGGAAACGTCCTCTTTACCGGGGAGGACGGGGCGTCCCTGACGCTTTCGGAAGCCTTTACCCTTGCGGGCAACACCGCCTTTGAAAAAATTACTTTAAAGGGAAATGCGGAAATTTCTTCTTCCTCCTTTGATTTGAAAATAGGGCGCGACACCGTGACGGAAGGGAGCCTTCGCATTTCCTTCATCGGGAAGGGAAGCGGGAAGGCCTCCACCCTGACTCTCTCCTCCGGGAGCTTTGAAAAAATCGCCGTCCGGGCCGAGGGCACAGAAGAGACGGCCCCGACGGTTCTTCTGACCGGCGGGGAGGTCGGGGAGCTTTCGACGGCGGGCGGCCCGGTGCGCATTTATCTCAGCGGAAAAACGAAAGCGGAGACTCTTTCGCTTTCGTCTCAGACACTTCTTGAAATGGCGGGTGGGGAGGTAGCCTTCCTTTCGGTGGGAGGAACGCTCACCCTTCGCCTCGGCGGCGGAACGATCGGCGCCGCCTCGCTTTCCGGCGGGGGCAAAGGGAGCTTCTCCTATACAGAGGAGGCCGATTCCCAAACGGTGGCAGGCCTCGCCTCCCTCTTGGGCGAGGGAGAAAAGGAGGAGCCGGTGCTCTTCGTTTCGGACGGCGGGGAAGGGGAAGGCTTTTCTTCCCTTGCTCCGGCGGGCAGTCTGAAAGAAGCGGTGGACAAATTGAAAAACGGCGGAACCGTCGTTATCTGCGGGCCTCTTTCGGTGGAGGAGGAGACGACCTTTCCGGCGGAGGAGCGCGGCTTTTGCCTGACCTCCGTCTGGGGCGGGGTCGATTACCGCAAAAGCGGCGCGACCCTCTCGGTGTTCGCGGGCCTTCGCTTCCTCTCCGACGCGAAGCTCTGCGGGCTGGATCTTTCCGTCGGCGCCGATTCCCTGATTTTCAGCTTCGGGGGAAACAAGGCAGAGGTCGGGGAGGACACGGTCTGTGAGCTTTCTCCCGGCGCGACGGGCTATATCGGTCTGGTCGGGGGCTTCCCGACTTCCTCCCGGGCGACCGAATCTTCCCTTACCGTAAACGGCGGCCGTTGGCAGCGGGTTCTCGGAGGCAATTCCGTCGCCTTTTCCCGCCCGACCGAGGCGCATTTTTCCGTGACGGTGAACGGCGGGGAGATTTTCGGGCCGCTGATCGGCGGAGGCGTCGGGGGCATGAAGGGAAGCGTTTCGGTAACGGTGATGGGCGGCACCCTTCACGGCGGAATCTTCGGCCTTTCGGCCTCGGAAAATCAGAGCTTTGACGGCACCCTTACGGTGACGGTAAACGGCGGAGCCGTTTGCGGGAAGATTACCCCCGCCACCTCCCGGGACGTCTCCCTTTCGGGGAGCTATCGGGTGGAGCTTACCGGCGGCGACTTCTCGCGCCTCACCGATATCGAGGGGGACGGCGTCTATCCGAAGGGGGATCTGACGTCGGAAATCACCGTTTCGGAGGGAGTTTCGCTCTGGGAAGAGCCGACGGGGGAGATTACCTATCGGAATCCGATCGACAAATCGGCGGATCCCCGCATCGCCTTCTCGAACGGAATGTATTACTACGTTTATACCTCGGGCTCCCTTCTTTCCTGTTATAAAACGGCCAATGTTCCCGACCTCGGGGACGCGGTGGGGATTCCGATCTGGGACGCGCGGAAGGCGTCGGCGGCTCTTGAGGGACGGGTCAACAACATCTGGCCCTCCGAGCTACAGTACTTCTCCGCCGAGGAGGTCGGGGAGGAAAACGCCGGTTGGTACCTCTTCTTCTCGGTCTTCAAGGCCGACGGCGCGGGGGACGTCGACGGCACCAACCGCCGCTCTTACGTGCTGAAATGCAGCTCCGACGACCTGCAGGGAAAATGGGTCAATCCCGTGACCGGGGAGGAAAACGTCCCGCAGAAATTCACGAGTCTGACCGACAAGAACGTCAACGCCAATCACTGGTGCGCGGGGCAGTCGACGCTCCGCTACCGTGGGGAGGTCTATTTCGTCTGGGTGGAACAGCGCGACGAGAATACCGAAAGCTTCCGGCAGATCGCCTATCTTTCCAAAATGGAAAACCCCTGGACGGTGAGCGGGCCGGTTCTCGCGCTGATTGAGTCGGAATACGACTGGGAGAAGAACGGCCACGGCTACGATTCCTATTCCGATCTCTGGTACCCCTCGGTGATCGAGGGGCTGACGCCGATCGAAGGGGAGAACGGAGAGCTTTACCTTCTCTATGCGGCGAGCGGCTATTGGACGCCGGAATACTGCCTCGGGCAGATGACCTTCCTCGGCGGCGACCTTCTCAAAAAGGAGAACTGGAAGAAGAGCCCGGATCCGATTTTCTCAAAAAGCGGGGAAATCTGCGGCGTCGGCGGCCCCTCCCTCTTCACGGCGGGCGGGGAGAACTTCATCCTGCTTCACGGCTACCTCGGGAAGGACACGGCGAGCGGGCGCTACTGCTTTATGTGGCCCTATAAAGTCGACGGGCGCGGCGTGCATATCGGGGACGGGAGCGGGCATCCGCAGGCGCTGAATACAGAGTTTACCGCCCCGGTCAATCCCCTGCCGCTGGGGGACAAAATCGGCGGCTTTGACCTCTGTGTGGGCGATTTTGAGGGGCGGCCCGACCCCGGAACCGAAACGGGGTCGGCGGAATCCTTACCGGGCGAGACTTTGCCGGGGGAGACTTTCTCAGGCGGCCCGGGCGGAGCAGGCCTTAAGAAGGCCGCACCGTATCTTGCCGCCGGTGTCGGAATTCTTGCCGCCGTCGGCGTCGCTCTCCTTCTCGTAGGGAAGAGCAAGCGGAAAAAATCGGAAAAATAGGAGGGGAAAAAGATGGAGCTGGAAGGGAAAAAGGCGGTGGTCGTCGGCGCGAGCCGGGGAATCGGACGCGCCATTGCCGTCGCCTTCGCAAGAGAGGGCGCCGAGGTGCTTCTTGCTTCGCGCAGGGAGGAGGCGCTTTCCGGGGTGCTGGGTGAAATTGCCTCCTTTGGCGGAAGAGCGCAGGGGATGGCGTGGGACATTTCCGACTGCGGGGCCGCGGAGGAGAAAACCGCGCTGTGCCGGGAGCTCCTTTCGGGGCTGGATCTCTGCGTCCTCTGCGCGGGAGTGATCGACCGGGCCAAGCCCCTTGCCGTCACGGTGGAGGAGTGGGACGCCGTCATGAACGTCAATTTTCGCGGCACCTACTTCGCCGCGCAGGCGATGGCGAAGGATATGCTGAAAAACGGCGTCGGGGAGCCGAAGGGGAAAATCCTTGTGATTTCCTCCGAGACGGGCTTCCAGCCCTCGATGATGCCCTACGGGGCCTCGAAATGGGGGGTGACCGGCTTTACCATGGGGATGGCGAAATACCTCTTTCCGCGCGGCGTCGTCCTCTCGGTCATCGCGCCGGGGCCGGTGACAACCGACATGATGAACTGGAAGGAGGGGGATTCCGACGCCTTTCCCTCCGCCTTCGGAAGAATGGCCTCGACGGAGGAGATTGCCTCCCTTGCGGTCTTCCTCGCGTCCAAAAAGGGCGACCGGATCGCGGGCCGTCCCGTCTTTATCAACGGAGGGCTTGACTGGTGATGACAACGGAAGAAAGGCTTGCGCTTCTCCGGAAGACCTATCGGGAAAGCGATATCTTTACACAGTATCTCGGCTATACAAGGGTTCGCAGACAGAGGCTGAATTTCATGCGCGCCTACGTGAACAATCCGCGCGGGGCCTTTTCCGCCCGTCTGCGCAGAGCCTATGCGGAGGCCTATCTGCTGGAAAATATGGCCCCGGTCATTCATCCTGGCGAAAGAATCGTCGGCCTGCCCGATATTTCCCCGCTGACCGAAGAGGAGCAGGAGGAATACCGGGAGCTGGAAAAGGCCATGCGTGCCGCGCCCGATACCGGCCCGCTGACGATCGGCCACATGGCCCTCGACTATCCCAAGCTGCTTCGCGTCGGGGTTAGCGGCCTTTTGAAGGAGATTCGGGAACGGCGGGCGGCCCTCGACAAAAACGAGCCGGAGAGCCTGCCGAAGGAGGAGTTTTACGAGGGGTGCGAGGCTGAGCTTGAGGCGCTCGGTACCCTCGCCGCCCACTACCGGGATTACGCGCGCGAGCTGGCCGGGAAGGAGTCCGATCCCGATCGGAAAAGAGAGCTTGAGGAAATCGCCGACAACCTGTCGGTGGTTCCGATGGAGCCGGCGAAAACCTTCCATCAGGCGCTTCAATGCCTGCATTTTTACAATTTCTGCCTCTGGGAGCTCTATTATTTCGGGAGGGTGGATCGCTATCTTGAGCCCTACTATACAGCCGACCTTGCCGCCGGGCGGCTGAGCCGGGAGGAGGCGGTGGAGCTTTTCGCCTGCTTTCTCCTTCTCCCCGACGCCTACATCATGCCGGGGATCGCCATCGATTCCCTCATCGGCGGGCGGGACCCGGACGGGAGGGCGGTGGAAAACGAGGTCACCTTCCTTGTCCTCGACGCCATC
>CANQQT010000064.1 GCA_947626065.1 uncultured Clostridia bacterium | reverse complement strand
TTCGGCGCTTACGCCGAACTTCTGCGGACAGAATTTCTTTCAGCATTTCTTTTTTCGTCAAAAGAAATGCGAAAAAATTCGATTTTAGAGGGGAACCGGTCGGGGCAGTTGCCCCGAAAAGTCCTTCCGCGCGGGCGAAAAGAAATTTTTTACCGGCGAAAGCGCCGGAAGCAGTAACAGGCCTGTGCAGTGGCCCCAAACCTCCGGGGCCCGGGGGCAGAGCCCACGAAAGGCCTTTTTCCAAAACAAAACTATTTTCCACCGGCGAAAGCGCCGCGTGCTTGCACGCTTGCGCAGTGACAGACCGGGCCAGAAACAAACCCGGGCGAAAAAAACAGAAAAAGCCCCCCGAGCAGGTGTACAACCCGCCCGGGGGTGCTTTATTTCAAAGCTCTGTCCGCTTTTTTCAAAATCGCAGAGCCGTGTTCGCCCCCGGCCTCAGGCCGGCCTATTCCAACCCATTCTTCCTCCGAAACTCCGTCGGCGTCACCCCCACGTACTTCCGGAACATCCTCCCGAAGTGCTGCTGCGTCGCCATTCCGCACCTCTCCCCGATCTCCGCCACCGTGAGCTGCGTGTCGCAGAGCATCGTCCTCGCCGCCGTGAGCCTCGCCTCCGTCACGTCCCTCGTGAAGGAAATCCCGAACGTCTCTTTGTAAAGATGCTCAAAATGCGACCGGCTGAGGCATAGCCTCTTGCTCGCCCCATCGACGTTCCATCCCTCCTCCGGCTTCCGGTAGACCTCGTTCCTCAGCGTCTGCAGCGGCTTGAACCACCCCGATCTCCTCCTGAGAATTTCCCTTTCCTCCTCCTCAAGCTCCCTTCCCCCTTCTTTCCTCCTCAACAAATACGCTTCCCTCTCGGCTTCGTTTTTGAGCCTTTGCAGTAAAATGCTTCCATAACTGTTGAGTATTTCCCTCTTCGGGTCGGGCGACGTGTCGAGCAGCTCGTTCCGGATCGCCTCCACCGTCGCCGTGATCTTCTCGGGAAACGTCACCCGGAAGGCCTTATTCAGCGGCAGCGCCGCCAGCGCTTCCCTCTCCTCCTCCGTCTCTGTCTCAAAATGCATATAGTCGTGCAAAAAATACCCTCCGTCGGTCGGATAGTACCTCTGCGGCATGAACTTCTCATAGACAATCGCCCACCCCGGCCCGACGTCGCTCTCTTTCTCCTCCCCCGGCCCCGCTCCGGAATTCAGCACCCTCGCCGGGGATTTGAATAGCACAAACAGATCCTTCGGATGCCCCTTCGGCCGGTCAATCCGAAAGCTCGGCAGCTGCCAGTTGTCGGTGTCTATCGCTCGAAAAAAAATCATTCCCTTGCCCTCCAAAATCGCACAATCGGTTCATCAATGAACAGAATACTACATTGTAATCCATTTGTCAATAGCTTATAATAAAGAAAAAAGCCCGGGGGGGCTTTTTGGGAAAAAGCCTCCCCCGGACCCCCCAAAAACTTTTGTATGGGTTTTTTCCATGGGCTGGTTCTACCGGTATAGGTGGATGGAAAGCCGGGAGGCGCAGAACCCGGCGCAGTTTTGGGCCAGCGGGTCTGGATGGACTTTGCACAAAAGTCTTCATTATGTATACTGAAAACTCTTCCGCAGGCAAAATCAAGACGCACCTTCCCGCTTCGTGGGGAAACGGGGCCCCAAAAATTTTTGCGCACTTTCGGGGGAAGAACCGACCCAAAGAAAAATGCCCAAAAGCTTTTGGGGGTCTGGGGCCCTTTTCTCGAAAAGGCCCCAGCGCGTCCCCCGCGTCCCCTTGGAGGTATTGATTATGAAAAAGGAAAATTTTGAGGATCTGAAAGCCGCGATGAACGCCTACTATCGCACGATGGATCGTGTGCCGGGGAAGCCGGTGGAGGAGGTGACGGGGAACCGCGCGTTTAAGCCGACGCGGGAGGCGATCAAGGCCGAAATGGACGCCTTCCGGCGGGAGAATCCCACGCTCCGGCCGGTTCTTCTCAAGGCGAAGTACATCGAATCGGCGGTTCGCCACTTCACGCCGGTGCTCTTCCCGCGCGACCCGTTTTTCCATGAAATGGGCCTACGGCACGCCCGTTCGTGGGGGCTGATGCCCTCGTGGTACAGCGAGAATATGCGCCGAGAGCTCTTCACGGAGCACCCCTTTCTCACCGACATTCGGAGGCACTTTCTCCCGCTCTTCGACCGGAGGGCGACGGGCCTCGGGCTCTGCTCGATCGACAGCTGTTTCGACCCCGACCACATGGTGCTCGACAACGCGCTGCTCTTCAAGTACGGCGCAAACGGCCTGATTCGTCTGGCCGAGGAAAGCCTTGCGAAATTCGCGACGGGAAGCGAGGAGGCCGACACGGTGGAGGCCTACATTTCCTGCCTCAAGTCGCTGATTTTCGCCGCCGAAAGATTCGGTGAGGAAGCGAAGCGGCAACTGAAAGATATGGATTCCACGGGCGTGGGTTCCGAAAACGTAGCTTCCAATCCCGAGCGGGAAGCCCTGGCCGCCATCGCCGAAACGGCGGGAAGAATCCCGGCGGAGCCGCCGAAAACCTTCTACGAAGGCCTCGCGATGCTCCTCTTCACGCGGGAAGCCGTCGGATCCCTCGAAAGCAACGGAGTTTCCTCCTTCGGGCAGGTGGATCTGCTCCTCGGGAAGCTCTACGAGGACGACCTCGCCGCCGGGCGGCTGACGGAGGAGCAGGCGCGGGAGCTTCTCACGATCTGGATGGTGCACACCGACGTGAAATTCGACCTTCTCCACAACGCGTGGCCCGAAACCTCCACCTGCGTCGAGCTGGGAGGCTGTGACCGCGACGGGAATCCGGTGGCGAACGAGGTCACGCGACTGCTGATTGAGGAGCATCTTTCGCACGAATTGCTCAATCCGAAGCTCAATTGCCGCTGGTGCAAGGGCTCCCCCGACTGGTATCTGCAGCTCATCGGGAAGGGAATGCTGGCGGGGCACAACAATTTCGTGCTCATCAACGACGACGTGATCCTGCCGGGGCTGGTGTCAAGCGGCGTGGAGCTTGCCGACGCGAGGGGATACGTCAACGGGGGATGCCAGGAGACGATGATTCCGGGAGGGGGACACACCGAGGGAGCGGCGCTCTACGTGTCGGTTCCGAGGATCCTCGACCTCTTCCTCCGCCCCGACGGGCAGGGCCGGAGCCGCTTCCTCTCCCCCATCGACAAGGCCGACGACTTCGAGGAATTCTACAGCAAATTCCTCGCGACCTTCCGGGCCTTCTTCTCGGTCATGACCGACTGGAGGACGACCTGCGAGACCTTCCTGCACGAATACTACTGCTATCCGCTCTTCTCGGCGATGCAGAAGGAATGCCTCGTAAGCGGGAAGCACCTCTCGCGGGGAGGCGCGAAGTACAATTTCTCGACGGTGGCTCTGACGGGACTCGGGACGGTGGCCGACTCGCTGACGGCGCTGAAAACCTTCGTCTACGACGAAAAGCGCTTCACGCTCGAGGAATTCAATGCCATTTTAGCCGCAAACTGGGAGGGATACGAGGATCTCCGTCAGGAAGCGATCGCCCTTCCGAAATACGGGCACGACGAGGAAGTCGCCGACGGGATGGCGGCGCGGCTCCTCGAGGACTTCTGCCAGGTGATTAGGCCTCTGAAAAATCAGAGAGGCGGGAGCTACCTTCCCTCCCTCTTCGTCTACTACTACAAGAATTTCTGCCCCGCCCTCCGCGCAACGCCCGACGGGAGGAGGAGAGGCGACCTCATCAACCCGGGGATTTCCCCGAGCCAGCTCCGACCGGCACGCGACGCGCTGGCGCCGATAAAATCGGTGAGCCGACTCGACTTCACGAAGACGGGAGGAGGGAACGCCGTCGTCGATCTGACCTTCCCGCTCTCGAAGCAGACGACGCCGAAGCTTTTCGCCGACTACTTAAAAGCTTCGATGGAAAGCGGCTGTCCGACGCTTCAGCCGAACGTGCTTTCGGTGGAGGATTTGAAGGACGCGAAGCTCCACCCCGAGCGGCACCAGAGTCTGACGGTGCGGATCAGCGGCCTTTCGGCGCTCTTCGTCGCGCTCATGCCCGACGTGCAGGACGAGATCATCAGCAGGTATTCGTATTCGATCTGACCGGGCGGCGCCCGGAGGCAAACACGATCCTGCGACCCCTCAACAATCCGACAGAGTGTTTGACAGAAAAAAAGCCGGTCTTCCGGCCTGCGCCCGGGGCTGTTGGGGGCACTGCCCCTGACCGTTACAACGTGCGACCCGTTTGCCGCTGAAAAAGTTAGTTTTGTTTTGGAAAAATCACTTTCACGGCCAGTGCCCCACCCGTTTTTTTGGTCTAAACCCGATTTCTTTTCCGCATTTCTTTTGACGAAAAAAGAAACGCTCGCAAAGAAATTCGCCAGAGGAAGGACCGGGGAAGGTTTCCCCCAGTCCCCAGAAGTACGGCGCGAGCGCCGAACTTCCTCTTGGATCTCCCCCGCAGAAGTTCGGCACGCGTGCCGAACTTCCGAAGTTCAGCGCCTTGCGCTGAACTTCTCCCCACTGCGGCTCGAAGGTGTAACTTTCATTTGGCCTGCCCCTCCATATGTCGGCCCATTCATGAAAGAGAATTGCGCCAGAAAGTGCGGGGCCGACTGATTCGGGGCTGGGCCGTATGAGGCGGATTTTGCGGACAGAGTTTTCGTCTTCTAAACCTCGCGTATCCCGGCCCTCGATGCCGTCGCACACGGAGGAAGAGGACTGCGTTAGAAGTAGTGGCTCCGGCTTGGCTCGGGCCGGTCTACTTTGGCCCGTTTCAGTGCGCCGAGATGTTGCAATCCAAAATCTGTGGCCGCCCCATGGCCCCTTAAGTCGGGCCGGTGGCCCTCCGAACCGGGGCCGGGCGGCCGTAGGTAGCGGCCCCCCAAACAATCCAACAGAGTGTTCAACGAAAAGGAAAATTTACAAAATGTTTACAAATGACAATCCCCCGGTCACGGGGCTCCTCTTTGACGTTCAGCATTTCTCGACGGGAGACGGCCCGGGAATCCGAACGACGGTGTTCCTCAAGGGCTGCCCACTTCGATGCGAATGGTGCCACAATCCCGAGTCGAAGCTCCCGATTCCGCAGGTGCTCCTTCATTCCGGGAAGTGTGTCCTCTGCGGAGCCTGTGCCTCCGTCTGCCCCACCGGCGCCCACCGGGTGACGGCTCCCCGGGCTGCCCGGGCTGAGCCCGGTGGCGAACACGATTCTGCGATTTTAAAAAAATCCGACAGAGTGATTGACAGAACCGGCCTGAGGCCGGTGGCAAACACGGCTGTGCGATTGGGAGGAAATCCGACAGAGGGTTTGACAGAAAAAAGCCAGTCTTCCGGCCCGCGCCCGGAGGCGAACGCGACTGTGCGATTGGGAGAAAATCCGACAGAGTGTTTGACGGGAAAGGAACCGTCCCGCCCGGCGTCGGTTCAGAAATCCGCTCTCCACGTCTTCGACTCCGGCTCCTGCGTGCACTGCCTCTCCTGCGTTTCGGCCTGCCGCTTCTCGGCTCTTTCGGTGGCCGGGCAGAGCGTCTCCGCCTCCGAGGTTCTTTCCGAAGTCCTCTCCGACCGTCGCTTCTATGAATGCTCCGGCGGGGGACTCACCCTCTCGGGCGGGGAGCCTCTTTCCCAGCCGTCCTTTTCCCTCGCTCTCGCCCGCGGCGCCAAGGCCTCCGGGATTTCGGTGGCGCTTGAGACCTCCGCCTTTGCTCCTTGGGAGGAAATCGCCGCCTTTCTTCCCTTCGTCGACCTTTTTCTCGTCGATTGGAAGTGCTCCGATCCCGCGAAGCACCTTCTCTACACGGGGGTTGACAATCTTCTCATTCGCGAAAACATCGAAAAAATCGACGCCTCCGGCGGGAAAATCGTTCTCCGCTGTCCCCTGATTCCCGGGATAAACGACGGTTCGGATCACCTCCTCGGCATCGTCTCGCTCTCTCTTTCCCTGAAAAATCTCCTCGAAATCGACCTTGAGCCCTATCACAGCATTGGCCTTTCCAAGGAGGCCTCCCTCGGCCTCCCTCCCCGTCAGGCGCACCCCGTCCCGAACGCCTCGGCGCTTCTTTCCGCCCAAAATTTCTTGCAACAACGCGTCCGCGTCCCCGTGCGCGTCATGTGAGGAAAGGACGCGGGGGACGCGCTGGGCCCTTTTTGGAAAAAGGGCCCAGACCCCCAAAAACTTTTGTATGGGTCTTTTCCATGGGCTTGCGGCTCGGGCGTTAGCCCGAGGAACAGCAAGCCCGGCGGCTCTGGGGGCAGTTTTTGGCTCCATCTGCCGGGGAAGAAAGCGGAAATCGCGCAAAACAGTACCCGGCGGGGGTGGTTTTTCGACTTGCGGCCCGAGGGACAGCACCGGGAAAAGCAAAGACGGGCGGAAAATTAGTTTTGCTCAGGAAAGGCCTCGCGGGGGCCTTTTTTGTTTGCGGCCCGGGCGGACAGGCCCGAAAACGTGTTCCACGTGCAGAGCCGGAAAAAATAGTTTTGCTCAAGACAGGGGCCGCACGGCCCCAACTTGCGGCCCGAGGGGATAGCACGGGGAAAGCAAAGACGGGCGGGAAAGGTTACTTTGCCTCGGCGACCACGGCGAGTGGCAAGGTCGCACGCGTCAGCGCCCGGCGGGGGCTTTTTTTGCGATCGGGCTTGCTCTTTTTGATACTCCAAAGAACCTGCTGAAACAGTTTCCGGCGCAAGTTTTGGGCCCGCGGCCCTCGTTTTCGCAGTTGCGAACGGGCGCGGCGTTTCGTCGGCAGATTCTGCGCCGGGCGGGGGCCGGGCTTTGTCGGAGGCCTCGCGGGGGCGTCGGTCTGGGTTTGCAGGTACAACCGGGGGCCCCGGCGGGGTTTTCGGGCGCGAAGCGCTCGAAAAGGAGGCCATGCGGCGTTGAGGCCGCGTTTTTTATTTGACCGTCAGCGAGCGGGGGAGCACCTTCGGCGCCGTTCGCACTTCCCCGCATGGCCAAGCGCGGCGGGCGCCGAGGCGTGTGCTTGCACACTTGCGCGGGCGTACAAGGGGCCCTGCGTTTGGGCTTTCTGGTCGTCTCAAAGAGGATGACGCCGCGCTACGCCGGGGCCGTTGGCGGGGGATTTTCGGCCTGTCCGGGGAGGAATTCCGTGACGTTTTCGGCGGAAAAGTAACTTTGGAAAGGAAAACGGAGCGCACAAAAAAGGCCCCGGGCAGTGGCGCGAAGGCCGACACAGGGCAAAGGAACTTTTTGAAGGCAACCAATCGCACAAAAGCGGCCCGGCGTGCGTCCCGGGCGACAGCCCCGGGGGCAGCAACGCCGGGACTCTGCCGCCTACGGCCGCCCGGCCCCGGTTCGGAGGGCCAACGGCCCGACTTAAGGGGCCACGGGGCGGCCACGGATTACCGCTTGTCTCATCTCGGGCCGCTGAAACGGGCCAAAGTAGACCGGCCCGAGCCAAGCCGGAGCCACTACTTCTAACACAGTCCGCCACCTCCGCGAGCGACGGCATCGAGGGCCGGGATACGCGAGGCATAGAAGGCGAATACTCTGTCCGCTGATACGGGTAAAACAGGCCCGGACCGAACCAAGCCGGAGCTACTACTTCTAACGCACTCCGCCGCCTCCGCGAGCGACGGCATTGAGGGGAGGGCCTAAAATAAGGTCATACCTTCGAGCCGCAGAAGGGTGTGGGGGTGGTTCCGGCGAAGTTCGGCGCTACGCGCCGAACTTCTGCGGACAGAATTTCTTTCGAAGTTCCCGCCCAACAAAACAGCAATATTTATCACTTCTCGCGGCGGGAACTTCTGTTTCATTTTTTCGTCAAAAGAAATGCGAAAAAAAGAAATCGGTTTGGGAGGGGAAACAGTTGAGGCAGTGGCCACGAAAACATTTTTCCGGAGAAAAACTAACTTTTCAAAAAAGCCCCCGAGCAGGTGCAAAACCCGTTCGGGGGTGCTCAAAATTTTACTTTTTCTTCCTAAAAAGCTTCACAATCTCCACAATGGGTATCACCGAAACGGCCAGACCCATCGCCACCGCGTACTCCGCGAGAGAGATTTCCTCGAATCCGAACATCGTGCTCAGCGCCGGAATGAAAATCACCGCCGCCGTCAGCAGAAGCGACAGCACCATCGACCCGAACAACAGCAAATTGTGCGTCTTCAGTCGGAAAATCGACCCTCTCGACCTCATGTTGTAGGAGTGGAAAATCTCCGCCATCGCCATCGTGAGAAACGCCATCGTCATCCCGTCCGCGCTCTGCGCGATTTCCCATACCCCCGCTTCCATCCTGTGCCCGACAAAGTACGCCGCGAGTGTGATCACCGAAATCATGATCCCTTGATAGGCCACCCGGCCTCCCATTCCTCCCGCGAAAATCCCTTCGTCGCTCCTCCTCGGCTTCCTCTTCATGATGTCCGGCTCCGCCTTCTCGGCTCCCAGCGCGAGCGCCGGCAACGAGTCGGTCACCAGATTGATGAAGAGAATGTGCGCCGGCTCCAGAATCGTGAATCCGCAGAGCGTCGCCACGAAAATGCTGATGACCTCGCTGAGGTTCGACGACAGCAGGAACTGGATGCACTTGCAGATATTGTCAAATATCCGCCTTCCCTCGGCGACCGCCGACACGATCGTCGCGAAATTGTCGTCCGCCAAAATCATATCGGCGACGTTTTTCGTCACGTCGGTTCCGGTGATTCCCATTCCGACTCCGATATCGGCATTCTTGATCGACGGCGCGTCGTTGACTCCGTCCCCCGTCATGGCGGTGACGGCTCCTCTTTTTCTCCACGCGTTGACGATTCTCACCTTATGCTCCGGCTGAACCCTCGCGTAGACCGAGAAATTCGTCACCTTTTCGGCAAATTCCTCCTCCGGAATTTTGTCGAGCTCGGCTCCCGTGATGGCTCCTTCGGCGCTCTTGAGAATTCCGAGCGTCTTCGCGATCGCCACGGCGGTGTCCTTATGATCCCCCGTGATCATGACGGGCCGGATTCCCGCCTCCATGCACTCCTTGACGGCGTCGGCGACTTCCGGTCTGACGGGGTCGATCATTCCGGTGAGTCCTACGAAGGTCAGGCCCTTTTCGAGCGTTTCTGGCGCGAAATTCTCCGGCATTTTCTCATAGGTTTTGGTCGCACAGGCCAGCACGCGCAGGGCCCCCGAGGCGAACTCGGCGTTCTTTCCGAGGATTTCGACCCGGTAGGCCTCGGTCATGGGGCACTCCTCCCCGCCGACCAGGATTTTGTCGCATCTTGCGAGGAGCTCATCCGGCGCACCCTTTGTGAACTGTACGATTTTTCCCTCGATTCTGTGCACCGTGGACATCATTTTTCGCATCGAATCGAAGGGCGCTTCCCCGACTCTCGGGGCTTTTTCGGCCTCCTTGCTCTTGTTGAATCCGCACTTCGTCGCATAATTGACGAGCGCGCATTCCGTCGGCTCCCCGACGGCCTCCCCGTTTTCGTCGGGCTCGGCGTCTGAGCAGAGTGCCATTCCCTTTGCGAGGAGCCCCTCGTCGCTTCCCCAATGGGAGACGACGGTCATTTTGTTCTGCGTCAGCGTTCCCGTTTTATCCGAGCAGATGATCTGCGTGCATCCGAGCGTTTCCACCGCCGTGAGCTTCCGGATGATCGCCTTCTGCTTCGACATTTTGGTGACTCCCATCGACAGCACGATCGTCACGACGGCGGCGAGTCCCTCCGGAATGGCGGCGACCGCGAGGGATACGGCGAGCATGAAGGTATTCAGCACCGTCGGCCCGTCGAATTTCCCGTTCCGGATCAGCGCGAAAACGAACATGAAGACGCAGATTCCAAGCACCAGCTTTGTGAGGATTCCGCTGAGCTGGGAGAGCTTCTTCTGGAGCGGCGTCTGCCCGTCCTCCGCCTCGGTGATGGCGGCGGCGATTTTCCCCATCTCGGTCTTCATTCCGGTTCCCGTGACGACCATCCGGCCTCTTCCGTAGACGGCGACGCTTCCCATGTAGCACATATTCCGCCGATCCCCGAGCGGCACGTCCCCGTTTTCCCTTGCGGAAAGCGCCGCCTCTGTCTTATCGACCGGCACCGATTCCCCGGTCAGCGCGGCTTCCTCAATTTTGAGGCTGACGGCTTCGAGAATTCTTCCGTCCGCCGGGACGGCGTCCCCTGCTTCCAGCACGACGATATCGCCCGGGACGAGCTCCTCGCTCCTCACGGTGAGGTGCTTCCCTCCCCTTATGACCTTTGAGGTCGCCGCCGCCATTTCCTTCAGCGCGTCGATGGCCTTCTCGGCCTTGCTCTCCTGCACGACTCCGAGAATCGTATTGAGCACGACAACGGCGAGGATGACGAAGACGTCGGTCGGGGATTCCTTCGCGATAACCGATGTGATTCCCGAGACGATGGCGGCCCCTATGAGGACGAGGACCATCGGGTCCGCGATCTGCGCAAGGAGCCTTTTGATCAGCGTGACCTTCTTCCCCTCCGCGAGCCGGTTTCTCCCCTCGTGCTCAAGCCTTTTTTCGGCCTCCGCCTCCGAGAGTCCCTC
Source organism: uncultured Clostridia bacterium (assembly GCA_947626065.1). Classification (GTDB taxonomy): domain Bacteria; phylum Bacillota; class Clostridia; order Oscillospirales; family CAG-272; genus Colimorpha_A. The sequence goes on along the minus strand of CANQQT010000064.1, from coordinate 626 downwards.
GCTCCTTGAGGTTTTGAGCTCCTCAAGGACGTCTTCCTTTTCTTCCAGATAATGCTTCATCTTCCGGCTTTCCTTTCTTTTTCGGGTATTTTGAAACGTTTTCTTCCTATTCTATTATATTCGGAACCGAAAAAGAACGGGACAATGCACGGGCCATCCGTACATAGTCTCGTTCTTTGATCCACGCCATCGCCGGTCGCCCGGCGCGTGATGTTGACGTTGGAAACGCGTCTCCGCGCAAACTACTCCCTATGTCGTATTTATTTTATCATATTTAAAATGGGATGTCAAGATGTTTTTGGTATTTTAATATTGCTTTCGTGGGCTCTGCCCCCGGCCCCGGAGGTTTGGGGCCACTGCCCCGGCCTGTTGCCGCTTCCGGCGCTTTCGCCGGTGGGAAATTAGTTTTGCGCCCGGTGTCCGGCCCTTGCGGCCACTGCCCCGGCCTGTTGCCGCTTCCGGCGCTTTCGCCGGTGAAAAATTTTCTTTTGCCTCAAAAAAATCACTTTCGGGGGCAACTGCCCCGACCGTTTTCTATCCAAAATCCGTTTTTTTCGCATTTCTTTTGACGAAAAAAGAAATGCTGAAAGAAATTCTGTCCGCAGAAGTTCGGCGTAAGCGCCGAA